>NZ_QKTS01000001.1:0-395106 GCF_003234525.1 Curtobacterium sp. MCBD17_021 | reverse complement strand
CGTCAGATGTGTATAAGAGACAGGCCGTGCGGGGTGCCGCCACCGCCCGACCGTGCGGCGCGAGGGCGACCTGGCGGCGCGGGACCCGGCGGATGCGGGTGTCCGGGTGCCGCTCCGGCACCCGGTGAGCGGCGACGCGCGACGCTCCGGCACGGTCGTCCACGCTGCGGACGGGCTCAGCGCCGCGGTCCACCGGGGTCGTGGTGGCCGCTGCACGCCCGGGACCCTTCGTCCGCCCAGCCTGTCCGGCCCGCTCGGCTGCGAGGGCAGCGCGACGGGTCAGGTGCACGACGGGCGTGCTGCTGGGGTGGTCTGCGTCAGGGGGAATCATGGCCGCAGACCATTCTGCACGAAGCTGTCCGCTTGTACAGCCCCAGTTCGTCGGGCCTCCGCCGTCGCCTCCGGTCGACTCCCGCGGGGGAGCGACCCGGCCCCGCTGGGAGTCGACCGGGCCGGAACGGGTGATCCGGCCCTCCCGGCCGGTGCGTCAGTAGGGTCAGGGGAAGCGACGGAGAGGACCCCTCATGGCCCGATCGCCGCGGGAGCGGCACGAACCCATCGACCTGCGGTCGGCGGAGGTCGTGCTCGCCGGTACCCAGGACCTGCTCCCCGTCCTCCGGTCGGCTGCGGTCCGGGCCGGTGTGGACGCTGCACGGATGCGCGTCGTCGGGGTCGAGGACGTGCCGGACCTGGACGGTCCCGGAGCGGCCGAACTCGCGGTCATCGCGATCCGTCGTCGAGGCGACGACCCGGCGTTCCACCGCGCGCAGGAGGCGGCCGAGCTCATCGATCCGTTGCTCCGACCCGGTGCCGTGCGCATCGTCATCACGGTGTCCGGTGTGACCCGCCTGGCGCCGAAGCTCGAACGGGCGCTCACGGCCGAGATGCTGCACCAGCTCGGTGCCGCCACCGCCGTCTCCGGGTTCCGTCGGCCGTTCCGTGACCTCCGGACCCGGCTCGGGACCGCCGGGCTCCGTACCGCGGGGCTGCGGGTGTTCCGGCTGACGGTCTGACGGGCTGACCTTCCTGGCTCCGCTCGGCCTGGAGGCGCGGGGCGTCTCGCCGGGGACCTCCTGTCCACAGGTGCCCGGTTCTCGGCCTCCGTCCACCGGGCGGGTATCTTGATGTCGAGACATCTCACGCCGCGAGTAGCGTGGGGGGCACGGACCGCGCGAACAAGGGAGTACCCGCCAGCATGGCCAAGATCATCTACACGCTCACCGACGAGGCCCCGTTCCTCGCGACCCACTCCTTCCTGCCCGTCATCGCGTCCTTCGCGAAGACCGCGGGGGTCGAGGTCGAGACCCGCGACATCTCGCTCTCGGGCCGGATCATCGCCCAGTTCCCGGAGCGGCTCACCGACGAGCAGCGCCTGGACGACGCCCTGGCCGAGCTCGGCGAACTCGCCGGCACGCCAGAGGCCAACATCATCAAGCTGCCGAACATCTCGGCGTCGATCCCGCAGCTCAAGGTCGCCATCGCGGAGCTCCAGGCGCAGGGCTACGACCTGCCGGACTACCCGGACGAGCCGACCTCCGACGACGAGCGCGACGTCCGTGCCCGCTACGACCGCGTCAAGGGCAGCGCCGTCAACCCGGTGCTGCGCGAAGGCAACTCGGACCGCCGTGCGCCGCTCTCGGTGAAGAACTACGCCCGCAAGCACCCGCACCGCATGGGCCGGTGGAGCTCGGACTCGAAGACGAACGTGGTCACCATGGGCGTCGACGACTTCCGGTCGAACGAGAAGACCTGGGTCGCTCCGGCCGAGGACACCCTGACGATCACGTTCGTCGGGCAGGACGGCACCGAGCAGACGCTCGGGCAGCCCATCCCGGTGCTCGCCGGAGAGGTCGTCGACGGAACCGTGCTGCACGTCGCCGCGCTCGAGGAGTTCCTGCGCAAGCAGATCCAGCGCGCCGCGGACGAGGACGTCCTGTTCTCGGTCCACCTCAAGGCCACGATGATGAAGGTCTCCGACCCGATCATCTTCGGGCACGTCATCCGGGCGTTCTTCCCCGACGTCTTCGCGCGCTACGGCGACGACCTGGCCGCGGCCGGGCTCACCCCGAACGACGGACTCGGTTCGATCCTGGCCGGGCTCGACGCGCTGCCGAACGGGGCCGACATCAAGAAGGCGTTCCAGGACGGCATCGACGCCGGGCCGGACCTGGCCATGGTCGACTCCGACAAGGGGATCACGAACCTGCACGTCCCGAGCGACGTCATCGTCGACGCCTCGATGCCCGCGATGATCCGCACCTCCGGCCACATGTGGGGTCCGGACGGCGAGGAGCACGACACCGTCGCGGTCATCCCGGACTCGAGCTACGCCGGCATCTACCAGGCCGTCATCGAGGACTGCCGGGCCAACGGCGCCTTCGACCCGGCCACGATGGGGTCGGTGCCGAACGTCGGCCTGATGGCGCTCAAGGCGGAGGAGTACGGCTCCCACGACAAGACCTTCGAGCTCCCCGGTGCCGGCGTGGTCCGCGTGACGAACGCCACCGGTGCGACCGTGCTCGAGCACGACGTCGAGCCGGGCGACATCTGGCGTGCCTGCCAGACGAAGGACGTCGCGATCCGCGACTGGGTGAAGCTCGCCGTCAGCCGTGCCCGCGCCACGGGCTCGCCCGCGGTGTTCTGGCTCGACGAGACCCGAGCCCACGACGCGGCCCTGATCGGCCTCGTCCGCACCTACCTGCAGGAGCACGACACCGACGGCCTGCAGATCGAGATCCTGTCGCCGGAGGACGCCATGCGCTTCTCGCTCGAGCGCATCCGTCGGGGCGAGGACACGATCTCCGTCACCGGTAACGTGCTCCGCGACTACCTGACCGACCTGTTCCCGATCATGGAACTCGGCACCTCGGCCAAGATGCTCTCGGTCGTCCCGCTGCTCGGCGGCGGTGGACTGTTCGAGACCGGTGCCGGTGGTTCCGCACCCAAGCACGTGCAGCAGCTCGTGCAGCAGAACTACCTGCGCTGGGACAGCCTCGGGGAGTTCCTGGCGCTCGCCGTCAGCCTCGAGCACCTGGCCGGCGTGACCGGGAACGCCCGGGCGAAGGTCCTCGCGGACACGCTCGACCGCGCCACGGGCACCTTCCTCGACGAGGACAAGTCGCCCGGACGCAAGCTCGGCTCGATCGACAACCGCGGCAGCCACTTCTACCTGGCGAAGTACTGGGCCGAAGAGCTCGCCGCGCAGACCGAGGACACCGAACTCGCCACGGCCTTCCAGGGCCTCGCGACGACGCTCGGTGAGCAGGAGCGCACCATCGTCGACGAACTCAACGGCGTGCAGGGCCACCCGGCGGACATCGGCGGGTACTACCGGCCCGACGACGCCAAGACGAGTGCGGTCATGCGTCCCTCGTCGACGCTGAACGCGGCGCTCGCCAGCCTGTAGGCGCACGACCCCACCGCAGACCGCAAGGCCCGGTGCCAGCTGGCACCGGGCCTTGCGTCCGTGCGGGCCGCTCCGCGCGAGCCGCCCGACCAACGGCCGTCAGCGCGACGGGACCGGCCGTCAGCGCGACGGGACCGGCCGTCAGCGCGACGGGACCGGCGGACCGAGCACGAGCAGCACGCCGAACACGGCCGCGACGAGCACGACGCCGACGACGGCGGCGAGCACGGGGCGACGCACCACGACGAAGAGCAGGCGGTCGAGCGGACCAGGGCGATCCCCGGCTGCCGGACCACGGCGCCACGGGCCGTCGAGCTTCCCGCGGCGGGCGACGCCGACCTCGAACGGCAGCGTCGTGTACGGCACGACCGAGCTGAGCCAACCGAGTGCCGTGGCCCCGAAGGACCAGCGCTGGTTCACCGCGACGACCGTCGTGACGACCAGGTAGGCGAGGAACACGAAGCCGTGCACCCCGCCTCCGATGCGGACCGGCCAGTCACCGGCGCCCAGGCCGTACTTCAGCAGCATGCCCACCAGGAGCATCGTCCAGGTCACGAGTTCGGCGATCGCGAGGCCGCGGAACAGGGATCGAGGCGTCATGTCGACCATCGTGGCGGACCGGCGCTGGGGGACCGCATGACGCCCCGGGCCGTGACGGGGCCCGGGGCGTGGTGCGGTCGCGTCAGCGTCGGACGGAGACGACCTGGTCGAGGTCGTTCACGCCGGTGCGGGCATCCCACGTCCCGACGTTCGCGGTCTGGATCGCGAAGTCCGGGTCGGCAGCGATCGACCGCTCCGGGGCCGGCAGCGCGAGTGCGACGTGCCACCTGCCGGACGGCACCCGAGCGAGCGAAGCGGTGACCGTCGCGGTCGTCCCGGGCTGCCACGACGACGCGTCCGCACGGACGGGGACGGTGACGCGCCGGTGCCCGTTCGTCAGCACGAGCTGCACCGGCCGGGGGTTGTACGGCGCCGCCCAACCGTCGTTGCGGACGGACACCGACACCGATGCGTGCTTGCCCGAGGTCACGGTGCTCGACGTCATGGTGAACCGGTAGCCGAGCTTCTTCGCGGCGTCCGTCATGCCGGCGTCCCCCCACGACGCCAGGACGTCCTTGTTGTAGTCGAGGTTGAGGTAGCTGTAGTGGTACTTCGCCATCTCGGCCGAGGCGGACGGGTACTCGGACCGCGGTGTGTTCACGGCGCAGGTCTCACCGCCGACCGGCACGTACCGCGACTCGGCGGCCAGGTAGTCCTGGTCGAGTGACAGCGGGTCGCTGAGGAACGTGCCGAAGTCGTCGGGCGAGGCGAGGAAGCAGTCGTTGTGGTGGCCGATCCGGGACGCCGCAGATCCGTCGTGCGCCTGCTGCGGCGTGAGCGCCCCGGCGGTGCCCGAGGTGGTGCGGAGCGCGTCCTGCTTCATCTGCATGGTGCGTACCTGGATGGAGCGGCTGCTCGGCAGGGCGGCGAGTTCCGCCTGGACCACCTGGCGTCGGGCCTCCTTGTCCGCCTCGGTCAGCACGCCCGGGTTGGCCGGGTCGCTGGCGAAGTGGTCGGTGTAGTAGCCCTCACCCCAGAGGCCGATGAAGCCCTCCTGCAGGGTCGGGATCACGTCGGCGTTCCGGCGCAGGGTCGGCGTGAGCTGCTCGATGTGGGCGAGCACGGTCGGCAGGTCGGCGTCGCCGTACGGTGCCGTGTACGGCCAGGCGCCGCCCTGGACGTAGGCGAAGCGGGTGATCACGCCGACACCGGCCGCCCGCGCGGTGTCGTAGTCCCGCTGCACGAGCCGGAGCCACGCCGGGCTGAGGCGTCGCTGGTCGACGAACGCCTCCATGTAGAACACCCGGACGATCTGGGTGACGCCCTCGGCGCGGTACCCCCGGAGCGTCGCGGCGTCGAGCGGGGTGTACCCGGTCCCGTCGGCGCGGAAGTGCGTCTCGGTGGTGTGGTCGAAGCCGCGTGACGGGTTCGGGATGACCGCGTCGCTCGCCGTGTACGACACCGTCGTCCTGGTCGGCGGTGCGTGGTGACCACCGGGCGACGAGGCCCAGGCCCCGGTCGGTACGGCGAGTGCGATCACGGCCGCGAGGGCGGCGGTGGTGATGGTGCGGTGCTGCATCGGACGAGCCCCTGATCCCTCGGCGCGGACGCTCGTCGACACCCCCTGGTGCCGCCGTCCTGCGCGGATGTGATCTGAAGGTAGGTCAAACGGTCAGGAAAGACCAGAGCGATGTGGTCGTATCGATTCGATCGGAATCTGGGTAGCGTTGACGCATGTCGCAGACGACCGATGCATCGAAGACGCTGCGCGTGGGGGTGGTCGGCCTCGGTTTCGCCGGGACCACCCATCTCGACGCCTTCACCGCACTCCCCGGCGTGGAGGTGATCGCCCTCGCCGGACAGGAACCCGAACGGCTCCGCGAACTCGCGACCAGCCGTGGTGTCCCGAACGCGTACGCCGACTGGCAGGACCTCGTGGCCCGGGACGACCTGGACATCGTGTCGATCGGCGTGCCGAACAGCCTGCACCACCCGATCGCCATCGCCGCACTCGAGTCCGGCAAGCACGTGTTCTGCGAGAAGCCCCTCGCCACCACCGGCGAGCAGGCGCAGGAGATGGTCGACGCGGCCGTCCGCAACGACCGTGTGCTCGAGGTCGCGTACAACCACCGCCGCCGTGCCGACGTGCAGTTCCTCGCGACGCACCTGCGCGGCGGGCAGACGGCGGGTGACGCCGTCGACACCACCGACGACGGTGCCCTGGCCGCGCCCGGCACCGGCCCGATCGGGAACGTCTACCACGCCCGCGCGAGCTGGATGCGACGAGCCGGCATCCCCGGCATCCGCAGCTGGTTCGTCAACAAGGAGACCGCCGGCGGCGGTCCGCTCATCGACCTCGGCTCGCACGTGCTCGACATCGCCCTGCACCTCATGGGCGAGCCGCGCGTGGTGACGGCGAGCGCCGTCACGTACAACGAGCTCGGTCGCGCCGGGCGCGGCGGCAGCGACCGCGACCCGGTGTCCGCCGCCACCGGTCGTCCGTTCGACGTCGAGGACTTCGCGAGCGCCCTGCTCCGCTTCGAGGACGGCGCGAGCCTGCTCCTCCAGGCGTCGTGGGCCAGCTACTCGAAGGACGTCGAGGACATCGAGGTCGAGCTGCTCGGCTCGACCGGTGGCGCGCGCCTGTTCGTCCGCGACTACGCCACCGAGGGCACCGTCACCCTGTACTCCGACGAGCAGGGCGTCCCGACGGTCACCCGCCCGGGTGTCCAGGTCCCCGCGGGCCACCACCAGCGCGTGATCGAGGAGTTCCTCGCGACCATCCGCTCCGGGCTGCACGACGGGCACCACGGCGAGTTCGCGCTGCACCGGAGCCGCGTGGTCGACGCCATCTACGCGTCGGCGCAGGCCGGACACGAGGTCGAGGTGGTCCGGTGAACATCGTCGTCTGGAACGAGAACGTCCACGAGACCCGCGGCGACGAGACCGTCCGCGAGCACTACCCCGACGGCATCCACACGGTCGTCGCCGCCGGACTGGAGGCCCGACTCGCCCCCGGCGCGGACGGTGCCGACGGCACGCACCCGGCCCACGGCCAGCACGCGTCGACCCACACCGTCACGACCGCCACGCTGCAGGAGCCCGACCACGGCCTGACCGAGGAGCGCCTGGCCGACACCGACGTCCTGTTCTGGTGGGGGCACATCGCCCACGACCAGGTCGCGGACGAGGTCGTCGACCGGGTGGTCCGACACGTGCACGCCGGAATGGGCCTCGTGGTGCTGCACTCCGGCCACTACTCGAAGCCGTTCACGCGCCTGATGGGCACGACGTGCTCGCTGAAGTGGCGCAACGACGGGGAGCGCGAACTGGTCTGGACCATCGCACCCGAGCACCCGATCGCCGCCGGGGTCCCGCACCCGATCGTGATCGACCGCCAGGAGATGTACGGCGAGTACTTCGACATCCCGCGCCCGGACGAAGAGGTCTTCCTCTCGACGTTCGCCGGTGGCGAGGTGTTCCGCTCGGGCGTCGCCTACCGCCGCGGGCTCGGGAAGGTGTTCTACTTCTCGCCGGGCGACCAGGAGTACCCGGTGTACCACCACCCCGACATCCAGCGGGTCCTCGCGAACGCGGCGCAGTGGGCGGCCCCCACCGGCCCGCGCCGACAGCTGACCGCCGACCCCCACCCGAGGGACTGGTTCCTGCCCGAGGGCTGACCTCGACGAGCACGCACCGCGACGTGACCGGAGCACACCGGGGGCCTCAGCGCGCTGGGGCCCCCGGCTTGTCCGTGAAGGCCGCCACGAGCAGTGTGGCGAGCAGCCCGAACCCGGTCAGGACGACGCCGAGCGCCGCGAGCTGCCAGTAGGCGCTGCCGACGTGCTGTGGCTGGGTGAGGACCTCAGGCCACCACGGCTCGAGGAACGGCACGGAGCCCGGGAACGGGTCGAGTCCGAACATCGCCAGGCCGCCCAGGAGCATGAGGACCCCGAGCGCCGCCATCGTGCCCCGTCGGCGTCCGAGGGCGTGGACGACGAGCGCCGCACCCATCCCGACCAGACCGACCACGGCGATCGAGAACGCCACGACGAACACCGGCTGCGGCACGAGCGCGAACCAGTCGAGCACGGCGATCGGCACCAGCAGCCACCGACCGGTCCTGGCCCACCGCCTGGGCTCCTGCCATCCATGCATGTCGGCACGGTACGACACGAACCCGGACGACCGCCCGGCTACGATCGCCGTCGTGCCCACCCCCGGAGCCGAGGTCCACGTCGACGTCCCCCTCGTCCGCGCTCTGTTGGCCGACCAGCACCCGGACCTCGCCGACCGGTCGCTCACGGTCGTCGCGAGCGGCTGGGACAACGTCCTCGTCCGCATCGGCCCCGCGCTCCGCCCGGGTGCCGGTCCCGACGTCGACCTCGCCGTCCGGCTCCCTCGGCGGGCCGCGGCGGCGGCCCTCGCCCTGCACGAGCAGCGCTGGCTGCCCGAGGTCGCCCGCCTCGTCGGAGACCTCGCCCCCGTCCCGGTCCCCGTCCGGACCGGCCGGCCGGCCCTCGGTTTCCCCTGGTCGTGGAGCGTCGTGCCCTGGTTCCCGGGCGAGACGATCGGCAGCAGGACCGGTGGGACGTCGGTGGCCGAGACCCTCGCCGCGTTCCTGGCCGCCCTGCACGTGCCGGCGCCGGCGGACGCCCCGGCCAACCCGGTGCGTGCGGTCCCGCTGCACACCAGGACCGAGGCGGTCGCCACCCGGCTCGCGTCACACCCCGTGCCGCGGGCCGACGAGCTCGCGACCGCGTGGCGGACGGCGGCGGACCTGCCCGGGTACGCCGGGCCTCCCGTCTGGGTGCACGGCGACCTGCACCCGTTCAACCTGCTCGTCGAGACGGGGCCGACCGGCGCCCGGCTGTCCGCCGTCGTCGACTTCGGCGACGTGACGGCGGGGGACCCGGCCGTCGACCTCGCGACCGCCTGGCTGACGTTCGACCGGGAGGCCCGGGCCGACTTCCGGGGTCGCCTCACCGCGCAGGACGGCAGCCTCGACCCGCACACCTGGGGGCGGGCGCGCGGCTGGGCCGTCTCGATCGCCTCGGCCCTCGCCGTGAGTGACGAGCCGTCCGCCCGTGCGGTGGCGCGCCGGGCGATCGACGCGGTCCTCGACGACTGAGCGAGTGGTCCTCCGCTTCGCGCACGACGGGACGACGGGGGCTACCGCCACCGGGAGCCCGGGGTTACCGTCTCCCCACACCATCCGTGCACGTGAAGATCGGGAGGGGCCCTCATGACCCTCGAGTTCCGCGTCCAGCACGACGTCGCCACCGACGCCGCTCCCTCCCGTCGTCCCGTCCCCGACCGGCGCAGCCGGGTCCGGCGGGCGCTCGACCACCTCGCCGCACGACGCACCGCAGCCCACCTGCGGCGTCTCGAGGCGGACCAGGCCGAACTCGCCGACCTGCAGCGCGTGCTCTCGGACGCACGAGCCGTCGTGGAGCGCGGGTGGATCCAGCACGCCTGGTTCGCCTACCTCGACGACCGCGGACGGACCCGGACCGCCTCGAGCGCCGCCGCCACCGAGGTCACCGGCCGGCCCCTCGTCGGGGCGTGCCTGGTCGGCGCCGTGGTCGACGTTGCCGGTGGTCCACACGCGGTGCACGCACAGCCGGTGCAGCGCTCCCTCGACCTCGTCTGGCACGCGCTCGCCGTGTCCGAAGGGTCCCCGGTGACGTGGTGCCCCGCTCCCGACGTCCGGATGGCCCGCGTGCGGGACCTGACCCGGTGGAACGACAGCGGTGGACGGACCGCGGAGCAGGTCGCCGGGTTGCTGCTCACGGCCGAGCGGGTCGCGGTGCAGGAGTCGGACCGGGTCGTCGAGCGGATGCGTGCCGTGCGCGAGAAGGTCACGGGGCGCGGATCGGGCCTGTAGCCGACGATCCCTCCTGATCGTTACCGTTCTCCCAGGGTGCCCGGTACAGCTCTGCTCTCATCAGGGGTTCTCATCGCACGTTCGATGGGTGTTCACCCGGGAACGGTTGCCCCGCAGTCGGCCGGACGTCGGGGACCTGCGTAGCTTGGGGCCGTTCGTGCCCCGTTCCGTGGGTCGAACTGCCGACCGGAGGGAGCGGAGAACCGGTGTTCCAGTACATCGCCGAGCGATGGGACCAGATCTGGTTCTCGTCCTGGCAGCACTTCTCACTGGTGGTCCAGTGCGTCGTGCTCGCGACCGTCATCGCCGTGGTCCTCGCGGCGCTCGTCTACCGGATCCCCGGTCTGCGGTCCGCCGCGAACGAGGTGTCCACGATCGGGCTCACCCTGCCCTCGTTCGCCGTGATCGGCCTGTTGCTCGTGCCGCTCGGGTTCGGCGTCGTGCCGTCCGTCGTCACCGTGACGTTCTTCGCCGCGCTGCCGATCCTCCGCAACGCGGTCGTCGGGCTGAACGAGATCCCGCCCGCCGTCGTCGAGTCGGCCCGGGGCATCGGGATGAGCCGCTTCCGCACCCTCGTGCAGGTCGAACTGCCGATGGCGTGGCCGATCATCCTCACCGGCGTGCGGGTCTCCGCGCAGATGGTGATGGGCGTCGCCGCCGTGGCGGCGTACGCACTCGGCCCCGGGCTCGGCAGCTTCATCTTCTCCGGGCTCTCCCGCCTCGGCGGTGCGAACTCCCTCAACTCCGTGGTCGTCGGCACCGTGGGCGTCGTGCTGCTCGCCCTGGTCCTCGACCTCCTGCTCCTCGGCCTCGGCCGCCTGACCACCTCGAGAGGTATCCGTGTCCAGCACTGACTCCCCGACCACCGCGCCCGACACCGACGTCACCGGCCGGAGCATCCTGCTCGACCAGGTGACGAAGCGGTACCCGGGCCAGGCGAAGCCCGCGGTCGACGGCATCACGCTCGAGATCCCGGCCGGCAAGATCGTCATGCTCGTCGGCCCCTCGGGCTGCGGCAAGACCACCACGCTGAAGATGATCAACCGGCTTATCGAACCGACCGAGGGACGCATCGTCGTCGGTGACGACGACGTCACGAAGATCGACGGCGACGAGCTGCGCCGCCGGATGGGCTACGTCATCCAGGCCGGTGGCCTCTTCCCGCACATGACCGTCGCGGCGAACATCGCGGTCGTGCCGAAGATGCTCGGCTGGTCGAAGGAGAAGATCGCCGCCCGCGTCGACGAACTGCTCGACCTGGTGTCGCTCGACCCCGACACCTACCGCGACCGTTACCCCCGTGAGCTCTCCGGTGGTCAGCAGCAGCGCGTCGGTGTCGCCCGTGCCCTGGCCGCCGACCCGCCCGTCCTGCTCATGGACGAGCCCTTCGGTGCCGTCGACCCGATCACGCGACAGCGCCTGCAGGACGAGCTCATCCGGATCCAGGCGGAGCTGCACAAGACGATCGTCATCGTCACGCACGACTTCGACGAGGCCGTGAAGCTCGGCGACTGGATCGTCGTGTTCTCCGAGGGCGCGCACATCGTGCAGTACGACTCCCCGGAGCGGATCCTCGCCGAGCCCGCGAACGAGTTCGTCGAGAACTTCATCGGGTCGGGCGCCGGGCTCAAGCAGCTCACGCTCACCCGTGTCCGCGAGGTCGGGTTGGCCGACGCGGTCACCTGCTCGCCGGGCGAGCAGACCGAGGCCGTCCTGCAGCGCATGCGCGAGGCCGGCGGCCACGGGCACGCCGTCGTCGTCGACCGGCGTCAGCGGCCGATCGGGTGGCCGTCGCGCCGCCAGCTCGAGCGCCTGGACCGGATCCCGGAGGGCATCGAGGCGGGTCTGCCCGTCGTCTCCGAGGCATCGACCCTCAACGACGCGCTCGACACCATGCTCGTCTCGAGCGCCGGCGCCGCGCTCGTCACCGGTCGCCGGGACGCCTTCCGGGGCGTCATCACGGTCGAGACGGTGATGGACGCGATCACCCGCACCCGTGCCGCGGCTGCCGAGGACCAGGCGTACACCCCGGTCGGGACGAACACGAACCCCCTCCAGGCGATGCCGAGCAGCCCGGCCGTCGACCTCGGGGACGAGCCCGCCGGGTCCGCCGGCGACTCGTTCGACACCGACGCGGTGCCCGCCGACGGCCGGGACGACCGGTGAGCGACGTCGTCACCGCCTCCCCGGCGACCGGGAAGCGGACCAGCTGGCGCGGGCTGGTGATCCAGCCGGTCGTGATCCTCGTCGTCCTCGCCGCGTTCGCGGTGTGGCTCGCCACCGCGGACCTCACCCCGACCGAGCGGACCACGCTCAACCCGTCCGGGCTGCTCGACCTGGCCTGGCAGCACGTCCTGCTCACCGTCGTGTCGACGATCATCGTGCTCGTCGTCGCCATCCCGCTCGGCATCGCCCTCACGCGCGGCCCGCTGCGGAAGGCGAGCGGCACGATCCTGGCGGTCGCGAACTTCGGCCAGGCGGCCCCCGCGGTCGGCCTCGTCGTGCTCCTGGCCTTCTGGCTCGGGTTCACGTTCTGGGCCGCGGTCGTCGCGCTCGTGCTCTACGCGATCCTGCCCGTCCTGCGGAACACGATCATCGGCATCGAGAGCGTCGACGCCCGTCTCGTCGAAGCCGGCCGGGGGATGGGCATGAGCGCCGCCGCGGTGCTGCTCAAGGTCGAACTGCCCCTCGCCGTACCCGTCATGCTCGCCGGCATCCGCACCGCGCTCGTGCTCCTGGTCGGTTCCGCCGCCCTCGCCACGTTCATCGGTGCCGGCGGCCTCGGGTTGCTCATCACCACCGGCGTGAACCTCTTCCTGCCGAAGGTGCTCGTCGCCGGCGCGCTCCTCATCGCCCTGCTCGCCCTGTCGATCGACTGGCTCGGCCGCATCGTCGAGACGTACGCCCGACCGAAGGGACTCCGATGACCCGCCGACCCACCACCCGCCGTGCCCGCCGGCTGCTGACCGCTGCCGCCCTGGCCGGCGTCACCACGGGCCTCCTGGCCGGCTGCGGGCTGCAGCCCGCAGCGTCCTTCGTGCCGGCTGCCGCGCCCGGCACGATCGAGCAGATCGACAGCCTGCCCGAGGACGCCCCGCTCACCGTCACGTCGAAGAACTTCACCGAGCAGCTCGTGCTCGGCAAGATCGCCGTGCTGGCCGCCTCGGCCGCGGGCTTCGACGTCACCGACGAGACGAACGTGCCCGGTTCGGTGGCCGTCCGGCAGCTCATGACCTCGCACGACGCCGACATGACGTACGAGTACACGGGAACCGCCTGGCTGACCTTCATGGGGCACAAGGAGGGGATCCCGGACAAGACCGAGCAGTGGCAGGCGGTCAAGGACGAGGACGCCGGCAACGGGCTGACCTGGCTGGCGCCGGCGCCGATGAACAACACGTACGCGTTCGCCGTCCGGAAGGAAGCGGTCGAGGACCTCGGCGGCATCACGAAGCTGTCCCAGATCGCGGAGCTGCCCGCCGACCAGCGGACGTTCTGCGTCGAGTCGGAGTTCAACTCCCGTGCCGACGGCTTCAAGCCGATGCTCGAGAAGTACGGGCTGACGCTGGGTGGGTCCGGCGACGGCGCGATCCCGAAGGACAACGTCGACATCCTCGACACCGGCACGGTCTACACGGCGACCGACCGCGGGACGTGCAACTTCGGCGAGGTCTTCACGACCGACGGCCGCATCAAGTCCCTCGGGCTGAGCGTGCTCGAGGACGACCGCGGGTTCTTCCCGGCGTACAACGTCGCCCCCGTGCTGTCGACCTCGGCGCTCGAGGAGTACCCGCAGCTCGAGGGGGTCTTCGACCAGATCTCGCCGAAGCTCACCGATGCGGTGCTCCAGGAGCTCAACCGCCAGGTGGACGTCGAGGGGCGCGAGCCCGCGGACGTCGCGTTCGAGTGGATGGTGGAGGAGGGCTTCATCACGGAGCCCTGAGGTCGCTGCGCGACCGACGACGGACGGGAGGCCCGTGGCGACACCGCCACGGGCCTCCCGTCCGTCATCACGCGGGTCAGGGCCCGGCTCCGGGCGGACCGTCGTCCGTCGCCGGTATCGTCGTCGCATGGCACTGTTCGGACGACGCAAGCCCGACGTGCGCGACCGACCCGTCAGCCAGGTCGAACTGAAGCGCGCCGTGGACGAGGGCTTCCTCATCGCGAAGGCCGCCGTCACCGTGGCCGTCGCGAACCGCATCATCACGAACGCCCTGCGCGACCAGGGGTACTTCGACCACGCCCTCATCGCCGACGCCACCCGCCAGGAACTCCACCGGATGGCCGAGGAACAGCGCGCCGACGCCGAGCGGATGCGCGAGATCCGGGTCCGGTCGAGCAAGCAGGGCGGGAGGTCGCAGCACCAGCACGACTACCGCCGCGGCGACGACCTCAAGCTCCGGACGCGCGAGGCGACGTACGAGGAACTCGCCCGGCGGCTCGACGCCCGTCGCGACGACCAGTACTTCGTGGACGGCATCGTGCTCGCCGCTCGGGCCCGGGCCTGGGACGACATCGGCACGACCGTCGTCGGACGACTCGGATGGGCGCAGCGGCCGGCCGACGACTACGAGGTCGGGCGGGAGGAGCGCGTGCAGCAGCTCCTGGACGAGGACTTCGCGGCACTCGTCGCCGAGCACCCCGTCGGCACGGGCCGACCGGTCGGTGACGACGACCCGACGGACGCGGACGGGTCGGACGACGGCACGGACCCGGCCGAGGCGGACACCACCACGAGCTGACCGGGCGCCGGTACCACGTCCAGCCGCCGCTCCGTAGGCTCACCCGCATGGTTGATGCGGTGGTCGTCGGAGCCGGACCGAACGGGCTGGCCGCGGCGGTGACCCTCGCCCGCGCCGGGCTCAGCGTCGAGGTGGTCGAACGGAACGACACCATCGGTGGTGGTGCCCGGACGAAGGAGTTGACCCTCCCGGGCCACCTGCACGACGTCTGCTCGGCCGTGCACCCGATGGCACTGCAGTCCGAGTTCTTCCGCGCCTTCGGCATGGAGCAGCGCATCGAGCTCCGACTGCCCGAGGTCCAGTACGGCCACCCGCTCGACAACGGCCGGGCGGGCATCGCGTACCAGGACCTCGAGCGCACCGCGGACAGCCTCGGCATCGACGGCGGGGCGTACCGGCAGCTCATGGCCCCGCTCGTCCGGAACGCCGACCAGGTGTCCGACTTCGCCACCGACGCCCTGCTGCACGTCCCACGGCACCCGGTGACCGTGGCCCGGTTCGGCCTCCGCGCGCTCGAACAGGGCTCCCGCGCCTGGAACCTGCGCTTCCGCGACGAGGTCGCCCCGGCGATGATCAGCGGCGTGGCGGCGCACTCGATCCAGCACATGCCGTCCCTCGCCACCGCGGCCGCAGCGCTCTCGCTCGGCGTGTACGCGCACGCCCGCGGCTGGCCGGTGCCGATCGGCGGGAGCCAGGCGATCGTCGACGCGCTCGCCGCCGACCTCGTCGCGCACGGCGGCACGATCGAGACCGGCCGTGAAGTTCACTCGCTCGGGGACCTGACACCGGCCAAGGCGGTGTTCTTCGACACGAGCGTCCCCACCATGCTCAGCATCGCCGGGAACCAGCTGCCGTCGCCGAAGCGCGGATCACTGCGCCGCTTCCGGTTCGGCAACGCGGCGGCGAAGGTCGACTTCGCGCTGTCCGAGCCGGTGCCGTGGACGAACCCCGAGCTCCGTCGCGCGGGCACCGTGCACATCGGCGGCACCCGCGCCGAGATCGCCGAGGCCGAGGCGCAGGTCGCCCGCGGGCAGGACCCCGACCGGCCGTACGTGCTCGGCTCCGAACCGACGGTCGTCGACCCCAGCCGGGCGCCCGAGGGCGGACACGTCTTCTGGGCGTACGCGCACGTCCCCGCCGGCTCGACGGTCGACCACCAGGAGTCCGTCATCCGCCAGATCGAACGGTTCGCCCCGGGCTTCCGCGACACCATCGTCGCGACGAACAGCCGGACCGCCGTCGACATGGAGCAGTACAACCCGAACTACTCCGGCGGGGACATCGCCGCCGGTGCCGCGAGCTTCTGGCAGCTGGTCAAGCGCCCGGTGCTCTCGAGTGACCCGTGGCGGATGGGCGGCGGCATGTACCTGGCGTCGCAGTCCGCGGCCCCGGGCCCGGGAGTGCACGGCATGGCAGGCTGGCACGCGGCGAAGAGCGCCCTCCGGCACACCTACGGGCTGCCGGTTGACGTCGACCTGGCACCGAGGAGCTGACATGGCGAAGAACGTCCGGATCATCCACTGCACGCCGGAAGAGGTCTTCGACGTCCTGCGCGACGGCTGGCTCTACCCCACCTGGGTGGTCGGAGCCTCCCGGATGCGCGGCGAGGACCCCGGTTGGCCCGCGGTCGGCACGAAGATCCACCACTCGTTCGGCATCTGGCCGTTCGTGATCAACGACACGACGCACGTGCTCGAGTACGACGAGCCCCGCCGCATGGTGATCCAGGCCCGGGGTTGGCCGGTGGGCGAGGCGCGCGTCGAGGTCGAGGTCGAGCCGCACCCCCGAGGCTGCCGCGTCACGATCCGTGAGAACCCGGTCAAGGGTCCCGGCTCGCTCGTCCCCGGCTTCATCGCGCAGCCGGGCATCTGGTTCCGGAACCGCGAGACCGCACGCCGGCTCGGCTGGGTCGCCGCGGGACGCGCGCGCAGCCACTGACGCTGGCGAGCGCTGACACGCCCCCGTGTGCGTGCGACGCCGCGCCCTACGCGAGACGCCGCCGGATCCCGCGGCGTCCGGGCGAGATGGCGGCGTCTGAGCGAGGGGGTGCCGCGCTACTCCTCGCGCGAGAACGCGCTCGCCCGGGCGACCTGGTCCGCGGTGAGCGCGACGCCCGTGTACCGCTCGAACTGACGGGCCGCCTGGAGGGCGATGACCTCGGCACCCGTGATGACGTGCGCCCCGGCCTCGCGACCGGCCCGGACGAGCGGGGTCTCGGCGGGGAACGCGACGACGTCGAACACGGTCTGCGCCGACGCGATGCGGTCGGGTGCGAAGGACAGCGTCGTCTCCTCGTCGCCGCGCATGCCGAGCGGCGTGACGTTGACGAGCAGGTCGGCGTCGCCGGCACGGTCCTCGGCATCGACCCAGGCGTACCCGTACTGGTCGGCGAGGGCGCTGCCGGTCGCCTCGTTCCGGGCGACGACGGTGAGCTGCTCGAACCCGGCACCCCGGAACGCCGCCGTGACCGCCTTCGCCATGCCGCCGGACCCGCGGAGCAGGACCCGGGCGGAGCGGTCGGCCCCGTGCGAGTCAAGCAGGGACGCGACGGCCTCGTAGTCGGTGTTCGAGCCGGTCAGGACCCCGCCGTCGTTGACGATCGTGTTGACCGAGCGGATCGCCCGCGCCGACTCCTCGAGCTCGTCGACGAGGGGGATCACGTCCTCCTTGAACGGCATCGACACCGAGCAGCCGCGGATGCCGAGCGCACGGATGCCGGCGACCGCGCCGGGCAGGTCCGTCGTGGTGAACGCCTTGTAGACGAAGTCGAGTCCGAGTTCGTCGTAGAGGAAGTTGTGGAAGCGGGTGCCGATGTTGCTCGGGCGGGCGGCGAGCGAGATGCACAGCTGCATGTCCTTGTGGAGGATGGGCATGGCGTCAGTGTCCCACGAGGGCGCTGATGGAGCGGTCCATGAAGTGTCGTTCCGGACGGGGAGCGGCCCGCTGGCGTACCGTGACGCGGGATGACTGCTCTCCCTGACACCATGCGCGCCGTCCGCTTCGACGAGTGGGGCGACCGCTCCGTCCTGCACGTCGCCGAGGTCCCGGTCCCCGACGTCGCTCCCGGCCGCGTGCTCGTGAAGGTCCGCGCCGCCGGCGTCAACCCCGGCGAGTCCGCGATCCGCCAGGGCGTGGTGGACGACCACGACCCGTCGAGACTGCCGTCCGGCCAGGGCACCGACCTCGCCGGCACCGTCGCCGCGATCGGCCTGGACGTCGACGGGTTCGAGGAGGGCGACGAGGTCCTGGGCTGGTCGTGGGAGCGCTCGAGCCAGGCCGAGTACGTCTCCGTCCCCGCCGGACAGCTCGTCCCGAAGCCCCGCCTGCTCTCGTGGGAGGCGGCGGGCGGTCTCGACGTCATCGCCACCACCGCGGCAGCAGCCGTCCGTGCCGTCGACCCGCGAGCCGGCGAGACGGTCGTCGTCTCCGGTGCTGCCGGTGGCGTGGGTGGGTTCGTCACGCAGCTGCTGACGAACGAGGGCGTCGACGTCATCGCGATCGCCTCCGAGGCGAACCACGAGTGGTTGCGCGGGAAGAAGGCCCGCCCGGTCGCGTACGGCGACGGGCTCGAGGAGCACATCCGCGAACTCGCCACGAACGGCATCGACGCGCTCATCGACACGTTCGGCCCGGAGTACGTGCACCTCGGCATCACCCTCGGGATCCCCGCCGACCGCATCGAGACCGTGATCGCCTTCGACGCTGCGGCCGAGGTCGGGGCCAGGGCCTCCGGCAGCGCGGACACCGCCGACCCGGAGATCCTGTCGGCGCTGGCGAACATGGTCGCCGACGGCTCGATCGAGGTCCCGATCGCCGCGACCTACCCGCTCGACCGCGTGCAGGACGCCTACGCCGAGCTCGAGGAGCGCCACACCCGCGGCAAGATCGTCCTGCTCCCGTAGGGCGGCTGCCGGGAGGCCCGTCCAGCGCTGGTGGGGTTGCCCCCACCCTCGAGCCGGGTGCGGCCCGGCTGCCGCCGCGCAGCGGGACCCCGTAGCGTCGGGGACATGACGAACACACTCCACCGTCCCCGCTCCGGTCGCATGCTCGCCGGGGTCTGTGCCGGCATCGCCGACCGCTTCGGTTGGTCCCGCACCGCCGTCCGCGTGCTCTGGGTCCTGCTCAGCCTGTTCCCCGGGCCGCTCTGGATCGCCTACGTGGTGCTCTGGGTCGTGATGCCGACGCAGGGCACCCGTCGCTGAGGGTGCCGCCCGGCGAGCGGAACGCCGACACTGGCCGACCCGTCCGGACGGCGTAGGCTCGCCGTCGTGCCGGTCTCCGTCTTCGAGCTGTTCAGCATCGGTGTCGGCCCGTCGAGCTCCCACACCGTGGGACCGATGCGCGCCGCCGCCGAGTTCGCCGCGCGCACGGCGGACGGCCCGGTCGACACGATCCGCGTCGACCTCTACGGCTCGCTCGCCTCGACCGGTCGCGGACACGGGACGCTCGGCGCCGTCGCGGTCGGGCTCATGGGGCACCGACCCGAGGACGTCGACCCCGACGTGATGACGGCCGCGCTCGACGCCCTCGAGTCCACCGGCAGACTGACCCTGGCGAGCGGGACCGCCGTCCCCTTCCGGCTCGACGACATCGTGCTGCACCCGCTGACGATGTTGCCCCGGCACCCGAACGCGATGCGCCTCCGGACGTTCGACGCGACCGGGACCGAGACCGCGGTCGAGACGTACTACTCGATCGGCGGCGGGTTCATCGCCCGCGACGGAGACGAGGAGCCGGGCGAGGACGTCGCCGGCACCGCGATCCCCGTGGAGACCGACGCGGTGCCCCACCCCTTCTCCAGCGGAGCCGAGCTGCTGTCCGCATGCGCGACCGCGGGCCTCCCGGTCAGCGGTGTGGCGCTCGCCAACGAGACCGCGAGCCGCACCGAGGACGAGGTCCGTGCCGGACTCCTGCGCATCCACGCCGTGATGGAGGACTGCGTCGAGCGCAGCGTCCGCCGCACCGGCACGCTCCCCGGTGGACTCGAGGTCCGGCGTCGCGCCGCCGACTGGTACGAGCAGCTCACCCGCGACGACCCGGACCACGACCCGCTCTTCGCGATGGAGTGGGTGAACCTCACCGCGATGGCGGTCAACGAGGAGAACGCCTCGGGCGGTCGCGTCGTCACCGCGCCGACGAACGGTGCTGCCGGGATCATCCCCGCGGTGCTCGCCTACGCACTGACCTACGTCGGACCGGTCGCACGCGGGTCCCGGACGGAACGGGACGACGCCGTCGTGCGGTTCCTGCTCACCGCCGGTGCGATCGGCTCGATCTACAAGGAGCGGGCGTCGATCTCCGGAGCCGAGGTCGGCTGCCAGGGCGAGGTCGGGTCCGCGGCCTCGATGGCGGCGGCCGGGCTCGCCGAGGTCCTCGGTGGCACCCCGGAGCAGGTCGAGAACGCGGCCGAGATCGCGATGGAGCACAACCTCGGGCTGACCTGCGACCCGATCGGCGGCCTCGTGCAGATCCCGTGCATCGAGCGGAACGCCATCGCCGCGAACAAGGCCGTGAACGCCGCCCGGATGGCCCTGCGCGGCGACGGGGTGCACCACGTGTCGCTCGACCAGGTCGTCGAGACGATGCGGCAGACCGGTGCCGACATGTCGACGAAGTACAAGGAGACCGCGATGGGCGGCCTCGCGGTGAACGTCCCGCTCTGCTGAACTCCCGCCGCGGTCCCCGGAACTGGGGCTGCAGCACCCGTGCCACCCCGGGTTAGCGTGCAACGTCCGTCACCGAGCGGACCGGCGGCCCGGGACGGCCGTCGTCTCCGACCCCGGAAGCGATCGTTGATGTCACCCCGCACGCCGACCCTCCTCGCCGCCGCCGTCGTGGTGGCGCTCGCCGTCGCCGGCACGGGCCTCCCCGCGCAGGCGCAGCCAAGCGCCACCGTGCCCACCGCGCCTGCTGATCCGGCCGCCGGTGGTGTGCCGGCGCCGTCCGACCCGACGGCCGGTGCGACCCCCGACGACACCCCGGTCGACCTGACGCTGGTCCTCCGCCCGGTCGACCCGGCCGCCCTCGCCGCCCTGCCGGTGTCGACCTCGGGTGACACCGCCGACCAGCGTGCTGCGGCGGTGGCGGCGGTCGCCCCCGTCGACGACGCCCGGTCCCGCGCCCGCGCCGTGCTGACGGGTGCGGGCTTCACCGTGACCGACCCGGACACGTGGGAGGTCGAGGCACACGGCACCGCTGCCCAGGCCGAGGCCCTGTTCGGGGTCGAACTGGTCGGCACCGGTGACGGCATGCACCCCGTCGCCGAGCCGACCCTGCCACGGGCCTTCGACGGCGCCGTGGTCTCCGTGCTCGGGCTCGACACCCGCCCGGCACTGGCCCACGCTGCCGTCCCCGGCGGGTACGCCCCCGCCGACCTCGCCGGGGCCTACCGGTCGTCCGGATCGGCGACGGCGGGGGCCGGTGCGACCATCGCGACCGTGCAGTTCTCCGGCTGGGACCGCAACGACCTCAGCGCCTACGCCGTGGCGGCCGGGCGGAAGCTCCCGGCGCTCGACCAGATCGCGGTGGCGGGCGCGGACCCCCACGTCGGCGACGGGAACCAGGGCGAGACCGAGGTCGCGCTCGACCAGCAGGCGCTCCTCGCCGTCGCTCCGGGCGCTCGGCAGCGGGTCTACGTGACCGAGAACTCCTTCCGGGGCAGTTACGACGCCTACAGCCGCATCGCCGACGAGGTCCGCACCGCGGGCATCACGGCGGTGAGCATCTCGTGGGGCAGCTGTGAGACGCGGACCCCGGCCGGAGCGCGGGCGGCGCTCGACGCGGCGCTCTCGCGGATCGTCGCAGCCGGTGCCACCGTCTTCGCCGCGACCGGGGACGACGGCGCGCAGTGCCCGACCGGCCCGACGACGACCATCCGCGACGTCTCCTACCCGGCGTCCTCGCCCGCGGTCGTCGGTGTCGGGGGCACGTCGCTCACCAAGACCAGGACGGGTTGGACCGAGGCCGGGTGGTCGAACTCGCTCGGAGCCGGTGGCGGTGGTACCTCGCGGGCCTACGCCAGGCCCGCATGGCAGACCGGCACGGGCACCAGCGGGACCAGGCGCCAGCTGCCGGACGTCGCCGCACTCGCCGACCCCGCCGAGGGACTCGCGGTCTACATGTCGACCGCGCACGGTTTCGTGCTCGGCGGTGGCACCAGCCTGGCGTCCCCGGTGCTCGCCGGACAGCTCGCGGTGGCGTTGACCGCGCGCGGGTGCGCTGCCGGAGTCGGCGACGTGCACCAGGCCCTCTACGCGAACCCCGCCGCGTTCCGCGACGTCGTCACCGGCAGCAACGGCACGTGGCGCGCAGCCCGCGGCTGGGACGCGGCGACCGGACTCGGGTCGCCGAACTGGTCGGCGCTCGGACGCGTGCTCCCGACGGCGCCGGACTGCACCCCGCCGACGACGACGGCCGCCGCGGCCGGGGCGGACGCCACGTCCATGACCTCGGGGACGCGGACCGTGCCCGCCGGGACGTCCATCCACTCCCCGAACGGGCAGTACTGGTTGGACCTGCAGGGTGACGGCTCCCTGGTCGAGTGGGGCAACGGTCGACGCCTCTGGCAGAGCAGCGGACAGGCCGACGGTGCCGGGCTCCGGCTCGACCCGAGCGGCCGGCTCTCCGTCGTGGCACCGTCCGGCGCGGTCGTCTGGTCCACGTCGGCGACGACCACCTCCGGCGGCGCCCGCCTGACGGTTGACGACGCCGGCGACGTCCGCGTGACCGCGCGCGACGGGGTCGTCCTCTGGCGCAACGGTGCACCCGGCACCGACCGGCTCGTCCCCGGTGCCACCCTCGTGCCGGGTCAGTCGATCCGGGACGCCAGCGGTACCCGACGCCTCAGCGTCCGTTCGAACGGGCAGCTCGTCGCCACCTCCGGCAGCACGGTCCTGTTCCGGAAGTCCGGCGGTGGTGCGGGGGCGTCCCTCCTGCTCCTGCCGAGCGGCGACCTCGTGCTCGCCGGTCCCTTCGGCGAGAAGCGCTGGTCGACCGGCACGGCGAAGCGCGGCGGGACCGGCATGACCCTGCGGATGCAGTCGGACGGCAACGTCGTGCTCCGCAAGGGCAGCGCGGCGGTCTGGGCGAGCCACACCCGCGGCTGAGCCGACCGGACCGCCGGACGCGTTCCGCGGTGAGCGCTACGGACGGTCCGGCGGTGGTCGTCCCGCTCAGCCGGCCAGGAGCGTGAGCAGGCGGGCGGTCTCGGCGGCCACGGCGTCCCGACCCGCGGCGACGTAGCGGCGCGGGTCGACCAGGTCCGGCCGTTCGTCGAGCACGTCGCGCAGGGCCCGGGTGAACAAGCCGTTCAGGTGCGTCGAGATGTTGACCTTCGTCATGCCGGCCCGGACCGCCCCACGGAGCTCCTCGTCCGACAGGCCCGACGAGCCGTGCAGCACGAGCGGCACCGGGACGGAGGCCCGCAGCCGCTCGACGAGGTCCCGGTCGACGGACGCCTCGCGGGTCTGCATCGCGTGTGAGGTCCCGACCGCGACCGCCAGGGCGTCGACGCCGGTGGCGTCGACGAACGCGGCGGCCTCGTCCGGGTCGGTCCGGACACCGGGTGCGTGCACACCGTCCTTGCCGCCGACCTCGCCGAGCTCCGCCTCGATAGCGATCCCGGCGGCGTGGCACGCGTCGGCCAGCTCCCGGGTCGCCGCGACGTTGGCGTCGTGGTCCAGATGCGAGCCGTCGAACATGACGGAGTCGACGCCGAGGGCGATCCCGGCGTGGACGAGTGCTCGGTCCTCGATGTGGTCGAGGTGCACCAGGACCTCGACGTCGGCGGCCCGCGCGACGGCTTGGGTCGCGGTGACGATCGGCGTCAGGCCGCCGTGGTAGCGGATGCAGTTCTCGCTGACCTGCAGGACGACCGGCAACCCGGCGTGCTCGGCGCCGGCGACGATGGCCTCGGCGTGCTCGAGGAGCACGACGTTGAACGCCCCGACACCCCGGCGGGCGGTGCGGGCGGTGTCGAGGATGCCGGTCAGGGTGAGTGCGGTGGTCATGTGGAGCTCCCGGTTCGGTCGAGCTGGGTCAGGAATCGGTCGACGGCGTCGCGGTCGACCTCGCCCGCGACGGGGCGCAGGACCGCGGCGGCGCCGTACGCCGCTGCGCTGCGCAGGGCGTGCCGGAGGACGTCGTGTCCGAGGGGGTCCGGCGCCGGGGCACCCGTCGTGCGGCGGCCGTCGGGCGCCGTGAGCGCGAGGACGAGCCCGGCCGTGGCGGCGTCGCCCGCGCCGGTCGGGTTGCCGTGGACGTCGGGGACCGCCGCGACGGAGACGACCCCGTCCGGCGTGTGCGCGCTGATGCCCGCCGAGCCCGCGGAGACGACGACGACCCCGGCTCCGCGTGCGAGCAGGTCGAGGGCGCCGGCCCGCTCGTCCGGGGCACCGGTGGCGTCGAGGAGCTCGTCGCGGTTCGGCTTGCAGATCGTGGCGCCGGCGGACGCGGCCTCGAGCAGCGCCGGACCGGACAGGTCGGCCACGACCAGCACCCCCGCGTCGACCGCGCCGCCGACCCAGGGGCGGACCACACGGGGATCGGCGCCGCGCGGGAGGGACCCGGACACGACGAATGCGGACGCGGCGGCGCAGGTCCCGTGCACCGCGACGCCCACCGCAGCCCATTCGTCCGCGGTGACCGCGGGTCCGGGTTCGCCGTACATGGTCGGGTGCGCGAGGTCGTCGACGACCGTCACCGTGGTCCGTGTGTCCCCGGCGACCGGCACGGCCGTCGTCGTGAGCCCGTCGCGCTGCAGTGCCTCGGCCGTCCAGGAGCCGGTGGTCCCGCCGAGCGGCAGGACCGACGTCGTCTCCACGCCCGCCGCGTGGAGCACCCGGGCCACGTTGACGCCCTTCCCGCCCGGTCGGCGGGCGACGTCGAGCACGCGCTGGGTCACACCCACGGCCTGTTCGGCGACGCGGTAGGTGACGTCCACCGCCGGGTTCGGGGTGAGGACGACGATCACGCGGGGACCTCCAGGACGGTGGGGCGGCCCTCAGGGTCGAGGACGACCAGGTCGGCGGCGGCACCGACGGTGAGGGGTGGACGCAGGCCGAGCACCGCGGAGGCCCGGACGGACGAGGCGGCCACGGCCTCCCGGACGTCGTCAGGACGAGCACGACCGGGCCGACCCCCGGGACGAGCGGCGAGGACCCGGGCGACGGCGTCGCCGACGGTGATGGTGCTGCCGGCCAGCGAGGACCGGTCGGCGAGCATCGCGACACCGCCCTCGACGACGACGTCGGACCCGGCGATCCGGTAGGCGCCGTCGGCGCAGCCGGTGGCGGCCATCGCGTCCGAGACGAACACCAGGCGGTCACCGGCGGTGCGGCGGACCAGGTCGACGGCGACCGGGTCCAGGTGGTGGCCGTCGACGATGCACTCCACGGTCAGCCGGTCGTCGGTCAGGGCGACCCCGACCGGACCGGGCACACGGTGGTGCAGCGGGGGCATGCCGTTGAAGAGGTGGGTGACCAGGGTGGCGCCGGCGTCGGCCGCTCGCTGCACCTGCTCGCTGTCGGCGTCGGTGTGGCCGATCGCGGCGACGATCCCGGCGTCGACCAGGCGGCGGATCGCGTCGATCGCACCGGGGAGTTCGGGGGCGAGCGTGACCACCCGGAGGGCTGGGCCTCCGGCGTCGATCAGGAGGTCGACCTCGGCGGCAGACGGCGGGTGCAGCAGGGCGACCGCATGCGCGCCGCGGCGGGCGGGCGCGAGCCACGGCCCCTCGAGGTGCAGGCCGGCGAGCGTGCCGTCGGCGACGAGCGGTCCGAGGCGGTGGAGTGCGGCGACCGTGTCCGGCCCCGTCCCGGTCGCGATCGACGCGACGAGGTGTGCCGTGCCGCGTCCGGCGTGGTGCGCGACGGCGGCGCGGGCGTCGTCGGCCGAGCACGAGGCGAAGTCGTGGCCGAGGGCGCCGTGCGCGTGGAGGTCGACGAAGCCCGGGACGACGGTGCCGGGAGCCTCGACCACGTGGTCGCACGAGGGTGCCGGGCCGCTGCCGACCGCGGCGACCCGACCGTCGGTCACCGTGATCCACCCGTCGACCAGGTCGAGTTCGGCGGTGACCACCCGTGGGGCGCGGACGAGCGTCGTCACGCCGACACCGCCGTCCGGCCGTCGTCTCGGTGCGGACGGTCGTCGTCCTGCCGGCGGTGGCTCGGGAGGTCGCGGTCCAGCAGCTCCTGCGCCAGGAGAGCGGCCCCGATCGCGCCGGCGGTGTCACCGTGCCGTGCGCCGACGACGGCCGGGACGCGGACGCCGACCAGCCGGTCGCCCAGCGCCGCGGTGAGGGGGTCGAGCAGGAGCGGACCGGACTGCGCGAGTCCGCCGCCGATGACCAGGGTGTGACACCCCGCGGCGGCCGTCAGCCAGGCCAGCACGTCGGCGAGCACGTCGACGCAGTCGTCCCACGCCCGGCGGGCGACGAGGTCGTCGGCGCGGACGCGGAGCATCGCGGCGTGCGCGGTCGGTGCGCCGCTCCGGCGTGCGACGGCACCGGCCGAGGCGACCTCCTCGACCCGGAGGCCCGCGTGCGGACCGTGGACGATGCGGACCTGGCCGATCTCGCCGGCCCAGCCGTCACCGCTGACGACGCGCCCGTCGACGACGAGGGCGCTCGCGAGCCCGGTGCCCACCGGGACGAACGCGACCGTGCCGCGGTCGAGCCCGCCGGCCCGCACCTCGGCGAGGGCCCCGGCGCGCACGTCGTGGCCGAACGCGAGCGGGACGTCGGTGCCCGTCGCCCGGAGGGTCGCAGCGACCCGCTGGCGGACGGGGACGTCCTGCCAGCCGAGGTTCACGGACAGCACCGAGCGGCCGGCGGCCTCGTCGACCACACCGGGGACGACCAGGCCGACGGCGTCGAGGCCGGCGCCGTGCTGTCGGGCGACCGAGCGCGCGTGCACGGCGAGGTCGGCCACGACGACGGCGAGGGCCCCGGCCGCGGGGTCGTCTCGCGGGGTCGGGACACGCTGCTCGTCGAGCAACCGTCCGTCATCGGCGGTCAGTCGGGCCTTGATGCCCGTGCCGCCGACGTCGACCCCGAGCACTGCCCCGCGTGCCGTCATCAGGTGAGGATGACCGACCGGGTGAGCGAGCGCGGGTGGTCCGGGTCGAGACCGCGGCGCTCGGCGAGGGCGACGGCGAACCGGTGCACGACGACGAGTCCGGCGAGCGGGTCGAGGTCGTGGTGCACGAGGCGGGCACCGGTGGCCGCGACCTCGTCGGCGAGACCGTCCGGCACCGGGCCGAGGGACCAGACCAGGCGGCCGGGCTGCGCGATCGCGATCGGACCGTGGCGGTAGTCCATGGCCGGGTACGACTCGGCCCAGAACTGCGCGGCCTCGCGCGTCTTCAGGGCGGCCTCGGACGTCAGGCCCACCGCGGCGCCACGGCCGACGAACGTCACCTGCTCGGCGTCGAGCAGGTCGTCGATCGGCAGGGTCAACGCGGTCTCGGCCTGGGCGGCGAGGGCCTCGACGTCGTCGCCGAGGGAGGCGCGGAGCAGCGCGAGCGCCGTGGTGGCGAACCGGGTCTGCACCACGGAGCGCTCGTCGGCGAAGGGCAACGCGACGACGTCGTCGGCGTCCGCGGCGGCCGGGCTGTCCGGCACGGCCGTGATGAGCACGGTCCGCTGGTCGGGCAGGGCGCGCAGCAGGTCGATGATCTCGGTCGTGGTGCCCGAGCGCGAGATGGTGACGACGCGGTCGTACTGGCGCGCGGCGGGGTACTCGGAGCCGGCGAAGGCGTCGGTCTGCCCGAGGCCTGCGGACTCGCGGGCGACGGCGTAGCTCATCGCGATGAACCAGCTCGTGCCACAGCCGATGACGGCGACGCGCTCACCCGGCTGGGGGAGGACGTCGATGAACGAGGGCAGCAGGGCCGCGGCGGAGCGCCAGGAGTCCGGCTGCGATGCCAGCTCGGCGCCCACGAAGGTGTCGGACATGGTGTCCTTCCGGTCGGACCGATCCTTGGTGATCGGTACGGGCCAGCATGACGATCGATCGTGCGCGATGCAAGTACAAAACGTCATTTCCGATCACGAGGGTGCCGGACCAGCGCCCGTAGGATGACGCCATGACCCCGCAGCAGAGGCTCAACGCCCTCCTCGAGTTGGTGAGCGATCGCGGCAACGTCTCGATCACCGAGATCGGCGACGCGCTCGGGATCTCCGCGGCGACCGCTCGTCGCGACCTCGCCACCCTCGCCGACCAGCGCCTGGTGACCCGGACGCACGGCGGTGCCGCGGCACTCGGAGCGGGCTACGAGCTGCCCCTGCAGTACAAGATCGCCCGTCAGGCCGAGGCGAAGACCGCCATCGCCCGGGCGACGGCCGCACTCGTGGCCCCCGGTGACACGGTCGGGCTCAACGGCGGGACGACGACGACCGAGGTGGCACGGGAACTCGGCAAGAGCGAGCGCTTCCTCCGCGCCGACGGGGAGTACGGCATCACCATCGTCACGAACGCGCTCAACATCGGGTACGAGCTCTCCGTCCGCGCGAACGTCAAGATCGTCGTGACCGGCGGCGTCGCCCGTCGCCAGTCCTACGAGTTGATCGGCCCCCTGGTGCGCGACACGCTCGACGAGTTCGCGCTCGACGTGGTCGTGCTCGGGGTCGACGGCCTGACCGGCCAGTACGGCGCCACCACCATGCACGAGGGTGAGGCGGAGGTCAGCCGGCACTTCGCCTCCGTCGGACGGCGGGTGATCGTGGTCGCCGACTCCACGAAGATCGAGCGCTCCACCTTCGCCCGGATCTGCCCGCTCGACCGCATCGACGTCCTGGTGACGGACCGGGACGTCCCGGCGCAGTTCGCCGCAGACCTGGCCGCCGCCGGCGCGGAGCTCGTCGTCGCCGACTGATCCTCCGCCAGGGGCCCGACGCGCGGCCCGGGCGGCCCGGGCGGCCCGGGCGGCCCGGGCCGCCCGGGCGGCACGTTACCGGCGTGTAAAACCCTCGTATCTCGCTTCCGTGAGCGATCCATGAGCACATATTGTGCATTCATGATCGATTTGGCATCACGGCCGTCACAATCACGCAAGGGAGCGAGATGAGCACCACGAGCACGCGAACACTGCGGGTCGGCGTGGTCGGCATCGGTCAGCGGTCGTCCATCGCGAACCACGTCGCCGCCGCCGGACTCGACGCCGACGGGGTCGACGGGGTCGACGCCCGGATCGTGGCCGCAGCCGACGTCACGGCGTCGGGGCGGCAGCGAGCCGCCGATGCCTGGCCGGACGCCACCGTCGTCGACGGCCACCGCGCACTGATCGGAGCCGACGGCGCCGAGAACCTCGTCGACGCCGCGATCGTCACCACCCCCGACTGGACGCACGCCGAGATCGCGATCGACCTGCTCCGTGCCGGCATCGCCGTCTACCTCGAGAAGCCCCTCGCCATCACCCTCGAGGACGCCGACGCCGTCCTCAACACCGCCGCCGAGACCGGTACCCCGCTCTACGTCGGTCACAACTTCCGGCACGCGGCCGTGGTCCGCCTGATGCTCGACGTGATCGGGCGCGGCGAGATCGGCGAGGTCAAGGCCGTCTGGGTGCGCCACTTCGTCGGCAACGGCGGCGACTACTACTTCAAGGACTGGCACGCCGACCGCAGCCGCGTGAACTCGCTCCTGCTGCAGAAGGCCAGCCACGACCTCGACGTCGTGCACGCCCTCGCCAACGCGTACACCAGCCGCGTCGTCGGCATGGGCTCGCTCTCGGTCTACGGCGACGTCACGGACCGCCGGGACCGCAGTGACGAGTTGATGACCGACTGGTTCTCGTTCGACAACTGGCCGCCCGCCGAGCAGACCGGCCTGAACCCCGTCGTCGACGTCGAGGACGTCTCGATGGTCATGATGACGCTCGAGAACGGCGTGCAGGCCAGCTACGAGCAGTGCCACTTCACGCCCGACTACTGGCGGAACTACACGGTGATCGGCACCCACGGTCGCCTCGAGAACATCGGGGACACCGGCGGCGGCATGGTCAAGGTCTGGAACCACCGCCGCAACTGGGACGTGGCCGGGGACGTCGAGTACCCGATCGACGGCGTCGAGGACGGCCACGCCGACGCCGACCTGCTCACCATGACCGAGTTCCTCCGCTCCCTGGCGTTCGGCGAGCCGACCACCCTGTCCCCGATCGCGGCACGGGCCGCCGTCGCCGCCGGGGCGCTCGCCACCCGCTCGCTCCGCGACGGCTCCGTCCCCATCGACGTGCCGCCGCTCCCCGACGCCACCCTCCGACACTTCGCGACCACTCCCGACCGCGACGACGTTCCCGAAAGGACCACCCGATGACCGCTCCCACCGCCCACCCGGGCCGCGGCCGCCGCCGCGCACTGCTCGGTCTCGCAGCCGCCGTCAGCGCCGTCGCGCTGCTCGCCGGCTGCAGCAGCGCCTCCTCCGCGGGGTCCTCCGACTCCGGTTCCGGCGAGGTCGCGAAGGACACGAAGGCGAACCTGACGTACGCCGTCTGGGACCAGAACCAGGTCGACGCGATCAAGGCCAACATCGAGGGGTTCAACGAGGAGTACCCCGACATCACGGTCAACGTCGACGTCACGCCGTACGCCAACTACTTCACCAAGCTGCAGACCCAGGGCTCGAGCAACACCCTGCCCGACCTGTTCTGGATGAACGGGCCGAACTTCCAGCTGTACGCAGCCAACGGCAAGCTCGCCCCGATCACCGGCTCGGTGGAGTCCGGTGCGATCGACCCGGCGAACTACTCGGCAGCGCTCAACAAGCTCTACACGTACGACGGCACCCAGTACGGCGTGCCGAAGGACTTCGACACCATCGGCGTCTGGATGAACAAGGCGCTGTTCGAGAAGGCCGGCGTCGTCATGCCGTCGAAGGACTGGACCTGGGACGACTTCCAGGAGACCGGCGCCGAGCTGTCCGGCAAGCTGAAGTCCGACGGCGCGTACGGTGCCGCCGCGGGCATGGACGGCCAGACGACCTACTACGACACGATCTTCCAGGCCGGCGGCTCCGTGATCGACGGGGACGAGTCGGCGTACGACACGAAGGCCGCGCAGGAGGGCATCGGCTTCTGGACCGACCTGATCGAGTCCGGCGCCTCGCCCTCGATCAAGCAGCTGACCGACACCACGGCGGACCAGTGGTTCACCTCCGGCAAGGTCGCGATGTACCAGGGTGGCAGCTGGTTCCGGTCGGCGCTGATCGGTTCCGACATGGAGAAGGACGTCGTCGCCTACCCGCTGCCGAAGGGCAAGGAGCAGGCGACCGTCATCCACGGCGTCTCGAACGTCGTCGCGGAAGGGTCGAAGGACAAGGCCGCCGCGCAGGCACTCCAGGCCTACCTGGCGAGCAAGCCCGCCCAGCAGCAGCAGGGTGACATGGGCGCGGTCATCCCCGCCTACACCGGCACGCAGGACGCCTTCACGAAGACCATGCCGGACGCGGACCTGCAGGTCTTCCTCGACGCGGTCGACTACGCGAAGCCGCTGCCGGTGTCGAAGAACACCGCCGCGTGGAACACGCTGGAGACGAACCTGTTGCCGAGTGCGTTCGACGGGTCCGAGCCCGTCGACCAGGTGACGGAGGAACTCGCCCGGAAGATGGACGCGGCACTCGCCAAGGAGTGAGGGAGGCCGGCCGGTCGGGCTCCACCTGACCGGCCGGCAGCCCCCACCGCGGGCCGAACGCCCGCAGTACCAGCAGCACGCAGCACCACCCGGACCACCCGATCCGACCGCCCTGGCCGAGGAGCGACCTCATGACGATCAACACCCAGCGACCGGACGCCGCGCAGGCGTCTCCGCCGCCCGAGACCCGTCCCTCCGAACCCGCGAGGTCGAAGCAGGCGCGACGCACCGACGGTGTCTGGCCGTGGCTGTTCGTCCTGCCGCTGCTGGTCGGCGTCGCCACGTTCTTCATCTGGCCGATCCTGCAGACGTTCTACTACTCGTTCACGAGCTGGGGGGTCTTCGGCGGCTCGAGCTTCACCGGGCTGGCGAACTACGAGCGCCTGGTGACCGACCCGCAGCTGTACCAGTCCCTCGTCAACACGATCGTCTACACGGTGGTCGTCCTGGCCGGCATCCCGATCGCCGTGTGGCTCGCGAGTCTGCTGAACACCCCGGGCCTGCGCTTCGCCCAGTTCTACCGGGTCCTGTTCTTCCTGCCCTACGTGGCGATGCCCGCCGCCATCGCGCTGGTCTGGCGCATCATGTTCAACGGCGACTTCGGCATCGTGAACTGGTTCCTCGGGTTGTTCGGCGTCGACGGCCCGTACTGGATCTCGACCCCGGGCTTCGCGCTCGTCGCGGTCTCGCTCGTCGGGCTCTGGTCGTCCCTCGGCTTCTCGATGATCATCCTCGGCGCGGGGCTCAAGGACATCCCACCGGAGCTGTACGAGGCGGCCGAACTCGACGGGGCGAGCCGCTGGCGACAGTTCCACTCGATCACCGTGCCGCTGCTGACGCCGAGCATCTTCTTCGTGCTCATCATCACGACGATCTCGAGCTTCCAGCTGTTCGACCTGCTCTACGCCATCCTCGGTTCCACCAATCCGGTCATCCCGAAGACGATGTCCCTCGTCTTCTACTTCTACAGCGCCGGGTTCATCGACAACGACAAGGGCTTCGCGGCTGCGATCGCGATGGTGATCTTCCTGCTCATCGGCATCATCACCGTCGTGCAGTTCCGGGTCCAGCGGAAGTGGGTCCAGTCATGACCGGCATCATCGACGCGCACGGCAGCAAGCTGACGGCTGCCACGAAGGCCGCCACCCGGACCCGGACCCCGGTCCGCGCACAGTCGCGTCCGGGTCGCCGCGGCGGCAGCCACTGGTGGATCCACGTCGTCCTCGGCGTCGGCGGGTTCGTGATGGCCTTCCCGTTCCTCTGGCAGATCATCATGGCGCTGTCCACGAACGCACAGGTGACGTCGCCGACGCCGACGTTCTGGCCGGGCGACCTGCAGTGGGGCAACTTCGTCCGCGTGTTCGACCGGCTGCCGTTCCTCGACCAGCTCGCCACGTCGATCTGGGTGACCCTCATCCGCACGGCGGCGCAGATCGTCCTCTGCACCCTGGCCGGCTACGCCTTCGCCCGGATGCGGTTCCGCGGTCGCGCGGTCATCCTCGGGATCGTCCTGTCGATCCTGCTCGTACCGTCGCAGGTGTACCTGATCTCGCAGTACCAGATCGTGCAGGGCCTCGGCTGGCTCGACACCCTCGCCGGCATCGTCGCCCCCGGGCTGTTCAGCGCCTTCGGCACGTTCCTCATGCGCACCGCGTTCCTCAACATGCCCGCCGAGCTCGAGGAAGCGGCCCGCATGGACGGCGCGAACCCGTTCCAGACCTTCTGGCGGATCATGCTGCCGCTGGCTCGACCCTCGATCAGCGTGCTCGCGATCACGACGGTCCTGTGGTCCTGGAACGAGCTGCTCTGGCCGCTCGTCGTCTCCACCCGCGCCGAGGACATGCCGCTCGCAGCCGGACTCGCGACGCTGTCGAGCGACCGGACGATCGACTACCCGCTGCTCATGGCAGCCAGCTTGATGGCGATGGCCCCCGTGCTCGTCCTGTTCATCGTGCTCCAGCGCCGGGTGATCGACGGGCTCGCGTCCTCCGGCCTGAAGTGACCGCGGGGGTACCGGGGCCGGTCGGAGCGGGACGGGTCGGCGCGGACCGGGAGGCCCGGTCCGACCCCGTCACGCTCCTCACCGCCGCCGTCGGCTCGTCGGCGGACCCCGCCGGGCTGACCGCATCGCTCGAGGCGAGCGTGCGGCACCTCGACCCGGCCGACCGGGAGGCCGCGGTCCTCGCCGCCCTCCGTGCGGTGCTGCCCGACACCGAACGGTGGCTCGTCGCCCACGGGTGCAGCCCCGAGGACGCCGCGTCGAGCGTCGCCGACGTCGACCGGAAGGTCGAGCGCTACGGCCTCGACGGCACCGGGCTCGACTGGCTGGCACAGGTGGCAACCGGACGCGTGGTGGCCGTGGGGCGCCTCCAGTTCGAGCGGTCCGCCGAGCTGCCGGACGGGACCGCGGCCTGGGGCGTGCACGTCCCCGAGACCGGGCCGCTCGACCCGGACGCCTGTGACCGGTCGTTCGCGGCGGCACCCGACGTGCTCCGGACGCTCGATCCCGGTACGGCGGTGCGGACGTGGGTGTGTTCCTCGTGGTTGCTGGACCCCGGCGTCGCGGACGCCCTCGGTCCGGCGTCGAACACCGCCCGGTTCGCGGCGCGGTTCCGGCTGCTGCCGCCCGGTCCGCACGACGAGGTGGCCGGGGACGAGTCGGTCGCGAAGTTCGTGTTCGGGACGGACCGGCTCGCAGCGCGTCGGGTCGAACCCGTCGGCAGGCTGCAGCGTGCGGTCCACGACCGGTGGGCGGCGGGCGGCCACTGGGTCGAACGGACCGGCACCGCACCGGTCGACCGCTGACCGTCGACGTGCGCTCTGGGCCCCGGGTCGGCGTACCGTGACGGACATGAGCGCTCCCGACCGAGACCACCTGGACGACGGCGTCGACATGACCTTCGAGGAGCGTCGACACGACACGTTCCGGCGCATGTCGGGGTCCGACGAGCACGACGAGGCCCCCCGCATCGAGGTCGAGGAGACCGAGTCCGGGGACGTCCGCATCGACGTCGCGGACAGTGCCGCGGTCCGACCGGGCGACTGAGCGGGCACGTCGACCGACGATGACGGCGGTGCACGGCAGAATCGTCGGGTGCACCTCGTCCTCGCCCGTGTCCACGGTGGCGTCACGGCGACGCCGCTGACGGACGCGGGGGAGCCGGACGGCGAGTCGACGCGCCTGGCCGAGTCGGACCTCCCGGCCTTCGTCGCCGCGACCGACGGACCGGGCGTGCGCTGGGTCTGGTCCGACACCACACGCTGGTACCCGGCCGTGCTCGCCGCCGGTGGTCGGGTCGCGCGCTGCGTGGACCTGCGCCTGGGGCACCGGGTCCTCCGGACCGCGCTGGCCGCTCGCGGGTCCGCCCTCGCGCAGGCGCCGACGAGCGGGTGGGACGCTCCGGCTGTCCTGGAGGCACGGCCCGCTCCCGTCACGCAGGCGTCGCTCTTCGACGACGACCTGTTCGCGCTCGCCCCGGCCGACGACGACCTCGACCCGGTCGCGGAGCTCCGCGCGCAGCTCGACGCCGTGGCCGGGTCGACCGAGCCGGGCGCGCTCCGACTGCTGCTGGCGGCCGAGTCCGCCGGCGCGCTCGTCGCGGCCGAGGTCAAGCACGCCGGGCTGCCGTGGCGGACGGACGTGCACGAGCGGCTGCTCGCCGACGCCCTCGGACCGCGGGTGCCGTACGGGGTGCGGCCACGGAAGCTCGAGGAACTCGCGGAGGTCCTGCGCGAGCGGCTCGACGACCGCGACCTCAACCCGGACTCGCCCGCGGACGTCCTGCGCTCCCTGCGGCGGGCCGGACTCGTCGTCGAGAGCACTCGCAAGTGGGAGCTGCAGCACCTGGAGCACCCGGCGATCGAGCCGCTGCTCGAGTACAAGCGGCTGTACCGGCTGCTCACCGCCAACGGCTGGACCTGGCTCGACGAGTGGGTGCGGGACGGACGGTTCCACCCCGAGTACGTGGTCGGCGGTGTCGTCACCGGGCGGTGGGCCGCGAACGGCGGCGGCGCCCTGCAGCTGCCGAAGCAGGTCCGGGCCGCCGTGGTCGCCGACCCCGGGTGGGCGCTCGTCGTCGCGGACGCGGCCCAGCTCGAACCGAGGGTCCTCGCGGCGATGTCCGGTGACACCGACATGGCGGCCGCCGGCGACGGGCAGGACCTGTACGACGGGGTCGTGGCCTCCGGCGCGGTGCAGACGCGGCAACAGGCGAAGACGGCGATGCTCGGTGCGATGTACGGCGCCACGCAGGGCGAGGGCGGCCGGTTCGTGCCACGGCTCGCCCGGGCCTTCCCGCGGGCACTCGACCTGGTCGAGCAGGCGGCCCGTGCGGGGGAACGTGGTGAGCCCGTGACGACCCGGCTCGGCCGGACCTCGCCCGTCCCGGAGCCGTCCTGGTTCGAGGCCAGGAACCGCGCGTACTCGGTGGAGGGGTCGCCGGGGATGCAGCGGGCGGTCGAGTCGCGAGCACGCAGCTGGGGCCGGTTCACGCGGAACTTCGTGGTGCAGGGGACGGCGGCGGAGTGGGCGCTGTCGTGGATGGGCGGTCTCCGGACCCGGTTGGCCGCGCGGACGGACGGGCCTGTCACGTCCGGGCCCCACATCGTGTTCTTCGTGCACGACGAACTCGTCGTGCACGCGCCCAGCGCCGACGCGGAGTGGGTGGCCGAGCAGGTCCGCGCGGCCGCGGTCGACGCCGGGCGGATCATGTTCGGCGGGTTCCCGGTCACCTTCCCGCTGTCGGTCGCGGTCGTCGGGGCCTACTCCGAGGCGAAGTAGGCGCACCGCCGGCCGCGTCTCCCCAGCCGCGCGAGGCCAAGCTGGTCGGATGGAACAGCACGACACCCCTTCCGGTCGGACCCCCGTGATCGGCGGCGTGGAGCGCGAGCGCGCCGACCGCACGGTCGGCGAGGTCGACCTCACCCGCTGGCGGTCCCGCGCCGGGCGGACCGTCGCGGACTCGTGGGCGGCGCTCGGACGGCGGTTCGGCGCGCTCCCGCTCCTGGTCCTGACGCTGCTCGTCGGGATGGGGGTCGTGGTGACCGCGACCTGGGCCGCGTCCGAGGTCTACGACGCCGTGCGCGAAGCCGACGACGTCGCCGTGCTCGACCGTCCCGTGCTCGACTGGATGCTGACGCTCCGCTCGCCCGTGCTCGACCAGGGCGTGACGTGGTGGACCGACATCGCCGGCACGATCGGGATGCCGATCGTCGCCGTGCTCTTCCTGGTCGGCTTCACGGTCCAGCGCCGTGCGTGGACGCCGCTCGTGCTCCTCGTCTCCGCCAGCGCCGGCTCGCTCGCGATGACCGTCGCCGGCAAGGACCTCATCGGGCGGAGCCGGCCGCCACTGTCCGACGCCGTCCCGCCGTACGAGCACTCGCCGTCGTTCCCGTCCGGGCACACCCTCAACGCGACCGTGATCGTCGGCACGATCGTGTACCTGCTGCTCCTCCGTCAGAGCCGGGTCGTCACCCGGGTCTGGACGATCGTCGCGGGGACGCTGTTCGTCGTGTCGGTCGGGATCTCGCGGGTGTTCCTCGGGCACCACTGGACCACCGACGTCCTGGCGGCGTGGGCCCTCGGGCTCGCCTGGCTGGCGCTGGTGGTCACGGCGCACCGGCTGTACCTGACCGCGCTGCACCGGGGTGCCGAGCCGACCCCGTCCTGACGCGGCTGCGCGCCCTCGCCAGTTACGCCCGGTAGGTTTCCCCGCATGGAAGAACGGCTGATCGGCGGCAGGTACCGGGTGACCGGGACCCTCGGACACGGCGGGATGGCATCGGTGTACCGCGCCGTCGACGAGCAGCTCGGGCGTGAGGTCGCGGTCAAGCTCTTCCGCATCGGCCCCGTCGACCACGGGGAGCGCGCCCGCGCCGAGGCCGAGATCCACGTGCTCGCCGGGCTCCGCAGCCCGAACCTGGTGACCCTGTTCGACGCGGCCCTCGACACCGCGGACGGGGACTCGTTCCTCGTCATGGAGCTCGTCCCCGGCAGTGACCTCGCGACCCGGCTGCGAGAGGGTCCGCTCGACCCGGTGACGACCGCTCGCGTCGGTGCGCAGGTCGCCGAGGGTCTCGCCGCCGTGCACGCGCAGGGCATCGTCCACCGTGACGTGAAGCCCGCGAACGTGCTGCTCGAGCAGGACGGCGAGCACGTCAAGCTCGCCGACTTCGGCATCGCGCTGCTCCGCGACGCCGCCCGCGTCACCGGGACCGGCACCGTGATCGGCACGGCCGCCTACCTGGCCCCGGAGCAGGTCCTCGGCCAGCCCGTGACCGGCGAGGCCGACGTGTACGCGCTCGGCCTCATGCTCCTCGAGGCACTCACCGGTAAGCAGGCCTTCCCGGGCAGCGCGGTCGAGGCCGCCACCGCCCGGCTCGCCCGGGCTCCCGAGATCGACCAACACCTGCCGACGGCGTGGCGCACCCTGCTGCACGTGATGACCGCGCAGCACCCGGAGGACCGTCCGACCGCCGCGGAGGCGGCAGCACGGCTCCGGGCGCTCGGCCGCGACGACGTCGCGCCCGCCACCCAGCTCCTGCCGGGAGGCCCGGGGGCGCTCACGAGGGCGGCCGCCGGCGCCGGTGTGGCCGGGGCGGCCGCCGGGGCCGGGGCCGCGGCGGCGGACGAGGCGACGCGCGCGATGCCCATGAGCGGGGCCTCCGAGGCGGACACCGCCACCCGCCGACTGCCGGTGCAGTCCGCCGGCACCGCTGACGACGACGTGGCGACGACGGTGCTCGGCACGCCGGGTACGGCCGGTGCGGCAGCAGCCGGTGCCGGTGCCGCCGGTGGTGGCACGGGCGGTCGTGCCGGCGCGACGGCCGTCCCGGCCGGTGGGTCCGGTGCCGAGCCCGAGGAGCGCGAGCGGAAGCGCTGGGTGCTGCCGGTGATCGTCCTCGCCGTCCTCCTGGTCGCGGGGGTGCTGGTCGCGGCGCTCGCCCTCGGCCGTGACGAGGGCACGCCGAGTCCGACCGAGTCGAGCCAGCAGCCCTCGGACGAGCAGCCCGGTGAGGACGAGTCGAGTGCACCCGCCGAGGAGCAGCCGAGCGAGCCCGCGCCACAGCAGCCGAGCGAACCGGCGGAGGAGCAGCCGAGCGAGGAGCCCTCGGAACCGACCGAGGAGTCCAGCGAGCCCGCCGAGCAACTGCCCACGTCGGTCCCCGAGCCGAGCGTCGAGACGACCCTGCCGGTCCAGGAACCCCTGGACACCGGAGTCGACACGACGTCGCAGCAGGCCCCTGGCAACGGCAACGGCAACGGCAACGGCAACGGCGGTGGGAAGGGCGGTGGGCCGGGGAAGTCCGGCGAGGCCCCCGGCGGGTCCGGCGACGCTCCCGGCCGCGGCTGACGCGCAGCGGACACCCCGGAGACGCTGTCCACCTCCGAGGAGCACACTCAACCCATGTCGATGAGCGCACCGTTCGATCCCACGCAGCCGGGCGGCGACGTCCCCGTGGACGGGTCCGACCAGGACGAACTCGAGGTCGAGGAGGCCCGCGCGGCCTCCGGCCGGGAGCCGTCGGGAGCCGACGTCTCGGGGGCCGAGGTGACCGGGAACCCCGGGGACTCCCCGGTCCGGCACGACGACGAGGACGAGGCCGGCGGCGGCCCGGTCTTCCGGACGCCGAACCCCGGCGACCGTCTGCACCCGGACGACCTCGGCGCCTGACCACAGCCGGCGTTGTGCCGGCTCCAGGGTCGGACGTGCAGGCTCGTCGCATGTCGATGAGCAGTGCGTTCGACCCGTCGAAGGGCCGCGCCATCCCCGAGGACCAGGTCAGCAGCGACGGGCTCGAGCTCGACGAGGACCCGCTCGCGGCCCTCGGGATCGAGGTCGCGGTCGTCCCCGGCGGCACGACCGACCCGACGGCAGCGCCGGTCCTCCGGCGAGACGGCGAAGGCCCCGAGCCGACGTCCTGAGACGGCAGCGCGGGGCCTCCGCGGCAGCGGCGGTCAGGGCACCGTGTGCCCGGCAGCCGTCAGGACGCGGTACCACTCCTCGCGGCTGAGCTCGACGTCCGAACCGGCCGCCGAGTCCTGCACGCGCTGCGGGTTCGTCGTCCCGAGCACCACCTGGAAGTGCGCGGGGTGCCGGGTGATCCACGCCACCGCGATGCCGGTCGGGGTGACGCCGTGCGCCGCAGCGATCTCCTCGAGCACGTCGTTCAGCTCGGCGTACTGCTCACGGTCGCCGAGGAAGACGCCGTCGAAGAAGCCCTTCTGGAACGGTGACCAGGCCTGCAGCGTCACGTCGTTCAGGCGGGCGTGGTTGAGGATGTCGTTGTCCCGGTCGATCGACTGGTCGAGTCCGGCCATGTTCGCCACGAGGCCCTGCGTGATGACGTTCGCGTGCGTGATGCTCAACTGCACCTGGTTGAACGCGAGCGGCTGCCGCACGGACTTCTTCAGCAACTCGGTCTGTCCGGGGGTGTGGTTCGAGACGCCGAAGTGGTGCACCTTGCCCGCGGCGTGCAGTTCGTCGAAGGCCCTGGCGACCTCGTCCGGCTCGACGAGGGCGTCGGGACGGTGCAGGAGCAGCACGTCGATGTGGTCGGTGCGCAGGGCGGTGAGCGACTCCTCGACCGAGGACAGGATGTGCTCGTACGAGAAGTCGAAGTACGCGCCGTTGCTCGTCGGCCGGATGCCGACCTTGGTCTGCAGGACGATCTCGGCCCGCTCGGCCGCGGACAGTGTGACCGCCGCACCGAAGCGTGCCTCGCAGCCGTGCCAGCCGCCGTAGACGGCCGCGTGGTCGAACATCGTCACGCCCGCGTCGCGCGAGGCGGCGTACAACGCCCGGATGTCCTCGTCGCTCATGTCGTTGATCCGCATCAGTCCGACGACGACGTCGGAAGCGGTGAGGTCCGTCTGTGGCAACTCCAGTGTCTTCACCCGACCGATCCTGCCAGCGGCCGCCGGTGTGAGCCAGGCACTGGCCGTACCCGCCAGCGCACGGCGGACTGCCCGCCAGCGCACGGCGGACTGCCCGCCCGCGCACGACGCGCTGCCCAGCGGCGGCCCGTCTAGGGCAGCAGGACCGCGACGACCGCCGAGCCGTCGGTGCCCCAGCCGGCGGTCAGGGCCGCCCCGGCGGGGACGTCGACCCCGAGCACCCGCAGCACGGCGAGCGCCCCGTGGTCGGTCGTGACGGTGGTGACCGTGCCGTCGGTGCGGGCCCCGACCGTGGTGATCGTCGGTGACGTCGGGTCGTTGCCGTCACCGGAGGCCCGGCCCTCCTTCTCGAGGGTGCCCGCCCCGGAGGCCCGCTCGAGTTCCGCCTCGTGGCCACCGGTGGCGATCGCCCGCCGCAGGACGTCGGCGTACACCGGGTCGCCGACGGCGTCGTAGACCCAGCGGCGGCCGAGGACCGAGTGCTCCATCTCGGTGACGAGGAATGCCTCGGCGCCGGCGAGCGGCGCCCCGCGGTAGGTCAGCGGCACGTGCAGCACCGGCCCGTCGGCGGCGCGCACGAGGTACGTCTCCACGCCGACCTCACCGTCCGGGTCGTCGAACCGGAAGCGGCCGACCTGCTCCACCGTGGTGCCGGCGGGGACCCCGCTCCACGGCTGTCCGGGCAGCCAGGCGCTGATCGCGTCGAGCTTGCCGGGGGTGAGTGTCGCTTCGTGGATGACGGCCATGACCGCAACCTACCGGCACGCCCGTACCCTGGACCGGTGCGTGACGACCTCCTCCCCGTGCTCGCGTGCCCGGTGTGCAGCGAGCCGCTCGCCCGCACCGCGCCCGGGCAGGCCGGGTGCGCGAACGGGCACCGGTACGACGAGGCGAAGCAGGGTCACCTGACGCTCCTGCCCGCCAGACGGCGGGCTCTCACCGCGGACACGCCGGAGATGGTCGATGCACGGCTGCGCTTCCTCGGCCGGGGGCACTACGCGCCGGTCGAGCGGGCGCTCTCGATCGTGGTCGCCGACGCGAGCGCACCGGGTGTGGTCCTCGACGTCGGTTCCGGCCCCGGCACCTACCTCGCGCACGCGCTCGAGGGGACGGCCTCGCCCGGTCGTCCGGCCGGGAGGCTCGGGGTCGCCCTGGACCTGTCGGCCGTCGCCGTCCGCCGCGCGGCCCGCATCCACCCGCATGTCGGTGCCGTCGTCGGGGACGTGACCGAGCGCCTCCCGGTCGTCGACCGTGCCGGAGCCGTCGTGCTCGACGTCTTCGCGCCCCGCAACCAGCACGAGTACGCCCGGGTGTTGCACCCGGAGGGCGTGCTCGTCGTCGTCACGCCCCGGGCCGGTCACCTGGCGGAGCTCGCGGCGGCGACGATCAGCGTCGACCCGGAGAAGGAGCGGCGTCTGCACGACAGCCTGACGCCCGCGTTCGCACTGCGCTCGAGCGAGGACCTGACGTGGACGATGTCGCTGACCGCGGAGGATGTGCACGATGTCGTCCACATGGGGCCGAGTCACCACCACGTGGCGCCGGACACGGTGTTCGCACCGGAGACGGTGACGGCGTCGGTGACCGTCAGCACCTGGACTCCCGCGCGCTGAGCGTCGGGCGGCGAGCCCGTCAGGACTCCGGCGCGTCAGTACTCCGGGGCGTCCGGTCCCAGTGTCGGCCACGGCTCCGACGGTCCGCGCTGTGCCGGCCAGCCCTGGGCGGGAGCCCCCGGGGACGGGGCACCCGGTGCTGGCCACCCCTGCGCCGGAGCGCCCGCTGCGGGCCAGTTCGGTGCCGGGGTGCCCGCGCCCGCGTACGCGACCCATGCCCAGGGTGCGCGCTCGGCGAGCCAGGCCTCGAGGTCGGGGTAGCCGATCGCGATCGACACGGTGTCGAACAGCACGGTCCCCTTCGCGTCCCGCGCCTGGATCCCGCCGTACGGGCCGGTCCAGGGGCGGATCGACGCGATGGCGGTGTGGTGCACCTCGCGTTCCGCCCGGAAGCCCTTCCGGACGACCAGCCGGTCCGGCAGCGCATCGATCCGCGTCCGGGCCAGGGCCCCGGCGAGCAGGACGAACGCGACCCCGCCGAGCAGACCGACCCCGCCCGCGATGCCCATCGGCAGCGCGTCCGGGTCGTCGGTGGTCGAGGTCGCACCGAGCAGCAGCACGCCACCGAGGACGATGACCAGGATGCCGATGGTCCGCAGGATGACCCGCTGCCACCGTCTCGGCCGCACGGTGAACAGTGCGTCCGGGGCCGCGCCGGCGAGCACGCGCTGGTGCTTCCGCTTCCGGTCCCCCCTGCGGATGGCCGCCGTCACCACGCCCGGGATGACGGCGGCGGCGACGAAGGCGATCGTCACGGACAAGAACGTGGTCCCCATGGGGTCAGCGTACGGACCCGCAGGCTGCCCGTCCGGTCCGCATAACCGCCGTCCTCGCCGGTGGTCGAGCGGCTCCGCTCCGCGATCGACGAGTGGGCGTTAGGGCCGCGCACGTGTCGGTCACGGCACCGTCAGGGAACCGTTAGGACCGGCCGGGAAGCCCACCCGCGGATCCAGCATCGGTACCGCACCACGACCGGTGCGGTCCACGGCACCTGCCGCGGGCACCTCTACCTCCAGGAGTCCCACGTGTTCGACGTCTTCGTCGTCGCCGGTGTCCTCGCCGTGTTCGGCGTCGTGGCACTGATCGCCAAGGGGGTGGAGCGGCTGTGATCGGCATCACCATCGCCGCTGCCGTCCTCGGCATCGCCGCTGTCGTGTACCTCGTCTGGGCGCTCGTGCGCCCCGAGCGGTTCTGATGGGCGCCGCGCAGACCTGGGCCGGCATCGCCCAGGTCGCCCTCCTCGTGCTGCTCCTCGTCGTGGCGCACCGGCCGCTCGGCGACTGGATGGCGCGCGTCTTCACGAGCACCCGTCACGGCCGCGGCGAACGCCTGGTGTACCGGGTGATCGGCGTCGACCCGGACGCCGAACAGTCGTGGGCCGCGTACCTCCGCGGTGTGCTGCTGTTCAGCGTCGTCGGGCTCCTGCTCGTCTACCTGCTCCAGCGCATCCAGGTGGTGCTGCCGGGCGACCTCGGCCTGCCCGCCGTGGGCCCCTCGCTCGCGTTCAACACCGCGGCCTCGTTCGTGGCGAACACGAACTGGCAGTCGTACTCGCCCGAGGTCACCGTCGGGTACACCGTGCAGATGGCCGGCCTGGCGGTGCAGAACTTCCTGTCCGCCGCCGTCGGACTGTCCGTCGCCGTCGCCCTGGTCCGCGGGCTGGCCCGTCGGAAGTCGGGCACGCTCGGCAACGTCTGGGTCGACGTCGTGCGGGGCACCGGTCGGGTGCTCCTGCCGATGGCCTTCGTCTCCGCACTCGTGCTCGTCGCGGGCGGCGTCGTCCAGTCGTGGGGCGCCGGCACGGACGTCACGACGCTCACCGGTGGTACGCAGCACATCCCCGACGGGTTCGTCGCCTCGCAGGAGGCCATCAAGGAGCTCGGCACGAACGGCGGCGGGTACTTCAACGTCAACTCCGCGCACCCGTTCGAGAACCCGCAGGCGTGGACGAGCCTGTTCGAGGTCTTCCTCATGCTCGTCATCCCGTTCTCGCTGCCCCGCACCTTCGGCAGGATGGTCGGTGACACCCGCCAGGGCCTCGCGATCGTCTCCGTGATGAGCGGCATCTTCCTGGTGTCCCTGTCGGCGATGTCGATCGCCGAGCTCGCCGGTGGCGGTGCGGCCACACAGGCGGCCGGGGCGGCGATGGAGGGCAAGGAGGTCCGCTTCGGCGTCCTCGGCTCGACGCTCTTCGCCACGGCGACGACCTCGACGTCCACGGGCGCCGTGAACGCCATGCACGACAGCTTCACCCCGCTCGGCGGGATGATGGCGCTCGTCAACATGATGCTGGGCGAGGTCACCCCCGGCGGCGTCGGCTCCGGCCTGTACGGCATGCTCGTGCTCGCCGTGATCACGGTGTTCATCGGCGGCCTGCTCGTCGGTCGCACCCCGGAGTACCTCGGCAAGAAGATCCGCGCCAAGGAGATGACCTTCGCGGCGCTGTACATCCTCGTCACGCCGACGGTCGTGCTGCTCGGCACGGCGCTGTCCCTGGTGATCCCGGGCGTCCGGGAGCAGGTGCTCGGCACGAGCATCTACAACCCGGGCAACCACGGCCTGTCCGAACTGCTCTACGCGTTCACCAGCGCCGGCAACAACAACGGTTCGGCGTTCGGTGGCCTCACCGCGAACACGACGTGGATGAACTCCGCGCTCGGCGTCGCGATGCTGCTCGGCCGCTTCGTGCCGATGGTGTTCGTCCTGGCGCTCGCCGGGTCGCTCGCCGCGCAGGACAAGGTCCCGGCGACCGTGGGCACGCTGCCCACGCACCGGCCGCTGTTCGTCGCGCTCCTCGGTGGCGTCGCCGTCATCGTCACCGCACTCACGTACTTCCCGGTGCTCGCACTGGGGCCGCTCGCAGAAGGACTGTCATGAGCACCACGACCTCCGAACCGGAGGTGACCCCGGCCCCCCGGCCGGCCACCCGCTCGTCCGCATTCGGACCCCGCCAACTGGCGGCGGGCCTCCCGGGCGCGTTCCGCAAGCTGGACCCCCGGCTGATGTGGAAGAACCCGGTCATGTTCCTCGTCGAGGTGGGCGCCGCCCTGACGACGGTCACCGCCGTCGTCGAGCCGTTCAGCCAGACGGGAGGTGCGACCGACTCCGGCGCCCCCGTCCCGTCGTCGTTCACCATCGTCATCGCCGTCTGGCTGTGGCTGACCGTGCTGTTCGCCAACCTGGCGGAGTCGGTCGCCGAGGGCCGGGGCAAGGCCCAGGCCGACACCCTGCGGAAGACCCGGTCGACGACCAGCGCGCGCCGCGTCGTCGGGTACTCGTCCGCCGACCCGGCCGCGCTCTCGGCACCGACCGAGGACGTCGCGTCCGTCGACCTGGCGAAGGGCGACCTCGTCGTCGTGGTCGCCGGTGAGGTGATCCCGGGCGACGGTGACGTGGTCGACGGCATCGCCTCGGTCGACGAGTCGGCCGTCACGGGCGAGTCGGCCCCGGTGATCCGCGAGTCCGGCGGCGACCGCAGCGCCGTCACGGGCGGCACCCGCGTGCTGTCCGACCGGATCGTGGTGCGCATCACGTCGACCCCGGGTGAGACCTTCATCGACCGGATGATCCGGCTCGTGGAGGGCGCCGCCCGACAGAAGACGCCGAACGAGATCGCGCTGAACATCCTGCTCGCGTCACTGTCGATCGTCTTCGTGATCGTCTGCCTCACGCTGCAGCCCATCGCCGGGCTCGTCGGCTCGACGGTCAGCATCACGGTGCTCGTCGCGCTGCTCGTCTGCCTCATCCCGACCACCATCGGTGCGTTGCTGTCCGCGATCGGCATCGCCGGCATGGACCGGCTCGTGCAGCACAACGTCCTGGCGATGTCCGGCCGCGCGGTCGAGGCCGCCGGTGACATCACCACGCTGCTGCTCGACAAGACCGGCACGATCACGTACGGCAACCGTCGGGCCGCCCGGTTCGTGCCGGTACCGGGCGTGACCGAGGTCGACCTCACGGCCGCGGCCGCACTGTCCAGCGCTGCCGACGGCACGCCCGAGGGGCGCTCGATCGTCGACCTGGCGCTCGCCGCCGGAGCCGTGACGGGCCTCCCGGCCGGTGCGGTCGAGGTGCCGTTCACCGCACAGACCCGCATGTCGGGCGTCGACCTGCCGGACGGTACGGAGGTCCGCAAGGGTGCCGCCGCCGCGGTCATGGCCTGGGCGGGGACCACCGACCCCGGCATCGTCGCGGCGGTCGACGCGACCGTCGCGGAGGTGTCCGACCAGGGCGGGACGCCGCTCGTCGTCGCCCGGAAGGACCCGTCGGGGCAGGTCGCACTGCTCGGCGTCGTGCACCTCAAGGACGTCGTCAAGGACGGTCTCGCCGAGCGCTTCACCGAGCTCCGCAGCATGGGCATCCGCACCGTGATGATCACCGGGGACAACCCGCGCACCGCCAAGGCGATCGCGGCCGAGGCCGGCGTCGACGACTTCCTCGCCGAGGCCACCCCGGAGGACAAGCTCGCGCTCATCAAGCGGGAGCAGGAGGGCGGCAACCTCGTCGCGATGACCGGCGACGGCACGAACGACGCCCCCGCCCTGGCGCAGGCGGACGTCGGCGTCGCGATGAACACCGGGACGACCGCGGCGAAGGAGGCCGGCAACATGGTCGACCTCGACTCGGACCCGACGAAGCTCATCGACGTCGTCCGGATCGGCAAGCAGCTCCTCATCACCCGCGGCGCCCTGACCACGTTCTCGATCGCCAACGACATCGCGAAGTACTTCGCGATCATCCCGGCGATGTTCCAGGTGGCGTTCCCCGGCCTCGGCGTCCTCAACGTCATGGGGCTGCACAGTCCGGCGTCGGCGATCCTGTCGGCCATCGTGTTCAACGCGCTCGTCATCGTGGCGCTCATCCCGCTGTCGCTGCGTGGCGTCGGGTACCGCGCGGGCTCGGCGTCGTCGATCCTCGGCCGCAACCTGCTCGTCTACGGGCTCGGCGGCGTGGTCGTCCCCTTCATCGGCATCAAACTGATCGACCTCGTGGTCGGTCTCATCCCGGGGTTCTCGTCATGACTTCCACTCGCTCCTTCCTCCGTTCCGGTGGTGTGGCCGTGCGCCTCACCCTGCTGTCCACCGTCGTCCTCGGCGTCGCCTACCCGCTCGCGGTGTGGGGCGTCGGCCAGGCGGCCTTCTCGTCCCAGGCGAACGGGTCGATGATCACCGACTCGTCGGGGAAGACCGTCGGGTCCTCGCTCATCGGGCAGTCCTTCGCCGGCGAGGACGCGGACCGCTGGTTCCAGTCCCGCCCCTCCGCCGCCGGCGAGGACGGGTACGACGCCGGTGCGTCCACGGGGTCGAACCTCGGCCCGTCCAACCCCGACCTCACCAAGGCCGTCGAGGAACGTCGAGCCGCGATCGCGGCGGCCGACGGCGTGCCCGCTTCCGAGGTCCCGGCGGATGCGCTGACGGCCTCGGGCTCCGGCCTCGACCCGCACATCAGCCCGGCGTACGCGGAGCAGCAGGTGTCCCGCGTCGCCGCGGCACGGGGCCTGTCCGAGGTGGACGTCCGTGCGCTGGTGGCCGAGCACACCGACGGCCGCCAGCTCGGGTTCCTCGGCGACCCGGCGGTGAACGTGCTCGAGCTGAACCTGGCCCTGGCGGAACTCGGCTGACCACGGTGTGGACCGGACCCGCACGAACGAGACCCGCACGGGCCACGGGCAACCGCGGTCCGAGCTGGACGACGTCGTGCGGATCCGGTCCGCGCCGGGCCGCGAGCAGGAGAGGATGAGCACGTGAAGCGAGGCAAGCTGCGGGTGCTGCTCGGTGCAGCCCCGGGCGTCGGCAAGACCTACACGATGCTCGAAGAGGGGCGCCGGATGGCCGACCACGGTCGGGACGTGGTCGTCGCCGTCGTCGAGACCCATGGCCGCGCCGCCACCGCCGCCCTCGTCGACGGGCTCGAGGTGGTCCCGCGCCGCAGCGTCGAGCACCGCGGGGTCGCACTCGACGACATGGACCTCGACGCCGTCCTCGCCCGCCGCCCCGAGGTCGCCCTGGTCGACGAACTCGCCCACACCAACGCCCCCGGCAGCCCGCACGAGAAGCGCTGGCAGGACGTCGAGGCGCTGCGGGCCGCGGGCATCGACGTCATCTCGACCGTCAACGTGCAGCACATGCAGTCCCTCGGCGACGTCGTCCGCGAGATCACCGGGACCGTGCAGCGCGAGACCGTCCCCGACGCCGTGGTCCGCGCCGCCGACCAGATCGAGGTCGTCGACCTCTCCCCGCAGGCCCTGCGCGACCGGTTGTCCGACGGCCTCGTCTACCCGGCCGCCCGTGTCGACGCAGCCCTGTCGAACTACTTCCGTCTCGGCAACCTCACCGCCCTCCGCGAGATCGCCCTGCTCTGGCTCGCCGACGAGGTCGACGACGCCCTGAAGCGTTACCGAGCCGAACACGGCATCGCGAACCGGTGGGAGACCCGCGAACGCGTCCTCGTCGCCCTCACCGGGGGCCCAGAGGGCGAGACCCTGCTCCGCCGCGGTGCCCGCATCGCCGCCCGCTCCGCCGGTGGCGAGCTCGCCGCCGTGCACGTCACCACGAACGACGGCCTGCGCGAGCGGCACCCCGGTGCCCTCGGCACGCAGCGTGCCCTCCTCGAACAGCTCGGCGGGACCTACCACCAGGTGGTCGGCGACGACGTGCCGACGACGCTCGTCCGGTTCGCCCGCTCCGTCGACGCCACCCAGATCGTGATCGGCATCAGCCGTCGGAGCCGACTGGCCGCCGCGCTGACCGGCCCGGGCATCGGCAGCACGGTCATCCGCGAGTCCGGGGACATCGACGTCCACGTCGTCACGCACGAACGCGCCGGCGGCGGACTCGCCCTGCCGAAGCTCGGTGGCAGCCTGTCCCGCTCCCGGATCGTCGCCGCCTTCGTGCTGTCGCTCGTCGCCGGGCCGCTCCTGACCTGGGTCCTGTCCTTCGGGAACGACCCGGACTCCATCACCGTCGACGTCCTGGCGTACCAGCTGCTCGTCCTCGTCGTCGCCCTCGTCGGCGGCATGCTCCCCGCCGTGTTCGCCGCGGTGCTGTCCGGGCTGAGCCTCGACTTCTTCTTCGTGCAACCCCTGCACCAGGTCACCGTCCAGCAGCCGTGGCACCTCGTCGCCCTCGTCATGTACGTCGTCAGCGCGGTCCTCGTCAGCTTCGTCGTCGACCGGTCCGCCCGCCGCTCCCGCACCGCCCGTCGCGCGGCCGCCGAGTCGGGGCTGCTCGTCGGGATCGCCGGCAGCGTCCTCCGCGGTGACGACGCCCTCCAGGCCCTCGTCGAGCGCACCCGCGAGGCGTTCGGCTACGCGGGCGTCCGCGTCCGCCAGGGTGACGAGGTCCCGGCCACGTCGGGCGAGTTCGGCGACGCGCCGGACGCGGCCACGACCCTCCCGTCCGGCGCCGTCCTGGAGTTCGCCGGTGCGCCCGACGACCCGGCCCAGCGCCGGTTGCTGCGGGTCGTCGAGCAGCAGCTCGACGCGGCCCTCGAACACCGCGCGCTCACCCGCACCGCCGTCGACGCGGAACGCATCGCGGCCGTCGACCGGGTGCGCAGCGCCATCCTCGCGGCCGTCAGCCACGACGTCCGGCGACCGATCGCGGCCGCGTCGGCCGCCGTGCAGTCCCTCCGTGCGCGTGACGTGCGGCTGGGCGAAGCCGACCGGGAGGCCCTCCTCGCCACCGCCGACGAGAGCCTCCGGCAACTGGCGGTCCTGCTGGCCGACCTGCTCGACGTCAGTCGGGTGCAGGCCGGGGTGCTCGCCGCGTCGCCCGTGCCGACCTCGCTCGACACGGTCGTCGCCCCCGCGCTGGACGAGCTCGAACTCGGTCCGGAGGACGTCGACCTCGACCTGCCCGCCGAACTCCCGCCCGTCCTCGCCGACCCGGTGCTCCTGCAGCGCGTCGTCGTGAACCTGCTCGCGAACGCCGTCCGGTACTCACCCGACGGCCAGCGGGTCCGGATCGCGGCGAGCGCCTTCGCCGGCGGGGTCGAACTCCGCGTCGCCGACCGTGGTCCCGGCATCCCCGAGGACCGGCGCGAGGACGTGTTCCAGCCCTTCCAACGGCTCGGGGACACCGACAACGACAACGGGCTCGGCCTCGGCCTGGCACTCGCGCGGGGCTTCACGGAGGGCATGGGCGGCACGATCGAGGTCGACGACACCCCGGGTGGTGGTCTCACCGTCGTGGTGCGGCTGCCGATCGCGGGGCACCTGGGAGTGGTGGGCAGATGAAGGTCCTGATCGCGGACGACGACGTGCAGCTCGTGCGTGCGCTCGCCGTGACGCTGAACGCCCGCGGGTACGAGGTGGTCACCGCCCGGGACGGCCGGGCCGCCATCGACGCCGTCATCACCGAGCGGCCGGACATCGTCATGCTCGACCTCGGCATGCCCCGGCTCGACGGCATCGGGGTGCTCGAGGGCATCCGCGGCTGGTCACAGGTGCCGGTGCTCGTGCTGTCCGGGCGGACGGACTCCGGCGACAAGGTGGACGCCCTCGACGCCGGGGCCGACGACTACGTGACCAAGCCGTTCGAGATGGACGAGCTGCTCGCGCGGCTCCGGGCGCTCGGCCGACGCCGGGCACCCGTCGGCGGTGAGGCGGCTCCCACCATCCGGATCGGCGACCTCGTGGTGGACCTCGTCGCCAAGCAGGTCACCGCGCCCGACGGTCCCGCGATCCGCCTGACCCCGACCGAGTGGCGGTTGCTCGAGGTCCTCGTGACGAACCCGGACCGGCTGTTGACGCGCGAGATGCTCCTCACCGAGGTGTGGGGTCCGACGCACGGCAACGACTCGGGGTACCTGCGGTTGTACATGGCACAGTTGCGGCGGAAGCTCGAGCCGGAGCCGTCGCACCCGCGCTACCTCGTGACCGAGTCGGGCATGGGCTACCGGTTCGCGCCGGCGGGCTGACCGCCGGTCTCGTCCTCCAACTCGCCCGCCCAGGCGAGCGCGCGCTGGCGGAGGGCGGCGACCTCCGGCGGAGCGACGCCGTACTCGGCGAACCGGTCGTCCGCGACGCGGGTCACGAGGCGGAGTTGCTGTGCGAAGACGACTGGGTCGTACCCGTCGTCCCGCTCAGCGACGAGACGCAGGAGATCGGCGTCCGTCCACCTGCCGGAGGCCCGGATCGCGTCCACGTCGATAAAGTCGCGCACCTCGAGGCGGCCGTAGAGCGCGTCGAGCTTGGCTGCGACGGCGTCGTCCGCGGCCAGCACCGGTCCGATCGGGAGATCCGCCGGGGCCTGGCCGCGCCAGTCGTACCCGAAGTCCATCTCCATACGGTCACCCTGCGCGGACGTCACCAGGAGCTGCGCGAACAGCTCGTCGTGCCGTCGGATGTCGACCCGGTAGCCGTGTCCGGAGAGGACGCCGACCGCGTCCTCGACTGCGGTACGGAACAACTCGCGGTCGTACCGGTCGGTGAACAGGTCGATGTCACGGGTCGACCGGTCGACGAGGCCGTGTTCGCGGATCGCGCCAGAGCCGGCGAGCACGAAGCCCTGTCCGCCGACCGTCCTCAGGACGAGCGCGGTGACCTCTCGCTGCGCAGCGCGGAGGTCGGTCACGCCGTCAACTCCGGGAAATGCGCCTCCCACGCTGCGCGGACGCGATCGGGCAGCAGGAGATCCGGCCATGTCCGAACGAGCAGGTCCCGATCGAGCAGGGCCGCCTGAGTTCTGGTGTCACCCTCGCGGAGGACCGCTTGGTAGGCCTTGGCGACGTCCGAGGTTGATGCCAGGTCGACCAGCGGTTCCGGACCCCAGTAGACCTCCAGCGGGAGCACGAGCGGACCGGTTGCCGGGCCGTGGAGGTCCTCGAGGGAGGCGACGACGTCGACCGGCTTGACGTCCTGGAACAGCACACGCGGGTTCATCACACCTCCCTCGCTCCGATCGTGCCAGAGCCGTCGGCAGGACGCCACCGCCCGGGTGCTACCGCCTCAGCCGGCGTGCACGTGCGCCGCGAGCTCCGCCCGGGTCCGCGCCCCGAGCTTCCGGAGCAGGTTCGCCACGTGGTACTTCGCCGTGTTCACCGAGATGCCGAGGCCGTCCGCGATCTCGCGGTTGCCGACGCCCGTTGCGACGAGGCGCAGGACCTCGGCCTCGCGGGGCGTCAGGTCGGCCTCGTCCGGGCTCGACACCGATCCGGGGGCGGGGTCGAGCGGGATCGTGATGTCGAGCACGGACCCCCAGCCCGGCGTCGAGTCGACCTGCATCCGTCCGTCGAGGACCCCGACCCGCTCGGCGATCGGCCGCATGGCGTCGTCCTGCACGTCGTGCGTCCCGGCACCGTCGTCCCGTAACTGCATGAGCAGGTTGCGCCCATCGCAGTCCCACTGGATGCGGACCCGGCTCGCGCTGCCCTCGTCGACGAGGGTGAGCACCGCGTTCCGGACGATCGCCCGGGCGGCATGTGCGACGTCCCCGGGGAGTGCCCGTCCCGTCGCGGGCGGCTCGACGAACTGCACGTCGAGGTCACCGAACCGGACGAGGGGACGCAGGTCGGCGCGGAGGCGGGAGAACGCCCCCGTCACCGGCTCGAGCAGGACCTCCCGCTGTCGGTCGCTCGAGGTCCGGAGGTCGACGAGCGCCGCGGACGCGACCTCGACCGCCTCCGCCCGGGCTGCCGCATCGCCGACACGGGGGGAGCGCAGGACGGCGAGCACCGACTCGAGGGTGAGCGAGTGCCGGTCGGTCAGGTCCGCGACGACGCGCGCGTGCTCCGCGGCCTCAGCGCGGCTCGCGTGGCCGACGGTGCCACCGATGGGTGCAGGGAGCGCCGGACGGGAGGCCCGATCCGGCCTCGGGACGGGCGTCACCTGGTCGTCGAGGGCGGTACGCGCCTCCCGGCCGGTCTCCGGGTCCGTCTCGTCGTCCACCAGGCCGAACCTACCCGCCCTGCTCTGCACGGCGAGCCCGCCCACCCGATCGGACGGGACGCCCGCCGTGTCGGGTAGCGGCGCACTGCACCTGACAGGCGCAGGCTCGAGACATGTCCGAACAGACGCTCGCCAACTCGCTCGACCTCGTCAGCCACGAACTCGACGACCTCGTCGACGCGGTCGGGGAGAGCGATCCGGCTCCCGCTGCCCGGGCCCTCGACCTGCTCGATGGTGCCGAGCGCGTCTTCGTGCACGGCGCTGGCCGCTCCGGGCTCGCGCTGCGGATGACCGCGATGCGCCTCATGCACCTCGGGCTCGACGTCCACGTCGTCGGCGAGGTGACGACCCCCGCGATCGAGGCCGGCGACGTCCTGCTCACCGCGAGCGGGTCGGGCACCACCAGCGGCATCGTGCAGGCCGCGCGCACCGCGGTGGACGTCGGCGCGCAGGTCGTCGCCGTGTCGACCACGGCGTCGTCGCCGCTCGCCGAGCTGGCCGAGGTCACCCTCGTGCTGCCGGCCGCGACGAAGACCGACCGCTCCGGCACCGCCTCGGCGCAGTACGCGGGCAGCCTGTTCGAGCAGGGCGTCGTCCTGCTCGGCGACGCGCTGTTCCACGCGCTCTGGCAGCGCAGCGGACACTCCGCCGACGACCTCTGGCCGCGGCACGCCAACCTCGAATGACCCCCACGGAAGAAGGAAGCACCAGCATGCAGCTGCAGTTCGCCATCGACACCCTGTCCACCGAGACCGCGCTCGAGCTCGCCGCCCAGGCCGCCCCGCACGTCGACATCCTCGAGCTCGGCACCCCGCTCGTGAAGAGCGCCGGCGTCGCCGCGATCACCGCGATGAAGGAAGCACACCCGGACAAGATCGTGTTCGCCGACCTCAAGACGATGGACGCCGGTGAGCTCGAGGCCGACATGGCGTTCCAGGCCGGCGCCGACCTCGTCACCGTGCTCGGCGTCGCCGGGGACAGCACGATCGTCGGGGCCGTCGCCGCCGCGGAGAAGCACGGCAAGGGCATCGTCGTCGACCTGATCGGCGTCCCGGACAAGGCCGCCCGTGCCCGCGAGGTCACCGAGCTCGGCGTCGAGTTCGTCGAGGTGCACGCCGGCCTCGACGAGCAGGCCGAGGAGGGCTTCACGTTCGACACGCTCCTCGACGAGGGCAAGGCCTCGGGCGTGCCGTTCTCGATCGCCGGTGGCGTGAAGGCGTCCTCGGTCGCCTCGGTCAAGGCCGCGGGCGCCCGCGTCGCCGTCGCCGGCAGCGCGATCTACAGCGCCTCGGACGTCGGCGCTGCCGCCGCCGAGATCCGGGCGGCGATCGACGCCGCGTAGTCCTTCCGCAACACGCGACGTGGGCGGTTCCACGCAGCGGTACTCCGCTGCATGGAACCGCCCACGTTGCGTTCCGCGGGGGCTCGTCTCGGGTGGACGGGGGCGTTCCGCCGGCCGGCTTCAGCGCCGGTTCAGGCCGCGCCGCCATGCTCGGACGATGCGCGTGCTGGTGGTCGACGACGAGGTGCGGCTCGCCGACGGCATCCGCAAGGGCCTCCAGGCCGAGGGGTTCGCCGTCGACGTCGCCCACGACGGGGTCGACGGGCTCTGGTACGCCCGCGAAAACCCGTACGACGCCATCGTCCTCGACCTGATGATGCCGGGCATGAGCGGCTGGAAGGTCTGCGCGACCCTCCGCGCCGAGCAGGACTGGACCCCGGTGCTCATGCTCACCGCGAAGGACGGCGAGTGGGACCAGGTCGACTCCCTCGACGCCGGCGCTGACGACTACGTGACGAAGCCGTTCTCGTTCCCGGTGCTCGTCGCACGCCTCCGTGCGCTCGTCCGGCGCGGATCCCGGGAACGGCCCACGGTCCTCCAGGCCGGCGACCTGCGGCTCGACCCGGCGGAGCGTCGTGTCTGGCGCGGCGAGACGTTGCTCGACCTGACGAGCCGGGAGTTCACCGTCCTCGAGTACCTCATGCGCCACCCCGGGCAGGTGCTGTCGAAGCGGGACGTCATCGCGAACGTCTGGGACGACGACTTCACGGGGGACCCGAACATCGTCGAGGTCTACGTCGGGCACCTCCGCCGCAGCGTCGACCGCCCGTTCGGCCGGAACGCCATCGAGACCGTCCGCGGGGCCGGGTACCGCCTCGACGTCGACGGTGGCTGACCGGTCGCGTCCGTCCCGTCGCCCCCGTTCCATCCGGGCGCGTGCGACGGGAGGCGCGGCCCTCGTCGTCCTCGTCGCCCTCGTCATCGGGGCGGTCACGTTCGTCGCGGTCCTGCGGAGCTCCTTGTCCGACGGCGTCCGGTCGTCGGCCGAGCAGACGCTCGACGGCCTCGCCACCCGGGTTGAGGCGGACGGAGCCGGTGTGGTGGCGGCGGAGGACGACGACGTGCTCGCCCAACTGCAGGACGACGACGGCCAGGTGCTGGCCCGCGCCGACGACAGCCCCGGCCAGCCCCTCGACACCGCCGAGGGGTCGCGGTACCGGCACGACGGCGAGCGGTGGCTGCTCGTCGCCGACGACGTCGACCTGCCGGACGGCACCGGCGGCGTCCTCGTCGTCGGCGCCTCGCTCGAGGACGCCGACGTCGCCGTGCGGACCGTGACCGTGCTGCTGGTCGTCGCCGTCCCGGTCGTCGTGGCGCTCATGTCGCTCGTGACCTGGTCCGTCGTCGGTCGTGCGCTCCGTCCGGTCGACCGGATGCGCCGCGAGGTCGACGATGTCGAGGGCACGAACCTGCACGCCCGCGTCGACGAACCGGGCTCCGGGGACGAGGTCGACCGGCTCGCCGTGACCATGAACCGGATGCTCGGCCGACTCGAGGCGTCCCAGCAGGCGCAGCGGCGGTTCGTCTCGGACGCCTCCCACGAACTCCGCTCCCCGCTCGCGACGATCCGCCAGCACGCCGAGGTCGCACGGGCGCACCCCGACGTCACCGACACCGGGGACCTGGCCGACGTCGTGCTCGACGAGGGCGCCCGGCTGCAGGAGCTCGTCGGGTCGCTGCTCCTGCTCACCCGCCTGGACGAACGCGGACGCGACCGGGACCGTGCCGTCGACCTCGACGACCTCGTGTTCGCGGAGGCGTCGCGGCCGCGGGCGACCGTGCACGTCGACGTGTCCGGGGTCGCACCGGCCCGGGTCCGCGGCGACGAGCGGCTGCTCGGACGGGTCGTGCGGAACCTCGTGGACAACGCCGTCCGGCACGCGGACCTGGCCGTGACCGTCGCGCTCGGGAGCGTCGGTGGCGATGCGGTGCTCACCGTGGACGACGACGGGCGCGGGATCTCCGAGGGTGACCGGGTGCGCGTGTTCGAGCGCTTCGTGCGGCTCGACGAGGGCCGGGCGCGGGACGCCGGCGGCTCCGGGCTGGGCCTCGCGATCGTCGACGCCGTGGTCCGCGGGCACGGCGGGTCCGTCGCGGTGTCGGCCGCGCCCGGCGGGGGAGCGCGGTTCACCGTGCGGCTGCCACTCCTGCGGGACTGAGTCGCGGCCGGTCCCCGGTCGCCCGCCCTGCGGCGTCGCCCCAGGTCGCTTCAGGTCTGCTTCAGTGCCCGCTCGCCAGGCTGACGACATGCAGACCACGAAGAAGACCACCGCCCGCCGCATCGCCCTCGTCGCCGCCCTCCCGCTCGTCGGAGCGCTGGCGCTCGCCGGGTGCGCCACCGACGACGACGACGACCGCGACGACGTCGCGGCCCCGGCAGCCTCCGGTCCGTCCGTCTCCGCCACCGACGGCGCGACCACGGACGACGCCAGCGGGAGCGCCACCGTGCCGGGGGAGGACGCCCTCGTCGCCGCGGCGGCCACCGCGCGCAAGGCCGTCGGCTCCGGGACGGTGACCTCGGTCGAACAGGAGGCCGGCGGCACCTCGTGGGAGGTCCTCGTCGTCACCTCGGGCGGCGACGAGCAGGAGGTCCACGTCGACGCCGACGGCGAGCGCACCACCGCGGGCCCGACGAAGGAGACCGCGGACGCCGAGGACGTCGCGGAGAACGAGCGGTTCGTCGACGCCGCGGACCTGTCTGTCGCGCAGGCCGCGTCGACCCTGACGAAGACCGTCCGCGGCACGGTCACCGAGCTCGGTCTCGACGACCACGCGGGCACGGTCGTCTGGGAGGGTGACGTCCTCGACGGCTCCGGCACGACGCACAGCATCCGCATCGACGCCGGCAGCGGGAAGGTCGTCACGAACACGGTCGACACCGACGACTGACCTCCCGCCGGACCCTCCGGCTCGCCCGGCGCCCGGGCGGCGGCGGTACCGTCGGCGACGTGAGCACCGACGCGCGACCAGGCCCTGCCCGACGACACCGTGCGCTCCGGATCGGCGCGTGGGTCCTCGCGGCGCTCCTCGTCCTCGTCCTCGTGTTCCTCGTCTGGGCGCACATCGTCCTGCAGGGCACCCGGTCCGCAGCCCTGACCGTCTGGCGGGACGATCGGGTGTCCGTGCGGGACGCGGGCGATGCCGTCGTGATGACCCCGACCGGCACCGCGGACGGCGTCGGCATCGTGTTCGTGCCCGGTGCGAAGGTCGACCCGTACGCGTACATGGCGACCTTCCGGCAGGTGGTCGGTGACGGCACGACGGTCGTCATCACGAAGCCGACGCTCAACCTCGCGTTCTTCGACACCCGCCCGCTCTCGCGCTTCGCAGCGCATGCGCCGGACGTCCGGACGTGGGCGGTGGGCGGGCACTCCCTGGGCGGCGTGCGTGCGTGCCAGCTCGCGGAGGACCGGGACGTCGCCGGGGTGCTCCTCCTCGGCAGCTACTGCGCGGACGACCTCTCGGACAGCGACCTCGACGTGCTCAGCGTCTCCGGCTCCCGGGACGGCCTGTCGACACCCGAGAAGGTCGCGGCCGCGCGCGACGAACTCCCGGCCAGCGCGACGATGACCGAGGTCACCGGTGCGAACCACGCCGCCTTCGGGGCCTACGGCGCCCAGCCCGGGGACCTCCCCGCGACGGTCTCCCGCCGCGAGTCCGGCCGCGCGGTCACGGCCGCCGTCGAGAGCTGGGTCCGCGACCTCCGCTGACCGACAGGCGCGCGACGCCGGACCGACGACGCGCCCCGTCACGGACGTGGCGCCCCGCCGCGACGGGGAGCGGTGTCTGCAACGGGGCGCGACGTGGTCACGGGACGGACCGAGGGTGCACGGCGGACGCGCGGCGGGCCTCCAGGCCGTCAGCCGGGAGGCCCGCCCCGACCCGGTCAGCGGGCCTGCGTGTCCGAGGTGGTGCGCTCGCGGCCGCGCGTCGCACGGGCGATGAAGTACAGCACCACACCGACGGCCAGCAGGATCGCCGCGTACAGCCAGACCTGGCCGCTCTGCTGGGTGAGCAGCAGGATGCAGGACGCGACGCCGAGCACCGGGACGAAGGTCCACACCCGGAAGTGCTCGTGCTCCACCTTGTCCTTGCGGAGCACGAGGACCGCGACGTTCGTGCTGATGAAGACGAAGAGCAGCAGGAGCACGACGGTCTCGGCGAGCGTGCCGACGTCCCCGACCAGGGTGAGGAGCATCGCGACCACGGTGGTGGCGATGATCGCGGTCCACGGGGTCTTCCGCTTCGGGAGCACCTTGCCGAGCAGGCTGGGCAGCAGACGTTGTTCAGCCATGCCGTAGGTGACTCGGCTCGCCATGATCATGGTGAGCAGGGCGCCGTTCGCGACCGCGACCAGGGCGATGAGGCTGAACACCACGTCCGGGATGCCGACACCGGTCGCGGCGACGACCGCCAGGAGCGGGCCACTCGAGTCGGACAGCTCCGAGGCGGGCAACGCGATCGAGCTGGCGAGCGCGACGAGCACGTAGACGACGCCCGCGGTGGCGAGGGAGCCGAACAGTGCACGGGGGTAGACCTTGGCCGGTTCGCGGACCTCCTCGGCGACGTTGGCCGAGGTCTCGAAGCCGACGAACGAGTAGTAGGCGACGATCGCGGCGCTGAGGGTCGCGAGCGCCGGGTTCGCCTCCGCCGGGAAGGCCCCGACGCGGGAGACGTCCCCGCCCCCGCCGCCCATCATCAGGGCGACCGACACGATGACGATGACCAGACCGGACAGCTCGATGATCGTCATCACGACGTTGCTCCGCAGCGAGTCCGAGATCCCGCGGGCGTTCAGGCAGGCGACGAGCGCGAGGAAGACGATCGCGGCGGGCACGGGCGGGACGTCGATGAACGTGCCGAGGTAGTCCCCGGCGAACGCGAGGGAGAGGCCGGCCGCGCTCGTCACACCGGCGGCGAGCATCGAGAACCCGACCAGGAACGACACCAGCGGCACCTTGTAGGCACGCTCGGCGAACACCGCGGCGCCACCGGCCTTCGGGTACTTCGTGACGAGCTCGGCGTACGAGCCCGCGGTGAGCAGGGCCAGGAGCAGCGCGAGGACCAGCGGAGCCCAGAGCGCGCCGCCCACGTCCTTCGACAGGGTGCCCATGAGGGCGTAGATGCCCGCGCCGAGCACGTCGCCGAGGATGAAGAGGAACAGCAGCGGGCCGGTGATCGCCTGCTTCAGCTTCGATCCGGTCCCGTCCTGCGGCGGCGCGGTGGTTTCAGTGGTCATGAGCGCGAGCGTCTCCGCCCCCCGCTGGACGCGCACCCAGATCCGCGTTCACCGGACCGTCCGGGTACCCGTGGACCGTCTGCCGTCGCTGGAGGACAGCCCTGCGTGCCGGTCCTAGAGTGGGACGCGCTGCACTCGTGTTCGACACCGCTCCCTGGAAGGTCTGCCCATGACGTCGTCGGATCGGCGAACCCCTGCACGCCTCGCGGACCAGCGGGCGCTCCTCTTCGACCTGGACGGTGTGCTCACGCCGACGGCCGAGGTGCACATGCGCGCCTGGAGCCGCCTCTTCACGCCGTACCTCGCCGCACACGGGGTCGCGCCGTACACGGAGCAGGACTACTTCGCCTTCATCGACGGCAAGCCGCGGTACGACGGGGTCCGCTCGCTCCTGCACGACCGCGGGATCGACCTGCCCGAGGGCACCCCGGCGGACGACCCCACCCTGGACACCGTCTGCGGGCTCGGCAACCGGAAGAACGCCGAGTTCACCGCGGAGCTCGAGGAGCACGGCGTGGCCGCGTACCCGGGGTCGGTGCGCTTCCTCACCGCAGCGATCGCCGCCGGCTACGAGGTCGCCGTGGTGTCGAGTTCCGCGAACGCGAAGCACGTGCTCCGCACCGCGGGCATCATCGACCGCTTCGACGTGATCGTCGACGGCGCCGTCGCGCGCGCGGACGGGCTCGCCGGCAAGCCCGCCCCCGACACGTACCTCGACGCGGCGACCCGCTTCAGACTCACCGCGGCGGAGTGCGTCGTGGTCGAGGACGCGACGAGCGGCGTCGAAGCCGGCCGGAACGGTGCCTTCGGCCTGGTGGTCGGGGTGGACCGCGGTGCCGGGGTCGACGCCCTCCGCGAGCACGGCGCCGACGTCGTCGTGTCCGACCTCGCCGACCTGCTGCCCGACCTGCGCGGGGCGGGCACCGACGCGCCCGCTGCCGACCTGCCTCCCGTCGACCCCCGGAAGACCGCATGAACCCCATCACCGAAGACCCCCTCGACCGCGTCCGGTACCCGGTCGACGAGTGGGCCCTGATCGAGACCGAGTACGCCGACGAGCAGGGCGTCGACGAGACGAACTTCGCGGTCGGCAACGGGTACCTCGGCCTCCGCGGCAACTTCGACGAGGGCCGCGGCGGCGTCCAGTACGGCACGTACATCAACGGGTTCCACGAGACGTGGCCGATCCGGCACGCGGAGACCGCCTTCGGGTTCGCGAAGACCGGGCAGACGATCATCAACGTCCCCGACGCCAAGGTCATCCGCCTGTACGTCGACGACGAGCCACTCGTTCTGTCCGAGGCGGACATCCTCCGCCACAGCCGCCGGCTCGACTTCCGCGGCGGCTACCTGCTGCGCGAGACCGAGTGGTCGACGCCGTCCGGCAAGCGGGTCCTCATCCGCTCCCGGCGCCTCGTGTCCTTCGTCGAGCGGCACCTCGCCGTCATCGACTACGAGGTCACGATGCTCGACCACGACGCGTCGGTGCTGCTGTCGAGCCAGGTGCTCAACCGTCAGGACGTCGCCGACGAGTACCACGCCGGCATGAAGGCCGCGGCCGCCGCGTTCGACCCGCGCAAGGCCGAGTCGTTCACGGACCGGGTCCTCCAGCCGCGGCTGAAGCGGAACGCGGGCTCGCGGTCCCTGCTCGGCTACCAGGCGTCGAGCTCCGGCATGACGATCTGCGTCGGCGTCGAGCACCGGCTGGAGACCGAGAACGCCTGGGACGAGACCTCGAGCATCGAGGACGACCTGGCCAAGCACGTGTACCGGGTGCAGGCGAAGGCCGGGCAGCCGATCCGCCTGGTGAAGAGCATCGTCTACCACACGTCCCGCGGCGTCCCGGCGCGCGAACTCGCCGACCGGTGCGACCGCACGCTCGACCGTGCGAAGTACGAGTCCGTCGAGCAGGTCTTCGGCGACCAGCGGAAGTGGCTCGACGACTACTGGGCCCGCAGCGACGTCGAGGTCGCCGGTCAGCCGGAGATCCAGCAGGCCGTGCGGTGGAACCTGTTCCAGCTCGCACAGGCCACCGCCCGCACCGACGGGCACGGCATCGCGGCGAAGGGCGTGACCGGCTCCGGCTACGGCGGCCACTACTTCTGGGACATGGAGATCTACGTCCTGCCGTTCCTGTCGTACACGGCGCCGATCGTCGCCCGGAACGCGCTCCGGTTCCGCTACAACATGCTCGACGCCGCACGTTCCCGGGCGCGCGAGCTGAACCAGCGCGGCGCCCTGTTCCCGTGGCGGACGATCAACGGCGAGGAGTCCAGCGCCTACTACGCCGCCGGCACCGCGCAGTACCACATCGACGCCGACATCGCGCATGCCCTCATGCAGTACGTGCGGGCCTCCGGCGACACCGACTTCCTCAAGCGCGGCGCGATCGACATCCTCGTCGAGACGGCCCGACTGTGGGAGGACCTCGGGTTCTGGCGCTCGAACGGCGACCAGAAGTTCCACATCGACGGCGTCACCGGCCCGGACGAGTACACGACCGTCGTCGACGACAACATGTACACGAACGTCATGGCGCGCGCGAACCTGTGGTTCGCCGTGAACGCCTGCCGGCAGCTCGCGGTCGACGACCCGGACGAGTACGCCCGGATGGTCCGACGCACCGGGCTCGACCCCGAGGAGATCGAGAACTGGGAGCGCGCGGCCGAGTCGATGGAGATCCCCTTCGACCCGCACCGCGGCATCCACCCGCAGGACGCCCAGTTCCTCGACAAGGAGCTGTGGGACCTCGAGCGCACGCCCGAGTCGAAGCGCCCGTTGCTCCTGCACTACCACCCGCTGGTGATCTACCGGTTCCAGGTGCTCAAGCAGGCCGACGTCGTGCTCGCCCTGTTCCTGCAGGGCCACGAGTTCACCCCCGCCGAGAAGCGTCGTGACTTCGACTACTACGACGCCCTCACGACGGGGGACTCGACCCTGTCGGCGGTCGTGCAGTCGATCATGGCGGCCGAGGTCGGCTACCACGAGCTCGCCGACCAGTACTTCCAGACCGCGCTCTACGTCGACCTCGCCGACCTGCACGGCAACACCACCGACGGTGTGCACATCGCGTCGACCGGTGGCATCTGGGGTGCTCTCGTCAACGGCTTCGGCGGGATGCGCGACCACGGCGGTCGGTTGACGTTCAACCCGCGCCTGCCGGTGGACTGGGATCGTTTGACGTTCCGGATCACGGTGCACGGCTCGCGGGTCCGCGTCGACCTCGAGCAGGACGCGCTCACGTTCACCGTCGAGACCGGTAGCGGGCTCGACGCGTGGGTGCACAACGCCCCGGTCGAGGTCCGTCCCGGCGAGCCGACGGTCGTGCCGCTGCCGCACCAGGGGCCCCGGATGACCGGACACGCGCCGACGACGAGCGACATCCAGGGCACGCTCCGCGCCGACGGGTCGGTGATCACCGCCTCCATCCCGACGATCTCGCTGGAACGCGACATGGAGACCGAGGACACCACCGCGTAGGACCGTCCTGGAGGCGGCGTCCTCCGTCCGCCTCGCTGCCCGCCCCGCCCTGGGCCACCGTCCAGGGCGGGACGGGCACCGTGGTCTCCCGTGCCGCTCCGGGCCGACGGCGTCCCGCCCCGGGCACGACCGACGCGAGAGGAGCACATCATGGGCAAGCGGTTCGAGGGCAAGGTCGCGATCGTCACCGGCGCGGGGTCCGGCATCGGTGAGGCCACCGCGCGGGCGTTCGTCGCCGAGGGCGCCGGCGTCGTCCTGGTCGACAGCGTCGAGGAGAAGGTCCGCGACGTCGCCGACTCGCTGCCTACCCAGCAGGCGCTGTGGTTGCAGGCGGACGTCGCCGACCCGGACGCGTGGCAGACGGTCGTCGACGCGGCGATCGACCGCTGGGACCGGCTCGACGTGCTCGTCAACAACGCCGGTACCTTCACCTCCGGCGACATCACCGACATCTCGCCCGACGAGTGGCGCCGTGTCGTCGAGACGGACCTGTCGAGCGTGTTCTACGGCACCCGGGCCGCACTGCCGTTCCTGCGCGAGACGAATGGGTCGATCGTGAACACCTCGTCCGTGTCCGGCGAGGCCGCTGACTGGCGGATGAGCCCGTACAACGCGGCGAAGGGCGGCGTTTCGAACTTCACGAAGGCGGCGGCGCTCGACAACGGCGGGTTCGGCGTCCGGGTGAACGCGGTCGCCCCCGGTCTGATCTGGACCGACCTGACGCAGTCGCAGGCCGAGGACGAGGAGCTCAAGCGGGAGTTCTCCGAGCGCATCGCCCTCGGTCGTGGTGGACGGTCCGAGGAGGTCGCCGCAGCCGTGCTGTTCCTGGCGAGCGACGAGGCGTCGTTCATCACCGGCGCGGTCCTGCCGGTCGACGGCGGCACCATGGCGAGCAACGGGCAGCCCGCCCAGGCCTGATCCCGTCGACGGGTATGCACAAGAACCGTTGCGCAAGGGCCCTTGTGCATGTACCGTCGGCGCATGACGCCGACGCCCTCCGCGGGACCCGACGCCGCCGATGGCGGACCTGACCCGAGCCGACCGCGCGGTGCCGGCCGCCTCGACGACCCCGCGCACATGCGTGCGCTCGCCCACCCGACGCGCCTGCGGATCCTCGGCCTGCTCCGCACCGGCGGGCCGCACACCGCGGCCATGCTCGGCGACCAGGTCGACGAGGCGCCGGGCACCATCAGCTACCACTGCACGCGGCTGGCCGCCGTCGGGCTCATCGAACCCGCACCGGGGGTCGGTACCGACCGCCGGGAGCGCTGGTGGCGGGCCGTACACGAGTCGTCGTCGTGGGACCTCGCGGCAGCGCTCGACGACCCCGAACGGGTCCTCGCCGCCACCGCCCTCAACCACGTCATCGCCGGGGTCTACGCCGCCCGGTGGGAGGCGTTCGTCGAGCGGGCCGCGTCCTTCGGTCCCGCCTGGGCCGCGGCCTCGGCGAGCACCGACACCGTGCTGCGGCTCACGGCGGACGAACTGGTGTCCCTCGGCGCCGAGGTGCAGGCGGTCGTCGAGCGGTGGCGGCCGACGAGCGACGCACACGAAGCTGGTGACGGCTCCGAGCAGGTGTTCGTCCTGAACCAGGCGTACCGGTGGCCGGGCGCCTGAGCGCGGCCGCCCGACTCCGGGCGCTCCTGCTCGTCCAGGTCGTCTCCCGGATCGGGAACGTCGTGACGACGGTCGCCGTGCCGTTCCTGGTCCTCGCCCGTGGTGGGTCGGCGACCGACGTCGGCATCGCCGCGTTCGTCGCCACCGTGCCGATCGTGCTCGGCGGACCGTTCGGCGGTGCCCTCGTCGAACGCGTGGGGTTCGTCCGCTCGAGCGTGGCGTCGGACATCGTGAGCGGGGTGACGCTCCTGGCGATCCCGGTGCTCGCGTGGACCGCCGGGTTGCCGACGTGGGCGCTGCTCGCGCTCGTGTTCGCCGGCGGTCTGTTCGACGCGCCGGGGGAGTCCGCGCGACGGGTGCTGCTGCCGGGACTGGCGACCGCCGCGGGCATCCCGCTCGAACGCGCCGTCGGGCACTTCGAGGCCTCCGCCCGGCTCTCGGTGCTCCTCGGTGCTCCGCTCGGCGGGCTGCTCGTCGCCGTCGCCGGGCCGCTGCCGGCGCTCGCGTGCACCGCTGCTGCGTTCGGGCTCGCCGCGCTGGTCGCCGCGGTCACCCTCCGCGGACTCGATGCTCCGGATGCGATCGTCTCGGGGGCCGACGGTGGTGCGGCGGGCACGGTGGACGTGGGCACGAGCGGCGGCTACCGGCGCGACATCGTCGAGGGCTTCCGCTTCTGCGTCCACGACCCCCTGTTCCGGCTCGTCGTGGCGCTCGTGCTCGTGACGAACCTGCTCGACGCCGGCCGCTCGACCCTCATGCCGCTGTACGCCGCAGAACGCCTCGGCGGCGCGCAGGCCCTCGGCTTCGTCACGGGCACGTTCGGTGGCGCGGCCTTCCTCGGTTCGGTCGTGTTCGGGTACGTGGCGCACCGCCTGCCGCGTCGGATCCCCTTCGTCATCTGCTTCGTGGTCGCCGGCGGGCCGTCGCTCGTCGTGCCGGCGCTCGGCCTCGGACTGCCGTGGGTGCTCGCGGCGTCCGCGGTGTCCGGGCTCGCCGCGGGGGCGCTCAACCCGATCCTCGGTGCGGTGGAGCTCGAGCGGATCCCGGAGCACATGCGCGCTCGGGTCTTCGGGCTCCTCGGCGCGGGAGCGTGGGCGGGCATCCCGATCGGCGGTCTGCTCGCCGGCGTCGCCGCGGACGGCGTCGGCGTCATGGTCACCTTCGCCGTGGTCGCCTCCTGCTACACGGTGGTCACGCTCGCGCCGCTGACCGGAGGGTCGTGGCGGCTCATGGAGCGTCGGCCCGGAGGCGCGTCCCGGTCCGCCGCCACGCCCCCCGCTCCGGACGCACCGCGCTGACCTGGTCGGTTCCGGGCGGGCAGTCGGTGGTCCCGCAGGACCCGGGGTCAGAGGAGCTTGCGGAGGGTGTTCGTGTTCCGGGTCGTGGTGGTGCGCGCGGAGCGCCTGCTCGATCGCTGCCCGGAGCGCACGGGGGTCGGCAGCACCGCCGGTCGTGAAGTCGACGTTCCCCCCGACGCCAGGACCGTCCGGACGTCGGTGTGCCCGAGGGCCCGGAAGAGCTCGACCAGCTCGGCGCTGCGGATGGTGATCCCGTTCACGTTCACCCCGCGCAGGAGCGCCACCCACCTCGTCATGTCGTGACGGTGGCGCGGACCGGGCGCCTGGTCCACGGTCACGTCCACGTGCGGGCGACGCTCCAGCCGTCACCGTCCGGGACGATGTCGACCACCAGCGTCTCGCCGTCCTCCGCCGTGGCCTGGAAGCGCCACCCCGCGGTGCGTTCCGGGGCGTGGGTGATCGCGGTGGGCAGGTCGGTCGGGGTCGTGGTGAGCCGCGTCGGGACGTCGGTGACGCGCCAGCGCCGGCCGAGCCACACCAGTCGGACGGGTGCGCCGCCGGTCCACCACACCGTGGCAGCGGTGTCGACGATCATCATCAGGAGCCTCCTCGTTCGAACGTGTGTTCGAATGCTAGGTCGGCCCTCCGACAGCTGCAAGCGGCCCGGCGTGCCGCGTTCGTCCTCCGGAGCACGCCCAGGACGACGCGAGGAGCGATCGTGTAGACGAGCACCATGACGAACGACGACGGTCAGGGCCCCGACTCCGCGCACCAGCTCCCCGAGGGGGTGTCCGAGGCGACGATCGAGGCCCTGGGCAGCCTGTCAGCGGCCCTCGAGGTGATCGAACACGCCCGTGGGTTGCTCTACGGCTTCCACCGGCTGACCGGCACCGCGGACCTGGGCTTCGGCGAGGCGGTGGAGCAGCTGCGGAAGGCCGGGCACACCGAGCTCGCGGAGCGCATCGACACCGAGCTCGTCGGCCGCAACGTCATCGCCGGGCGGTGGACGTTCCAGATCGTCGAGGACTACGACGACGGCTACTACGCACTCGCGAAGGACCTCGAGCGGACCGCGCGCGAGCAGCTCGTCGACGGCAAGCGCCACCTGTTCGAGGCGAGCATGAAGGAGGACCGGCGCACGCCCGGCCAGCGCCACCACGAGGCGACGCCGGCGGACCTGACGGACTGATCCGGGCCTCCCGTCCGTCCCGGGCCGGGTCAGCCGACGCCGAGCAGCTGCTCCAGCGGGCCGCGGGCGAAGTACAGCAGGAAGCCGGCGGCGACGACGTACAGCAACCACGAGACCTGGCGGCCCTTGCCGGACAGCGCCTTGATGAGGACCCAGCTGATGAAGCCGGCACCGATGCCGTTCGCGATCGAGTAGGTCAGCGGCATCACGACGATCGTCAGGAACGCCGGCAGCGCCGACCCGAAGTCCGACCAGTCGATGTCCGCGACCTGCGCGACCATGAGCGCACCGACGACGACGAGCCCGGCGGCGGCGACCTCGAGCGGGACGACCTGGGTCAGCGGCGTGAGGAACATCGACGCCAGGAACAGCAGGCCGGTGACGACCGAGGCCATGCCCGTCCGGGCGCCCTCGCCGATGCCGGACGCCGAGTCGATGAAGACCGTGTTCGACGACACCGAGGCGCCACCACCGGCGATCGCACCGGCACCCTCGACGACGAGCGCGGCCCGGAGGCGCGGGAACGTGCCGTCCTGCTCCGCCACCCCGGCGGCCTTCGCCAGGCCGGTCATCGTGCCCATGGCGTCGAAGAAGTTCGTGAAGACGAGCGTGAAGACGAGCATCGACGCGGCGAGCGGGCCGATCCGGGCGAACGCACCGAAGTCGAACTGGCCGACCAGGGACAGGTCGGGCAGGGCGAACAGCGCGCTCGGCAGGCCGGGGGCGTTGAGGTTCCAGCCGGTCTTCGACTCCACCGAGGTCGGCACCTGGAACACGGCCTGCAGGATGATCGCGATGACGGTCGTCGCGACGATGCCGATGAGCAGCGCGCCCTTGACCCGGCGGGCCATGAGCGTGCCGATGATGACCAGGCCGATGAGGAACACGATCGTCGGCAGCGCCCCGACCGAGCCGTCCTCACCGAGCTGCAGCGGCGGCGACGCGAGCCCCGACGACCGCACGAAGCCGGAGTCGACGAGCCCGATGAACGCGATGAACAGGCCGATCCCCACCGTGATGGCGGCCTTGAGCTGCGCGGGCACGGCCGTGAAGATGAGCGTGCGGATCCCGGTCAACGCCAACAGCACGATGATGGCGCCGTTGATGACGACGAGTCCCATCGCCTCGGCCCACGTCACCTGCTGCACGACGCTCACGGCCAGGAACGAGTTGATCCCGAGGCCGGCCGCGATGCCGAACGGCAGGTTCGCGATGACGCCCATCGCGATCGTCATGAGTCCGGCGACGAGCCCGGTGGCCGCGGCCACCTGGGCGTTCTCGAGCCATCCGCCGCTGACGTCCTTGGCGGCCTGGTCGGCGCTGAACCCGCCGAGGATGAGCGGGTTGAGGATGACGATGTACGCCATCGTCACGAAGGAGACCACGCCACCCCGGACCTCGCGCGGGATCGTCGATCCGCGCTTGGTGATCGAGAAGAAGCGGTCGAGACCGGATGCGACGCTGTTCCGGGGCGGGCTGGATGTCTGCGGGGCGCTCACCGGTGGAGTTTAGAGGACGGGGTCAGGACCGCACCGCGCAGCCGGTGTTGGATGAGCGGGTGACGCAGCGCATGGACCGTGCCCGTGTCGAGGCCGCCGTGCGCGAGTTGCTGGCGGGCATCGGCGAGGACCCCGACCGACCAGGACTCGAACGCACCCCGCAGCGGGTGGCGGACGCGTACGCCGAGTTCTTCCACGGGCTCGACCAGGACGCGACGCAGATCGCCCGGGACGGCACGGTGCCCGCCGGCGACGGGGAGCGCGGTGACCTCGTGATCGTCCGCGACATCCTGTTCCGCTCGGTGTGCGAGCACCACCTGCTGCCCTTCCTCGGCACCGCGCACCTGGCGTACGCGCCCGGCGAACGGCTCATCGGCCTCGGGACGCTGGCGCGGGTGGTGGAGGCGCTGGCCTCCCGCCCGCAGCTGCAGGAGCGGCTCGGTGAGCAGGTCGTCGCGGCGGTGCAGGACGGGCTCGAGGCACGCGGCGTCCTGGTCGTGCTCGACGCCCAGCACCAGTGCGTGACGACCAGGGGGGAGCGCCAGACGAGCTCCACGACGGTGACCGTCGCGGCGAGCGGGACCCTCGCCGAGGCCGCGGGCCGTGCGGAGGCGATCGCGCTGATCGGTGCAGGCGCCGCTGCCGGGGCCGACCCCGGGACGGGCGCCTGATGCGCGCCGGCCTCGGCTCGGGCCTCCGGTCCGGTCCGTCCGGTGCACCCGGACCCGGCTGGGTCGTCCCGGACCTGCGCGCACCGGTCCGGACCATCGGCCACCGCACCTTCGACTTCGACTCCCGCATCGCCGTGATGGCGATCGTGAACCGCACCCCGGACTCCTTCCACGACCAGGGTCGGACCTTCGCCCTCGACCGTGCCGTCGAGGCCGCCGTCCTCGCAGCCGAGCAGGGCGCCGACTGGGTGGACATCGGCGGGGTGAAGTTCGCGCCCGGACCCGAGTTGTCCGCGACGGACGAGATCGACCGCGTCGTCCCCGTCGTCGAGCAGGTCGCGCAGCAGTCCGACGTCACGATCAGCGTCGACACGTTCCGGCCGGAGGTCGCCGCCGCCGCGATCGCCGCCGGTGCCAGCGTCGTCAACGACACCACCGGCCTGACCGACCCGCGGATGGCCGCCGTCGTCGCGGACTCCGACGCCACGATCGTCATCACGCACTCCCTCGCCGCACCCCGGCAGGAGTACCCGGAGCCGCAGTACGCCGACGTCGCCGGCGAGGTCGCGGCCTTCCTGCGCCTCCGCGTCGACCGGGCGCTCGCGGCCGGGATCCCCGAGGACCGGATCGTCGTCGACCCCGGGCACGACCTCAACAAGACCACCGTCCACACCCTCGAGCTGACACGACGGCTGCCGGAGGTGGTCGCGCTCGGCCACCCCGTCCTCGCCGCGGTGTCGAACAAGGACTTCGTGGGCGAGACCCTCGGCCGACCCCGCGGTGAGCGCCTGTCCGGGTCGCTGGCCGCCGCGACGATGAGCGCGATGCTCGGCGCGCGGATCGTCCGGATGCACGACGTCGCCGAGTCGGTCGACGCGATGCGCATGGTCGAGGCGGTGCTCGGCTGGCGGGAACCCCTGGAAGCGAGGCACAACACGTGACGCACCTGCCCGACTCCGTCGCCGACCTGTCCGACGACGACCTGCTCGCCGCCTACACGGACGGCGCCGAGGGCACGGCGGACGGCGGTTGGCTCCGGGTCAACTTCGTCAGCTCGCTCGACGGCTCCGCCACCGCAGCGGGGCAGTCCGGCTCGCTCGGTGGCCCCGACGACCTGCGCGTGTTCGACCTGCTGCGGCGGGTCGCCGACGTCGTCCTGGTCGCCGCGGGCACCGTCCGCGACGAGGGCTACGGCCCGATGCTCCTGCACGACGTCGACGTGGCCTGGCGTCGGGAGCACGGTCTGTCCGACCACCCGGTGTTCGCGATCGTCACGGGGTCGCTCGGCCTCGACCCGGCGTCGCGGGTGTTCACCGAGGCGCCGGTCCGGCCGCTCGTGCTCACGGCCACGTCGGCCGACCCCGAGCGACGACGTGCCCTCGAGGTCGTGGCCGACGTGGTGTCCTGCGGTGCGGACACCGTCGACCCGGTGCTCGTCCGGGCCGCCCTCGTGGAGCGCGGCCTCGGGCGGGTGCACTGCGAGGGCGGGCCGTCGTTCCTCGGGGCCCTGGTGGCGGCGGACCTGGTCGACGAGTTGTGCCTGTCGATCGACCCGTCGCTCGAGGGCGGGGCCGGTGGGCGCATCGTGCGCGGGTCGTCGCCGGGGCTGCGGTCGATGCGGCTGGCGCACGTGCTGCGCGGGGCCGGGGACGTGCTGTTGACGCGGTACGTGCGGGCGCGCTGACGGGCAGTGTCGGTCGCCGCGGGCCTCCCGGGGACGGCCGGCGGTAGGGTCGGCACGTGATCGACGTCGTGGTGTCCGGGGTCCTGTTCGACATGGACGGGACGCTCGTCGACTCGACCGCCGTCGTCGAGGGGGCGTGGGGACGGTTCGGCGCCGACCACGACCTCGACCCGCAGACGATCCTCGCCTTCTCGCACGGCCGTCAGACGATCGACACCATCCGGCAGTTCCTGCCGGACCTCGACCCGGACGAGCAGCGCCGGGTGGCACTCGAACTGGTCGACGACGAGGTCGAGAACACCGACGGCATCGTCGAGGTCCCCGGCGCCGGTGCCTTCGTCCGCCGGCTCCTCGCCGCCGGTGTCCCGGTCGCGCTCGTCACCAGCGCCCCGCGGGACCTCGCCCTGAACCGGATGCGCGCCGCCGACGTGCCCGTCCCGGACGCCGTGGTGGCCGCCGACGACGTCGAGCACGGCAAGCCACACCCGGACGGCTACCTGCGGGGCGCGGCCCTGCTCGGCCTCGCCGCTCCGGACTGCCTCGCCTTCGAGGACGCCCCGGCCGGACTGGAGGCCGCCATCGCCTCCGGTGCGACGACCGTCGCCGTCGGGCCACTCGCCGCCGAGGTCCCCGCCGGCCTCGCGCGCATCTCCGGGTACGACGAGGTCACCGTGACGGCCGAGGGCGACGGGTTCCGCATCCGCGGCTGAACGCGCGCTGCGCACTGCGAGCACGTCCAGCGGCGACCGACGACCGTGGTGTCCGCGGCCGGAGACCCCGGCCTGCGGAAGGAGTGACCATGGCAGCCCTCGACGGCAAGAAGATCCTCGTCATCGCGACGAACTACGGCGTGGAGCAGGACGAGATCGTCGTCCCCACCGACCAGCTCCGTGAGCGTGGCGCCACCGTGACCGTGGCCGCGAAGGAGTCCGGCTCGATCGAGACCCTCGTCGGCGACAAGGACCCCGGCGAGAGCGTCGACACCGACACCACCTACGACGGCGTCTCCGCCGCCGACTTCGACGCGCTCGTCGTCCCCGGCGGCACGATCAACGCCGACACCATCCGCCAGGACAGCACGGCGGTCGACCTCGTGAAGGCCTTCGTCGAGGCCGGCAAGCCGGTCGCGGCGATCTGCCACGGCCCGTGGACCCTGGTCGAGGCCGGTGTCCTGCCGGGTCGCACGATCACGTCGTTCCCGTCGCTGCAGACCGACGTGCGCAACGCCGGCGGGGAGTGGGTCGACCAGGAGGTCCAGGTCGACGAGACGGGCAGCACGATCATCACCTCGCGGAACCCCGGCGACCTGCCGGCGTTCGTCGACGCGATCCAGGCAGCACTCGCCTGACCCTCGCACCACGCGACATGGGCGGTCGCGCGCAACGGTGTTCCGTGGCGCGCTGCCGCCCACGTCGCGTCCCGCGGACCAGACAGCGAGCCGGCGGGCCGACCAGCCGGCGCCCCGTCAGTCGGCGCCCACGTCAGCGGCGGGGACCGGGTCGGCGGTGCGGAGCACCGCCGTGCCGAGGGTGAGCACGCCGTCGGACTCCGGGTCGCACCGGACGCCGCCGTGCCCGCGCATCGCGCGGAACGCCCCCGGAGCCACCTCGGTGTCCATCCACGCGCACGGGTTCGCCGGCCGGTAGCCGCGGAACAGCACGGGCCCGTCACCGGTGTCGAGCGAGAACGGCACCCCGCGCAGGGCCTCGACGTCGACCCCGCGCAGGAACACGTTGCGCCTCGTCGACGCCAGGTCGATCGGTGCGCCCAGCTCGCGGCCGGCCTGCTCGAGCCCCTCGACGCCGATCACCGTCACCGAGGCGTGCACGTGCGCCCGGGCTGCGAAGTACCGGTCGCCGACGATCCCGAGTCCGGCGCGGAGCTCGATGCGGTCGCGGAGCTCCTGCTCACCCGGCTGCGGAGGAGCGGCCCCGTCGGCCGGACGTCCCTCGTAGCGGTGCCGCCGGGAGGCCAGGAGCATCACCACCTCGACCGCGCGGGCATGCGGCAGCGCCTCGGACGCAGCCGTGTCGGAACCGGGACCCATGCGGACGACGGTAGTCGTGCCTCCCGGCCGGAGCAGTCGGGTCAGCCCGTCCGGCGCCTGGACCCGACGATCCGGCACCCGCACCCGCCGGGCGGGCGCGGCGCCCCGTCCGCTGCGACGTCCGATTCCCGCCAGTCCGGTGTCACCTGCCCGTGCCAGGCTGACCGCATGACGACGACCGGAGCCGAGGCGCTGCACGACGAGCGCTACCGCATCGCCGCGTCACGGGACGCCCGGTTCGACGGACAGTTCGTCACCGCGGTGCACTCCACCGGCATCTACTGCCGGCCGAGCTGCCCGGCACGGACCCCACGATCCACCGGCGTCACCTTCTACCGGACGAGCGCCGCCGCGCACCTGGCCGGGTTCCGTGCCTGCCGTCGCTGCCTGCCCGAAGCGACGCCCGGCAGCCCGGAGTGGGACCTGCGCGAGGACGTCGCCGGCCGGGCGATGCGCCTGGTGGTCGACGGCGTCGTCGACCGGGAGGGCGTCCCCGGCCTCGCCAGCCGCGTCGGGTACTCCGAGCGGCAGCTCAACCGGATCATGACCGAGGAGCTCGGCGCCGGACCGAAGGCCCTCAGCAGCGCGCACCGGGCGCAGACGGCCCGCACGCTGCTCACCGCCTCCGACCTGTCCATCGCCGACGTCGCCTTCGCCGCGGGGTTCACGAGCATCCGCCAGTTCAACGACACCGTCCGCGAGGTCTTCGCACTCACCCCCACCGAGCTCCGCGCCCGTCGTCGGTCCGCCCCGAGCGCGGACGGCGCGCTGCGCGTGCACCTGCCGGCGCGCCCGCCGTTCGACGCGCAGGGCCTGCTCGAGTGGCACGCGCTGCACGCGCTCGCCGGCATCGAACAGGTCGGGACCACGGCCGCCGGACGGGTCGCGTCCTACGGGCGCCTGCTCGACCTGCCGGGAGGCCCCGCTTGGTTCCGCGCGTCGGCCGCCGACCCCGACGTGGCCGCGTCGAGCGCGGGGCGCCGGACGGACGGCCGTGGACGCACCGGCCTCGACCTGCTCGTGCGGCTGACCGACCTGTCCGACCTGCCGACGCTCGTGGCCCGGGTCCGGGCGCTCTTCGACCTCGACGCCGACCCGGTGGCGGTGGACTCGGCACTCGCCGCGGTGCCCGAGCTCGCACCCGTCGTCCAACGGGTCCCCGGCATGCGGCTGCCGGGCGCGGTGGACCCGCACGAGGTCGTGTTCCGCACCCTCATCGGCCAGCAGGTGTCGGTCGCCGCGGCCCGGACGGCGCAGACCCGGCTCGTCGCGGCGCTCGGGGCGCCGGTGCCGGACGGACTCGTGCCGGACGGGTCCGGGCCGGACGGGTCCGGGCCCGACGAGCCCGGCGCGCGCCTGTTCCCGCGGGCCGCGGTCATCGCAGAGCGCGGGCACGAGGTCCTCCGCGGCCCCGCCGCCCGGGTGGACACGATCATGCGCGTCGCGGCTGCCCTCGTGGACGGGTCGCTCGTCGTCGACGGCGGCCAGTCCCTCGACGACCTGCGATCCGGGCTGCTCGCCGTCAAGGGCATCGGGCCGTGGACCGCCGACTACGTGGCGCTCCGGGTCCGACACCACCCCGATCTCTTCCTCCACAGCGACCTCGCGGTACGGAACGGCGCACAGGAGCTCGGACTGCCCGGGACGGCGCGCGAGCTCTCTCTATGGTCGGAACGGGTGGCGCCCTGGCGCAGCTACCTGACGATGCACTGCTGGCGGCCGATCATCGATCGCGCGATGGACCGGACCGCAGCGACCTCCACGAACTCCGGGAAGGAACCCCGATGACCGACGCCGTCCTGGCCACCCTCTCGACCCCCGACGGACCGTTCACGGTGCTCGAGGACGACCGAGGTCGGGTCCTCGCCTCGGGGTGGACCGCCGACCCGGAGCGGGTCCTCGCCCGGATCGCCGAGCGACACCGCCCCACCCGGGTCCTCGACGGACACGTCGCCGCGGCGGACGCGGTCGACGCCTACTACGCGGGCGAGACCGACCACGTCATGCAGGTGCCCGTCCACCAGGTCGGAACCGACCTCTTCGCCGAAGGGTGGCGGCGGCTGCGGGACGTGCCCGCCGGCACGACCCTGACCTACACCGCCTTCGCGAGCGCGATGGGTCGACCGGACGCCGTACGGGCCGCCGCGAGCGTCTGCGCCCGGAACGCCCCGGCGCTGTTCATCCCCTGCCACCGCGTGCTCCGGTCGGACGGCTCCCTGGGTGGCTTCGCGTGGGGGCTCGACGTCAAGCGCGCACTCCTCGAACGGGAATCCGTCAGCGTCGACGCGCTGGTCTGACCGGTCGCCGTCGGCGCGGCCGTCCACAGGGTCCACAGAGCGCTCCCCCAGGACGCGGGTGGTGACGCGGGACGATCCGCCTGTCAGACTCGCGACGACGGCGTGGCCCATGACCACCGAGGGCCGTGATCAGCGTCGCCCGTGATGCGCGTGGCACCGACCAGTGCCGCTCGGCCGGGGACGACCCACCCGCCGTCGGGACCGAACGAGGACGCCATGACGACCACCGCCGAACGATCGGTGCTGTCTCCGGACGGCACGCGGATCGCGGTGTCGTCGAGCGGTTCGGGTCCAGCGCTCGTCCTCGTCGGCGGGGCCTTCGACCATCGGGGCACCCCGTACGTCGACGCGATCGTGGCGACGTTCTCGGACCGGTACCGGGTCGTGACGTACGACCGCCGTGGGCGGGGCCAGAGCGGTGACACCCGGCCGTGGTCGGTCGAGCGCGAGGTCGAGGACCTCGCCGCGGTCGTCGCCGACGTCGGCGCACCGGTCGACCTGCTCGGCATCTGCGTGGGTGCCGCCGTGGTCCTGCACGCGGTCGCCGCCGGTGTCCCCGCGGGGCGCGTCGTCCTCTACGAGCCGCCCTACCGCGCCAGTGTCGACGCCCACGCGGACGACGTCCTGTTCGCCGACCGGCTCGACGAGATGATCGCCGGCGGACGCCGAGCGGCAGCGGTCCGCGCCTACCTGACCCGGGTGCTCGGCGTGCCGATGCTGCAGGTCTCCGCCGTGCCCCTCAAACCGAAGCTCTGGAAGGCGCTGCTCGCCGACGCCGCCGTGCTCGGCCGCGACGTCCGGGTCCTCGGCGGACTCGTCGTGCCCGAGCGGGTGCTCGCCGCCATCGGCGTCCCGGTGCTCGTCGCGGCCGGCACCGCGGGGGCGGTGTGGGCGCGCGGCGCTGCCCGAGCGGTGGTCGACACCGTGCCCGGCTCCACGTCCGTGGTCCTCGAAGGACAGGGGCACGTGCCGGATCCCGCCGTCCTCCGGGGCGCCGTCGACGCGTTCCTGCTCGGCGAACGCAGCCCCGACCCGCACTGACCTGCGCCAGGATGGACGGGTGAACGCACCCCGCCTCGGACTCCTGCTCGACGTCGACGGCCCGATCGCCAGCCCGCTCTCGCGGACCATCGCGATCCCGAGCATCATCGAGGACCTCGTCGCGCTCGCCGCGGAGGGCGTCCCGGTCGTGTTCAACACCGGTCGGAGCGACGCCTTCATCCGCGAGCAGGTCGTCGGGCCGCTCCTCGCCGGGGGACTGGCAGCGGGCGGCCGCGTGCACGCCGTCTGCGAGAAGGGCGCCGTGTGGTGCTCCATCGGGCCGCAGTTCCCGGACGGCATGGGCGAACTCACCGTCGCCGACGACCTGGCGCTGCCGCGGGACTTCGCGGACGAGATGCGGGACCTGGTCCGGGACGAGTACGCCGACCTGGTGTTCTTCGACGAGACGAAGCGTGCGATGGTGTCGATCGAGCAGCTGGTCGAGGTCGACAACGCGGCCTACCTGGCACGGCAGCCGTCGTTCGACGCCCAGGCGATGGCGGCGCTCGAGCGTCGCGGACTCGGCGTGCGGCGACTGGACGACGTCCGACCCGACGAGCACGGCGCAGTGGACTGGCGTGTCGACCCGACGATCATCTCGACCGACATCGAGTCCGACCGGAGCGGCAAGGACCTCGGCGCCGAACGGGCGCTCGAGCTCCTCGCCGCGGACGGCGCCCTGCCGCTCGAGTGGCGGACGGTCGGCGACTCCCGGAGCGACTACGCGATGGCGGACTGGCTGCACGCGAACGGTCACCGCGTCGCGCACGTCGACGTCCGGCCGGCCGACGGGGTCCCCGAGACGCCGTACCGCGTCCTCACCGCACCCGACGGCGTCATCCACGACGAGGCCGGCGCCCGCTTCCTCCGCGGGTGGCGCGAGGGGCACGAGGTCTGACCCGCACCGAAGGGCACGAAGCCTGACCCGCACAGTGTGACGGGGTGACTCCCATTTGCGGCAGCAAGCGGTATACCACTACCCTTCCCGGGTCCGCCTGCTCCGATGACGGGAACGTCCCATGGCCCTCCGCACCAAGTCCATCGAGGCGTCGCTCGCCGACGCCGACGAGAAGGGGCGCTCCCTCAAGCGCTCCCTGAAGACGTTCGACATCGCCGCGATGGGGATCGCCGTCGCGGTCGGTGCCGGCATCTTCTCGGTCGGGGCGAACGCCGCCGCGAACTTCGCCGGCCCCGGCGTCATCATCTCGTTCATCCTCGCCGCGGTCACGTGTGGCCTCGCGATCATGTGCTACGCCGAGTTCGCCTCGACGATCCCGGTCGCCGGCTCCGCGTACACGTTCACCTACGCCACGATGGGCGAGCTGCTCGCGTGGATCGTCGGGTGGGACCTCATCCTCGAGACCCTGACGGCCAGCGCCGTGATCGCGAAGTACTGGGGCATCTACCTCAGCACCGCGTTCGACGTCTTCGGCATCACACTGCCGAGCACCATCGCGGTCGGCCCGATCGGCTTCACCTGGGGGCCGGTGCTCATCGTCGGTGTCTTCACCGCACTGCTGGCCTTCGGCACCCGCCTGTCGAGCCGGGTCTCCGCGGTGATCACGATCATCAAGGTCGCGATCGTCCTGTTCGTCATCGTCGTCGGCGCCTTCTTCGTCAAGGCCGCGAACTTCACGCCGTTCATCCCCGAGGCCGAGCCGGCCAAGGGCGCCGAGGGCAGCGTCTGGACCCAGTCGCTGGTGTCCTTCGCCACCGGGTCCGAGCCCGCGCAGTACGGCGTCTTCGGCTTGCTCGCCGCCGCGTCCCTGGTGTTCTTCGCGTTCATCGGCTTCGACGTCGTCGCGACCAGTGCCGAGGAGACCGAGAACCCGCAGAAGACGCTGCCGCGCGGCATCTTCATCGGCCTGGGCATCGTCACGCTCCTCTACGTGGGCGTCAGCATCGTCATCACCGGCATGGTCTCCTACCAGCAGCTCGCCCAGGAGGAGGCACCGTCACTCGCCTCGGCCTTCGACCTCGTCGGCCTGCCGTGGGCCGCCGGCATCATCGCGATCGGCTCGCTCATCGGACTCACCACGGTGGTCATGGTGCTGCTGCTCGGGTTGTCCCGCATCGTCTTCTCCATGAGCCGCGACGGCCTCCTGCCGCGCTGGTTCTCGGTGACGAACCCGAAGACGCAGACCCCGGTCCGCGTGCAGGTCGTCGCGGGCGTCATCGTGGCGTTCCTCGCCGGGTTCACGCCGGTCGAGAACCTCGAGGGCATGATCAACATCGGGACGCTCTCCGCCTTCGTCCTCGTGTCGATCGGCATCATCGTGCTCCGCAAGTCCCGCCCCGACGCGCCGCGTGCGTTCCGCGTGCCGTGGTCGCCCGTCATCCCGATCCTGTCCGCCGTGCTGTGCTTCTGGCTGATGCTCAACCTCGAGGTCGAGACGTGGCTCCGCTTCGTCGTCTGGCTCGCCATCGGGTTCGCGATCTACTTCGGCTACAGCCGCCGCAACAGCCGGGTCGGCCAGGACCTGCGCCAGCAGTCCCGCTGACCGCCTCCTCGGCGTCGACGGCCCGTCAGGCGCCGAGGAGCAGCGTCAGCCCGAAGGCCAGCATCACCACCGCGACCAGGGCGTCGAACACCCGCCAGGTCACCGGCTTCGCGAACAGCAGCCGCAACAGCCGCCCGCCGAAGCCGAGCGCGCCGAACCACAGGCAGCTCGCGGCCACGGCGCCGACGGTCCACCACCAGCGGTCGTCCGGCCCCTGCTGGTTCGCGACGGACCCGAGGAACACCAGCGTGTCCAGGTAGACGTGCGGGTTCGCCCACGTGAAGACGAGCATCGTCAGGACCGCGGCGCGCATCGTCGGTCCGCCTGGCCCGGAGCGGACCGGCCCGGAGTCGACCAGTCTGGAACCGACCGGGCCGGCGCCGACCAGTCCGGAGTCGACCCGGCCGGGAGGCGCGGGGCGGCCCCGCGACGCAGGTGCGGCCTCCAGGGTGTGCCCCGACACCGCGTCGGTGGTCCCGCTCCCGTCCGCGTCCACCGCGGCCGCGACGGGGACGCCGTCCTCCGCTGCGCGGTCGTCCAGGCGGATGGCGTCCCCGGACGGCCGCAGCGCCCGCCGGGCCGCGAGCACCCCGTACGTGATCAGGAACGCGGCCCCGACGAACCGGATGACGAGCAGCGCAGCGGGCACCCGCTCGACGACCGCGCCGACGCCGAGCACCCCGGCGACGATGAGGGCCGCGTCCGACAGGGCGCAGACGCCGACCGCCACGGCGACCACGCCGAGGCGTGCGCTGACCGCGAGCCGGAGCAGGTAGGTGTTCTGCACCCCGATCGCCACGATGAGGGCCAGACCGGTCCCGAGGCCGGAGAGGACGGGGAGGAGTGCGGTCACAGGGGAACCGTACGACCGGACCCCGCCACCAGGCCAGCTCACGTTCCTGGTCGGCCGTAAGCTGCGCTCATGGTGCACCTCCAGCGCGACCACCTCGAGACCCTCCTCGCCGCGGTCGATGCCGGCACCTTCGAAGCCGCGGCGCGCGAGCTCGCGATCACCCCGTCGGCGGTGTCGCAGCGGGTGAAGGCCATGGAGCAGCTCGTCGGACGTGTCCTGCTGCAGCGGACCACACCGATCAGCCCGACGCGGGACGGCGAGGTCGTGCTCCGGCACGCGCGCCAGGTGCGACTGCTGGACGAGGAGACCTCGCGGGCACTCGACGTCGCCGACGCGACGGTGCCCGGGCGGACGCCCTCGATCCCGCTCGCCGTCAACGCGGACTCGCTCGCGACCTGGTTCCTCGACGCCCTCGCCCTGGTCCGCCGCGACACCGAGGTGGTGTTCGACCTGCACCGCGAGGACCAGGACCGCACCGCGGAGCTCCTCCGCGCCGGCACGGTGATGGCAGCGGTCACGGCCGAGTCGGAGCCCGTGCAGGGCTGCTCGTCGGTGCCGCTCGGCGTCGACCGGTACCGGGCCGTGGCGTCGCCGGCGTTCGTCACCCGCTACCTCGCCGACGCCGACACCGAGCGGCGCATGACGGCCCGTCTCGACCGGGTGCCGCTCGTGGACTACGACCGTGACGACGACCTCCAGCAGGGGTTCCTCCGGCGGGTGCTCGGGCACGCTCCCCGCGGCCCCCGGCACTTCGTCCCGAACTCCGCGGACTTCGCCCGCGCCGTCGGGCTCGGGTTCGGATGGGGCCTCCTGCCCGAGGCGCAATGCCTCGACGCCCTCCGGTCGGGCGCACTCGTCGAGCTGACGCCCGGCCGGCGGGCGGACGTGGCGCTCTGGTGGCAGCGCTGGAACCTGGCGTCCCCGCTGCTCGAACGCGTCACCGAGGCCGTCCGGGCGGTCGCGGCGGAGCGGCTGCACCCCGCTCGGGCGTGACGGCCGGGTCGGCGTCGCTCCGTGCGCCCGTACCCATGACGCGCCCGTGACGCGCCCGTGGCGGCGGATGTCCGCGGAACGCACGGCCAGCACCACGACGCGCCCGTGGCCCCCGCCCAGGGGGTGTGTTCACACGATCGTCACATGCCGGCTCCGACCGGTGACGTACGATCAGCACCACCGACGGCGCGGGCCGTCGGCAGCTCGACCCGACATCACCGAACACGGTCACGCCTCCCGAGGGCGGGCCCCCTCCGGTGCACGCCGCACCCACGGCGAGCACCGTGCCACGGACGAGGAACCCTAGCCTCCGTCCGCGCCGGACCACTGCGTCCGGGTCCTGTCGCCACCGTCGCCGACACCCGTCATCCGTCGTGCCCCCGCGAGCACGGCGGACTGACATCTCCGACACCCGACAGGAGAACGCGCATGTCCGCACCCACGGACGTCCGGCGACCCCGGACGACCTCTGCACCCCCGACCGAACCCGACGACCGCACCGTGATCGAGGTCCCGGCCGACGGGGACCCCCGTCGCCGGCCCGGCCGTCGGTCCTTCTCCGGCAGCGGCGCCGTCGACGCCGCAGCCCGCCGCCCCGAGCGTCGGACCGGCCGGCCGGCCGAGCGGCCGGACCGCTCGACCGAGCAGCCCGGCGGCCGCGCCGAGGCGACCCCCGCGCGCCGCACCCGCGCCGACACCCGGGCCCACAGCCCCGTCATGGTGCTCATCGTGCTGCTGGCCACGCTCGGCGTCGTCACGTACGCGGTGTTCCTGCTCAACCCCGCCAACCGCGGCGACTTCCTGCCGTACGGCCTCGTCATCGTCGCGGAGAGCGTCCTCGTCGGGCAGTCCCTGCTGTCGATGTGGACGATCCTGTCCGGGGGCTCCGACCCGCGCGACTTCGCGTTCCACAACACCCAGGACACGCTGTTCGACCTCGACCAGATCGACCGCGACGGGCTCGCCGAGCGCAGCCACCTCTGGCCGATGCGCGTCCGCGGCAAGCAGGTCGTCGTCGACGTGTTCATCACCGTGTACGGCGAGGAACTGACGAAGATCGCCGCCACGGTCGCCGCGGCGGTCGCGATGCGCGGCGAGCACCGGACGTGGGTCCTCGACGACGGCCGGAGCGACGACGTCCGTGCGCTCGCCGACCGCCTCGGTGCCCGGTACGTCCGGCGCCTGTCCTCGAACGGCGCGAAGGCGGGCAACATCAACCACGCCCTGACCCTGGCGAAGGGCGACTACTTCGCGGTCTTCGACGCCGACTTCGTGCCGGGCAAGGACTTCCTGTTCGAGACCGTGCCGTTCTTCGCGGACGGGTCGATCGCGTTCGTGCAGACCCCGCAGACCTACGGCAACCTGCACAACCTCGTCTCCCGCGGCGCCGGCTACATGCAGACGGTGTTCTACCGCTTCATCCAGCCCGGGCGGAACCGGTTCAACGCAGCCTTCTGCGTGGGGACGAACGTCATCTTCCGGCGTGCGGCGATCGACGACGTCGGCGGCATCCACACCGACTCGAAGTCCGAGGACGTCTGGACGAGCCTGCACCTGCACGAGCGCGGCTGGAAGTCGGTCTTCATCCCGATGACGCTCGCGGTCGGCGACGCCCCGGAGACGATCGAGGCGTTCAGCAAGCAGCAGCTCCGCTGGGCCACCGGCGGGTTCGAGATCCTGCTCACGCACTTCCCGTTCAACCCGAAGCGCAAGCTGACGATGGACCAGCGCCTGCAGTACTTCGTGACCGCGAGCTTCTACCTGACGGGCATCGTCCCCGGGCTGCTGCTGCTCGTCCCGCCGCTGGAGATCTTCTTCGACCTCCGCCCGATGAACATGTCGATCGGCGTCGGTGAATGGGTGCTGTTCTACCTCGGCTTCTACCTCATGCAGGTCGTCCTGGCCTTCTACGCCCTCGGGTCGTTCCGCTACGAGACGCTGCTGCTCGCCGCCGTCTCGTTCCCGATCTACGCCCGAGCGCTCTGGAACGTCCTGTGCGGGAAGGAGCAGGCCTGGCACGTGACGGGAGCGGGACGCGGTCGGGCACCGTCGCCGTTCAACTTCATCGTGCCCCAGGTGCTCGTCTTCGTGTTCCTGTCCCTGACGAGCGTCGTCGCGATCTGGCGTGACGTGTCGAACGGACAGCTGACCCTGGCGACGGCGTGGAACATCACGAACTCGCTCATCTTCGGCGCCTTCATCATCACCGCGTTCCGCGAGCAGTCGGCGGGCCGCCGTGCCGCCCGCGAGGAGCGCGACGCCGACACCGCCCCGGTGTTCGTGCTCGCCACGGTCGGCCTCGAGCCGGCGCCCGCCCTGCGGACCCAGGTGGTCCGCCCCGACGCGCTGCAGTCCGCACGCGACGTCATCACCGCCAGCGCCGCCGCCGGCACCCCGACGCCCGTGGAGGTGGCTTCGTGACCTGGACCAACCGGCTCCGCCTGTACGGCGGCATCGTGCTCGTACTCGTCCTCGTGGCGGCGTGCACGCTCGTCTTCAACCAGCGCCGGAGTGCGGTGGCGAGCACCTCGGCCGCGATCACCGCGCAGGAGTACGCCGTCGGCACCGACTACGGCGGCACCGTCACCGAGGAGTACGTCGAGGAGGGCGACACCGTCCGCGAGGGGCAGGAGCTCATGCAGGTCCAGAGCCTGCAGCTCGCGCAGGACATCCGGAAGGGCGTCGTCGGAGCGAACACGACGACCAGCGCCTACGAGATCGAGTCCGACGGACTCATCACGTTCAAGGCGGAGGTCTCCGGCACCGTCGCGACGCTCGACGTCAAGGCCGGCGGTTACGTGCAGGCGGGTGCCGAACTCGGCACGATCCACAAGGCGCAGAGTCTGTTCGTGACGTCCGAGTTCCTCGTCAGCCCCCGCGACTACGGCCGGATCACCGACGGTGCGACGGTCGACCTGCTCCTGCCCAACGACCGGTCGATCGAGGGCACGGTCGAGGACGTCAGCGTCGTCACGGACGCCGACGGCCAGGCGAAGACGACCGTGTCGGTGGAGAGCCCGGAGCTGTCCGCCTCGCCGTCCTCGGGCGTCACGAGCCCCGGCACCCCGGTGGACGCGACCCTGCACCTCCGGGACGACGGTCGGCTGTCCGGCGTGACCGACGGGTTCCGCGACTTCCTCCGGCAGATCGGGCTGTGAGCGTGCGGCTCCGTGCCGGCGCCGTCGCCCTCGTGGCCGCGTCCGCCCTGTTGCTCACCGCCTGCACCGGGACCGAGACCGGGACGGGAGGCGCGGACCGCGCCACCGGGACCGCGTCACCCACCGTGGACGGTGCAGCCCAGCAGCGCGCCGTCACCGCACTCGGCTCGGTCGCGGAGACGACGGCGGGCACGATGCGCCTCGCCGACGGACTGGTCCCACCGACGAACCGGTGGTTCTCGGGCCTCGTGTACGGCGACGCCCCGCAGCCGGTCTTCCCGACCCCGATCTCGTGGCAGGTGACCGACGACGGCTTCGCGGCCGGGCTGCCGGTCGTCAGCGCGACCGAGAAGACGATCGCCGGCGGCGCCGTGCAGCAGGTCGGGCTCGACCTCGGCGCCGACCGGACCCTGGTGTCCGCGTACGACCAGGTCTCGGTGACCGTCGAACACCGCGCGGGTGCCACCGTCCTCGGACGCACGGTGCTCGCGCAGGGGTCGCCCCTCGTCTCGTACACCGCCGAGGGTCCCCAGACCGTGACCGTCACGGGAGCGGTGACCGGCACGGGCGACGGACCCGACGGCACCACGACGGGCACCATCGCCGCCGACGGCCGGACCTGGGGCGTCGTCACGAGCGGGGAGGTCGACGGCAGGTCGATCCGTCTCGCGGCGGACGGCTCGGTGGTGCTCTTCCCGGTCCCCGACGACGCGACCACGAAGCAGGTGCAGGCACTCTCGGCCGCAGCGGCGTCCCCGCTGCAGCAGGTGACGCTCGCCCGTTCGTCCACCGAGTCGGGGAGCGACGGAGTGCAGCGGACGGCGCTCGGCTACCGCACGGCCGCGACGGGGAAGACGGTCATCGTCCCCCAGCCCGGCCAGGGCGCGACCGGGCTGCGGTGCACCGGACTGCACTACGCCACGATCACCGGCGACGCACCCGTCTGCATCGGTGACGTGCTCCGGTTCTCGGCTCCGAGCCTCCCGGCCGATGACGAGCTGGACCTGTCCGGCCTGACGTCGTCGCAGCGCGACACGCTCGTCGCCCAGGTCCGTGCGGACGCGGGCGGCGTCTCGGAGGCGTCGTTCGGCGCGGACAGCTACGGCGGTGGCAAGGACCTGTACCGCGTCGCGAACCTGTACCGGCTCGCCACCCAGCTCGACCTGGACGACGTGGCCACGGGGCTGCAGCAGCAGCTCGTCACCCAGATCGACCAGTGGACCGACCCGGACGGCTGCGGCGTCAGCGGCACCCGGTGCTTCCTGTACGACGACACGGTGAAGGGCCTCGTCGGCCAGGCGCCGTCGTACGGCTCGGACGAGTTCAACGACCACCACTTCCACTACGGGTACCTGCTGTCCGCGGCGGCCATCGTGGCGGACGGTTCGGACGACCTCGTCGCGGAGTGGAAGCCGGTGCTCGACCTGGTCGCCGCGGACATCGCGTCCCCGGCGGCCACGGAGTCCTTCCCCGAGCTCCGCGTGTACGACCCCTACGCGCAGCACTCGTGGGCCTCCGGGTACTCGCCGTTCGCCGACGGGAACAACCAGGAGTCGTCCTCCGAGGCGGTCTCGGCCTGGAACGGGCTCGCCCGCTGGGGCGCCGTCTCCGGCTCCCGCGCCACCGAGGAACTCGGCGACTGGCTGCTCGCGAACGAGGCCGTGTCCGCGCAGCGGGACGTCCTCGACCCGGACCTGCGGGCGTTCCCGGGCTTCGAGCACACCGTCGTCTCGCTGAACTGGGGCGGCAAGCGGGACCACGCCACGTGGTTCAGCGCGGACCCGGCGGCTCCGGCGGGCATCGAGCTCATCCCGATGCCCGCCGTCGCCGCGGACTACGTGGCCGCCGGTGGTGAGGAACAGATCGCGAAGGTGCTCCGGGAGGCCGTGCCGGAGGGCGACTACGCCGTGCAGTTCGGGGACTACCTGCTCATGTACCGGGCGCTCGCGTCCGGAGCCGAGGCGGAGGCCGCCCTCGACGCGGCACGGGACCTGCCGGCGGAGGACATCGACACCGGCAACACCCGGTCCTACCTGCTCGCCTGGATCATGGCGCGCGGGTAGCGGACGCCGGACCGGGAGCGTGGTCGGGGGACGCGCTCCTGGGCTCCGGCACACCTCCGGCGGCCTAGCGTCGGGACCATGACCACCTTGCGCGCGAAGACAACCGCCACCCTCGTCGGCCTCGCCACCGTCGGCCTGCTGCTCGGCGGCTGCTCCAACGCCGGTGCCCAGAACGGCAACCCGGTCGGGAAGGTCCCGGGCTCCGAGGAGTCCGCGACGCGCTCCGACCCCGGTCAGCGCAACAGCGCGCCGTGCGGGGTCGCCTCGAGCGCCGCCGTCGACGTCCTCGACGAGGCCGTCGGTCCGCACGACGGCACCGACGTCGTCAGCGTCACCCAGAGCGACGAGGGCTGGTACCTCGGCGTCTCGGTCGCCCCGAACACGAGCGACGACCCGAACGACGACGAGGTCGGCATCTGGGGCACCGAGGAGGACCCGACCGCCGAGGACTTCGACGGCATGGTGTTCCCGGTGAACAAGGTGGCCGAGGACGTCGTCGCCGACGAGCAGGGGTCGGCCACCGCGGCGCCGTCCGCGTTCTCCGAGACGTCGAAGGCCGCCAAGCAGGTCCAGAGCTGCATCGTCGAGGCCGTCGACCACTGAGTCAGGTCTGGCAGCGCGGGCACCAGTAGGTGTCCCGCAGTGTGAGGTCCGACTCGCCGAGGTCGCCCGACCGCACGCGCGTGCCGCAGCGCAGGCACGGCTTGCCGGCCCGGTTGTAGACCCAGAACCGCTGCCCCGGTCGGTCGACGCCCGTGGTCACGCGGTTGCTCCGGTCGCGGTTGGCGACGATGAGCCGGGAGGCCATCGTCACCATCCGCGCCGGGTCGCGCACCTCGCCGACGGGGCGCGTGGGCAGCACGCCCCGCAGGAAGCAGAGCTCGTTGCGGTAGACGTTCCCGAGGCCCGCCATCACCCGCTGGTCGAGGAGGGCGAGGCCGACCGGACGATCCGGGTCGGCGGTGAGGTTCACGAGTGCGCGGTCGGCGTCCCAGTCCGGGCCGAGCAGGTCCGGGCCGAGGTGTCCGACGACGGTGGACTCCTGGTCGCGGGGGACCACCTCGAGGACGCCGAGCGTGAACCCGACGGTCGAGACGTCCGCCGCGTCGAGCACCACGCGGGCCTGGAACGCGGGACGCCGCCAGCGCTCACCGGGGCGGTAGACGTCCCACCGGCCCTCCATCTTGAGGTGCGAGTGCACGGTGAGGTCGCCGATCCGGTGCAGCAGGTGCTTGCCCCGCGGCACGACCTCGTCCACCGTCCGACCGACCAGGTCGAGCGTGGCGAACGCGGGCACGCGGAAGTCGCTGCGGGTCAGGACCTTCCCGGCGAGTGCGGCGTGCAGGCGAGCCGCCGCCCGGAAGACGGTGTCGCCCTCAGGCACGATCGACCTCAGGCACGATCGGCCTCATGCGCGGAGCCGCAGTCCCTGCGGGGTGGCGGTGAAGCCCGCGGTCCGGAGCGCCGTGCCGAGCGCCGACTCGAGGACGAACTCGCCGTCGACCCGCTCCACCGAGAGCTTGCCGAGTCCGGTCCGCACCGTGGCCGCGATCGACGCCGCCGCTGCCGCCAGGTCGGCCGGGTCCTCGGTGAAGGTCAGCACGCTCTTGCCACCGCGTTCGACGTAGACGGCGAGCTGGCCGTCGACGAGCACGACGAGCGCGCCCGCCTTGCGGCCGGGTCGGTGCCCCCGTCCGGTCTTCGTCGCCGGGGCGGTGGTCGTCAACGCGGACGTGCCCACGGCCTCGGTGCCGGTCGAGCCGTCGGTGTCCTCGTCAGCCGCGTCGTGCGGCCACGGCAGCGCCGCCCCGTAGGGGTTGGCCGGGTCGGTGGCGGCGAGCGTGAGCGCCTCCCGCACGCGGTCCGGGTCGGCGCGCTCTTCGTCGTCCAGGTCCTTCGCGTACGTGCGGAGCCGGTCGACGGTCGGCCCGGTGGCGAACTGCGCCGCGCCGAGCCCCTCGACGAAGTACCCGCGTCGGGCACGGCCCGACTCCTCGAACTTCGCGAGCACCCGGTACACGCCGGCGAAGCCGCCCCGGACGCCCTCGACCTGCACGGCCCCGCGGGTGACGACGCCGTAGCGCTCGAGCAGGAGCTCGGCGGTCGCCGCGGCCCGGACGGTCGCGTCGGGTTCGGCGAGCGGCAGGAGCGACCAGCGTCCGCCGACGTCCGGCGGTCCGGACTGGGTCGGCAGCGTCGGGCGTCGCCGTCCGCGGTACGCCCGGGTGCGGGGAGCGCTGGAGGTCCGCGCCTTGCCGCCGAGCATCGCCCGGAGCGGGGCGAAGGTGTCGTTCGTGATCTGTCCGGCCCAGACGAGGTCCCAGAGGGCGGTCGTCAACGCCTTGTCGTCGGTGCTCCCGACGGCCTGGCCGAGCTGGCGGAAGAAGTAGGCGCCGCCGCCGGCCAGGGCACCGAGCACGTCCCGCTGCAGCTCGGTCGTCTCGTCCCCGGCGGCTTCGGCCAGGGTCGTCGCCGCGGTGTCGGCGAGGTGCAGGCGCACCCAGCCGTCGCTGCCGGGCAGGGTGCCGCCGCCGGACCAGAGGACCTCGCCCGTGGCGGTCAGCTCGTCGAGCATGCTCGGGGCGTAGTCGGACACCCGGGCCGGCAGCACGAGGGACTCCCACGAGCTGGCGGGCAGGGCGACACCTGCGAGCTGGTCGACGACCTGCAGCACGCCGTCGATCCCGCGCAGCCCGCCGCGGGTGCCGGGGACGCGGACGTGCTGCCACGCCGGCATGAACCGGGCGAGCGTGTCCGGGGACACCGGCTCGACCTCGTGCCGGAGCGCCGCGAGCGACTTCGTGCGGATGCGTCGGAGCACCTCGGAGTCGCACCACTCCGCGCCCTGCCGGTCGGGGCGGAACTCGCCCTCGACCAGCCGTCGGTCGGCGACCAGGCGACGCAGCGTGTCCTGCACGACCGCCACGCCGAGCCCGAGTCGACCGGCCGCCTCCTGCAGGCTGAACGGCCCGTGACTGCGGGCGTACCGGCCGACGAGGTCCCCGAGCGGGTCCGCGACGGGTTCGACGAACGCGGTCGGGACGCCGATCGGCAGCGGGACGCCCAGCGCGTCGCGGAGCCGGGAGGCGTCCTCGATGACGGCCCACCGGGTGGCGCCGGCGTGCGAGAAGGCGAGGACGCGGCGGTCGCGCTCGAGCCCCTCGAGTGCCGTGCGCAGGGTGGCGCCCGCCTCGGCCCGGTCGGTGGCGTCCGCCAGCCAGCTGCGGTCGAGGAGTTCGTCGAGGTCGAGCGCGCCGACGAGTCGCAGGACGTCGACCATGCCCTCGACGTCCCGCGCCCGGCGGTCCGGGGAGAACCGCTGCAGGTCGCGCTCGACGCCCGCGATGACCGCGGGGTCGAGGAGTTCGCGCAGCTCCGCACGACCGAGCAGCTCGCTGAGCAGTGTCGAGTCGAGCGACAGGGCTGCGGCCCGACGTTCGGCGAGCGGTGAGTCGCCCTCGTACATGAAGGCGGCGACGTAGCCGAACAGGAGCGTCCGGGCGAACGGCGACGGCTGCTCGGTCTCGCTCTCGACGAGTCGGATGCGCCGCCGGGCGATCTCGTCCGCGATCCCGAGCAGGGACGGGACGTCGTACACGTCCTGCAGGACCTCGCGCACGGTCTCGAGCAGGATCGGGAACGTCGGGTACTTCTGGGCGACCTCGAGCAGCTGGGACGCCCGCTGACGCTGCTGCCAGAGCGGCGAGCGGCGGCCGGGGTCACGGCGGGGAAGCAGGAGCGCCCGGGCGGCGCACTCGCGGAACCGGGCGGCGAACAGCGCGGACCCGCCGACCTCGTCGGTGACGATCGCCTCGAGGTCGTCGCGGTCGAAGACGAACAGGTCGGCCCCGGGAGGCTCGGCGTCGGTCTCCGGGATCCGCACCACGATGCCGTCGTCGGCGGCCATCGCACCGCCGTCGATCCCGTGCCGCTCCCGCAGGCGGGCCGCGACCGCGAGGGCCCACGGGGCGTGCACGGTCATGCCGTACGGGGAGTGCAGGATGAGGCGCCAGTCGCCGAGTTCGTCGCGGAAGCGCTCGACGACGAGCGTCGTGTCGCTCGGCACGTGGCCGGTGGCGGCGCGCTGGTCGCGGAGGAAGGTGATGAGGTTCGTCACCGCGCGGTCGTCGAGTCCGACGCCCGCCACCCGCGCGCGGGCGTCCTCGTCCGAGGCGGACTCGACCTCGCGCACGAAGGCGCCCGTCGCGCGGCCGAGCTCCGCCGGACGGCCCAGGCCGTCGCCCTTCCAGAACGGCACGCGGCCGGGCTGCCCGAACGCCGGACTGACCAGGACACGGTCGTGGGTGATCTCCTCGATCCGCCAGCTCGTGGCCCCGAGCGCGAAGACGTCGCCCACGCGGGACTCGTAGACCATCTCCTCGTCGAGTTCGCCGACGCGGGAGGCCCGCTCCCCGACCATGAAGACGCCGAACATCCCGCGGTCGGGGATCGTCCCGCCGCTCGTGACGGCGAGTCGCTGGGCACCGGGACGACCGGTCAGGGTGCCGTGCACGCGATCCCAGACCAGGCGCGGTCGCAGCTCGGCGAACTCGTCGCTCGGGTACCGCCCGGTGACCAGGTCGAGCGTCGCGTCGAACGCCGAGCGGGGCAGGCCGCTGAACGGTGCGCTGCGTCGGACCAGGTCGAACCAGTGCTCGACGTCGATCGTGTCGACCGCGCCCGCGGCGACGGTGTGCTGCGCGAGGACGTCGAGCGGGTTCGCGGGGACCGAGATCGACTCGATCTGCCCGCTGACCATCCGCTCGACGGTGACGGCGCTGTTGACGAGGTCCGCCCGGTGCTTCGGGAACAGCACGCCGCGGGAGACCTCGCCGACCTGGTGCCCGGCACGGCCGACGCGCTGCAGCCCGCTCGCGACCGACGGCGGTGCCTCGACCTGGATGACGAGGTCGACCTCGCCCATGTCGATGCCGAGTTCGAGCGAGCTGGTGGCGACCACGCAGCGCAGCCGCCCGGACTTCAGGTCGTCCTCGATGATCGCGCGCTGGTCCTTGGACACCGAGCCGTGGTGGGCGCGGGCGAGCACCGGCACGCTCGGGTCCGAGCCGCCGCCCTCGGTCTGTCCGGACCCGCCGACGAGCTGCGCCGGGGGTCGCTTCGGCTGGGCCACCGGCGCGTGCGCCGACGCCCGGCCCGGGGACTGCGCCACCGCCGCTGCGCCGACGCCGGCTGCCACGGGCTCGGCCACCTCCGTCGTCGCGAGCGCCCGTTCCTCGTGGATCTCGTTGAGTCGGGCGGTCAGGCGTTCGGCGAGTCGGCGGGAGTTGGCGAAGACGATCGTCGACCGGTGCTGCTCGATGAGGTCGACCACGGACTCCTCGACGTGCGGCCAGATCGATCCGTTGGTCGGACTGGAGGTCGCGTCTGCACCGACCGGTGGGGCGCCGAGCTCGGTCATGTCGTCGACGGGGACGACCACGCGCAGGTCGAAGGTCTTCTGCGCGGGCGGCGCGATGATCTGCACGGGGGCGCGACCGCCGAGGAACCGGGCGACCTCCTCCGCCGGACGCACGGTGGCGGACAGGCCGATGCGCTGCACGGGCTTCTCGAGCAGGTCGTCGAGGCGCTCGAGCGACACGGCGAGGTGGGCGCCGCGCTTCGAGGAGGCCACCGCGTGCACCTCGTCGACGATGACCGTGTCGACGTTGACGAGCGTTTCGCGGGCCTTCGACGTGAGCATGAGGTAGAGCGACTCGGGCGTCGTGATGAGGATGTCCGGCGGGAGCCGCAGGAGCCGCTGCCGGTCGGCTGACGGGGTGTCACCGCTCCGGACCCCGACCGTGACGTCCGGGGGTTCCAGGCCCATCCGCTTGGCGGTCTGCGTGATGCCGACGAGCGGGCTCCGGAGGTTGCGTTCGACGTCGACGCCGAGGGCCTTCAGCGGGGACACGTAGAGCACCCGGGTCCGCTGCTTCGCCGGCGGGGTGTCGGTCGAGGCGATGAGGCGGTCGATCGACCACAGGAACGAGGCGAGGGTCTTGCCGGAACCGGTCGGGGCGATCACGAGCGCGTGCTGCCCGGTGGAGATCGCATCCCACGCCCCGGCCTGCGCTGCCGTCGGTTCGCGGAAGGCACCCCGGAACCACGCAGCGGTGGCGGGGGAGAAGCGCTCGAAGACGTCCGTCATGGTCCGCTCCATCCTGCTCCCGACCACCGACAGCGTCCTGATCGGGGACGCGTGCTTGACAGGACGAACAGTACCGATCTATCGTTACTGCATCGCGACCGGTACTAGTGCGGTCGCGGATCATCCTCCACGAAAGGAGTCGTCATGCACTCCATGGACGACCACACCAGCACCACATCCCACCGCGGCCCCTTCGGTCGCGGTCCCCGCGGGCTCCGCTTCGGCGGCGCCCGCCAGCACCACGGCGTCGGGTTCCCCGGCCGTGACCACGACCACGCCGGCCGTGGCGGTCGCGGCTTCGGCGGCCCGGGGTTCGGCGGACCCGGCTTCGGCCCGGGCTTCGGCGGCGGCTTCGGCCCGGGTCGCGAGCGCCGCCGTCGCGGCGACGTCCGGCTCGCCGTCCTCGGCCTCCTCGGCGAGGGCCCGCAGAACGGGTACGCCGTCATCAAGACCATCGCCGAGCGCACCGGCGGTGCCTGGAAGCCGAGCCCCGGTTCGGTCTACCCGACCCTCCAGCAGCTCGTCGACGAAGAGCTCGTCGTCTCGACGGGCGACGGTCGCAAGACGCTCTTCGAACTCACCGACGCCGGCCGCGCCGAGGTCGAGGCGAAGGCCGACGAGATCGCCGCCGCGTGGGAGTCCACGCCCGGCGTCCCCGACTCGCAGCGGGCGTTCGTCGAGTCCCTCCGGAAGGCGATGGGCGTGCTGCACATGTACCGGACCACCGCCACGGAGGAGCAGCTCACCGCCGCCACCGCCAAGGTCGACCAACTGCGCCGGGACCTCCTGCAGATCCTGGCGGACTGACCGTCCGTCCCCCGTTCAGTCGCCGATGAACGCCGCGACGTCCGCGAGCTCCGCCGCGGCGACCGCGTGCGGCAGGCCGGGGTAGCTCCGGTCGGTCAGCCGGGTGTGTGCGGCCGCCCACACGCTCGTCCTGGCGGTGGCCTCGGCGGGGATGACCGTGTCGGCGTCCCCGTGCCCGAGGAACACCCGCGGCCGGACGGCGGCCAACCGGTCGTCACGGCCGTCGTCGACGCCGGGGACCACGAAGCCGGAGAGCGAGACGGCGAACGCGAACGCCTCCGGTCGGGCACGGAGGAGCTGCAGGGCCATCGACCCGCCCTGCGAGAAGCCGAGCAGACCGATCCGCGGGTGGTCGGCCGCGACCGCGTCGATCCAGGCGAGCACCGCGGCCGCGGACGCCTCGACGGCGGCGGGGTCGGCCGACCCGGGCGCCTCGAGCGGGTACCAGCTGAAGCCGGGACCCCACGGGTCCGGCGCCCGGAGCGCTGCCACGGTCCACGTCGCGGGCAGCGCCGGCGCCAGCCCGAGCAGGTCGTGCTCGTGCGACCCGACCCCGTGCAGGGCGACGAGGAGCGGGGTCCCGACGCGGTCCGCTGCCGACCGGGTCCACTGCACGACGTCTGCATCCACCATGTGGACAACGCTATCCGTGCACCGCCGTGCTCCTCCGGCACCGCACTCGCCGCCTGGCCTGGTAGGAACGGTGCATGGCATCGCTCCGTACCCCCGACCCCGATCCCGACTTCGGCTCCGGCTGGCTGTCGGACGAGGAACTCGCGACCGTCCGCCGTCGCATGCCCATCGCCTACGTCGAGGCGGTCCCGGTGCGCACCGACGGCCTCGGAGTCGTGACGGAGGTCGGCGTGCTGCTGCGCGTGTCCCCGAGCGGGTCGATCGCGCGGACGCTCGTGTCCGGCCGGGTGATGTACGGCGAGTCGATCCGCACCGCGCTGTTCCGCCACCTCGAGAAGGACCTCGGTCCGATGGCGTTCCCGCAGCTGCCGGCGAGCCCGAACCCCTTCACCGTCGCCGAGTACTTCCCGCTGCCCGGCGCCTCGGTGTTCACCGACGAACGGCAGCACGCGATCTCGCTCGCCTACGTTGTCCCGGTGACGGGCACGTGCGAGCCGCGCCAGGACGCCCTCGAGCTGACCTGGATGAGCCCGATGGAGGCGGCGTCCGACGCCGTCGCGGACGAGATGGAGGGCGGTCGGGGTGCCCTGCTCCGGGCCGGCCTCGCCTCGGTGGGCGCCCTGCACTGACCTCGCGTCCCGCGCACGACGAAGCCCCCGGATCCGATCGGATCCGGGGGCTTCGCAGCGCGGTACGAGACCGGCTTCGTTACTTGTCGTTCTTGAAGGAGTCGGCGACGCCGTGTGCAGCGTCCTTCACGTCTGTGACGCCCTGCTTGGCCGAGGCCTTGCCCTGGTCGGTCTGACCCTCGGTCTTCAGGCGGTCGTTGTCGGTGGCGTTGCCGAAGCCTTCCTTGGCCTTGCCGGCCGCCTTCTCAGCGGCGTTCTTGATGTCTTCGATCCCAGCCATACGAGCTCCTTCCGACGACGGACAGTTCCCCGGTGGACGCTCGCGCATCCGCCGGTGACCAGTACCGTACGCCGCGACGTCGGGCCGCTCGGAGGAGACGTTGAGGTTGGTGGACCGGGCCCGTCCGGACCGGGTCAGCGACCGCTGCCGGCCGGACGGGAGGCGCGGCGGGACCCACCACGACGGGCTGCGGGCGCAGCGTCGTCACGCGGGGTGCGACCGGCGGCGTAGCCGCCGTCCGACGACCACACCGACGCGGAACCGCCACGGGTGGTGTCCGACGCGGCACGGCGCGGCCCACCCCGGCGCTGCCCGGAGGCGGCACCACCCGTCGAGGCACCACGGCGGTCGTCGCGACCGGCGGAGTCGGACCGACCGCCGCGGCGGGAGCCCGAACCAGCCGAGTCGGTGCCCGCAGCGGAGCGCCCGGCGGAGGCCGAGCTTCCCGAACGACCACCGGTGCCAGCGGCGGGGGCGCCACGACCACGCGAACGGCCACGTCCCTGACCGGCGGTGTCGCCGGAGGACTGGCGACGCGGCTGCTGCTGCTGGACCGCGGGGGTGGTGTCCTCGCGGTACGGGGCGACCTCGCCGACGAGCTCGGTGACCGCCGGGGAGGTCGCGGTGACCTGCTGCGGGGTGACCTTGATCGCGGCGGCGCGCATCATCTGCGCGACGTCACGACGCTCGGCGGGCATCGTCACGGTGACGACGTCGCCCGACGAACCGGCGCGCGCGGTGCGGCCCGAACGGTGCAGGTACGCCTTGTGCTCGGTGGGCGGGTCGACGTGCACGACGAGCTCGACGGCGTCGACGTGCACGCCGCGGGCCGCGACGTCGGTGGCCACGAGGACCAGGGCGTCACCGGAGGAGAAGCGGGCGAGGTTGCGCTCGCGGGCGCCCTGCGACAGGTTGCCCTGCAGGTCGACGGCCGGGATGCCCTGGCTGGAGAGCTGCTTGGCGAGGCGCTTGGCGTGGTGCTTCGTGCGCATGAAGAGGATGCGACGGCCGGTGCCGGAGGCGAGGGCCTTGACCAGGTCCTTCTTCGCGTCGGCGTCCGCGACCTCGAACAGGTGGTGGGTCATGGCCTCGACGGGGCTGGTCTCGTCGTCGACCGAGTGCATCACCGGGTCGTGCAGGAACTTCTTGACGAGCTTGTCCACGCCGTTGTCGAGCGTGGCGGAGAACAGCAGACGCTGCCCCTTGACCGGCGTCGCCTGCATGATCTTCGTCACACCGGGCAGGAAGCCCATGTCGGCCATGTGGTCGGCCTCGTCGAGGACGGTGACCTCGATGGCGTCCAGGTGCACGTGACCCTGCTGCATGAGGTCGGCCAGGCGGCCCGGGCAGGCCACGACGATGTCGACGCCGCGGTTCAGCGCCTCGACCTGGCGGCCCTGACCGACACCACCGAAGATGGTCGTCGTGTTGAGGCCCATGGCCTTGGCGAGCGGGGCGAGCGTCGCGTCGATCTGCGTCGCGAGCTCACGCGTCGGGGCGAGCACGAGCGCACGGGGGCGCCCGGCGCGACGGCTGCGGGGGGAGGCGGCCAGGCGTGCGGCGAGGGGGATCGCGAAGGCGATCGTCTTGCCGGAGCCGGTGCGGCCACGGCCGAGCACGTCCTTGCCCGTGAGTGAGTCCGGCAGGGTGTCGACCTGGATCGGGAAGGCGTTCTCCTTGCCCTGGGCGACGAGGACGTCCACCATCGGGGTGGGGACGCCGAGGTCGGCGAAGCGGACGTCGGCGGTGGGGGTGTTCTGGGTGGTCATGGTGACCTCTCGGGCCGTTGCCGGCCGGAAGGCGCGCGGTCGAGGCCGGCGCGGGCGGGAGCGCATCCGTGAGCGGTCCGTGTCCCGAGGGGAGACGGCGCTGGTGAACGGGTGCTGTCGCCGCAGCAGAGAGCCTGGCACCGGGTCCTTCCCACCGGACGGGTTCCGGGGGAGGGGAGGTGCGCGATACATCGGTGTCGGTTCCGCTCGTGAGCCACTGGGGCTCGGTGCGGGACACCGGGAGTTTCGGGGGCGTCCGTACGACGCACGAGGCGATCGGCGCCTCGAGTGATGCCAGCATAGCGGGCTCAGGGGCCCGAGCGGGAGGGGGTGTTCGCGATCGGCGTGCGAGGATGCCTCGTGCGCTCCCGGAACCCCGTCGTCCTCACGGCCCTGGTGGCCGTCGTCGTGCTCGCCTCGACCGGGTGCGCGGCGGCCGCCCCGAGCGGTGCCGGCCCGACGGGCGCGGCCACCGGCGCTGCACCCCGCGCGCTGCCGACCACGGGCGTGCCCGACTACCAGCTCGGCGGCGGCTACGCCCCGCCTGCCGGCGTCACCGTCGTCGAGCGCGACAGCACCGAGCGGCCGGCGGCCGGCACATACGGCATCTGTTACGTCAACGGGTTCCAGACCCAGCCCGGGGAGCGGGCAGCCTGGTTGTCCGATCATCCAGGGGCGGTCCTCCGCACGTCGTCCGGAGCGCCCGTGTCCGATCCGGGCTGGCCGGACGAGGTGCTCCTCGACACCAGGACGGCCACGGCTCGGGCGACGATCACCGAGGTCCTCGGCCGCACGGTCGCGCGGTGTGCCGACCGTGGCTTCGACGCCGTGGAGTTCGACAACCTCGACTCGTGGACCCGTTCCGGCGGCCGTCTCACCCGCTCCGGGAACCTGGCCCTCGCCGCCGCGCTCGTCCGGGTGGCGCACGACGAGGGACTCGCCGCCGCGCAGAAGAACACGCCGCAGCTCGGCACCGACGGGCAGCGGCGAGCCGGCTTCGACTTCGCGGTCGCCGAGGAGTGCGTGCAGTACGACGAGTGCGCGGCCTACACCGAGGTGTACGGCGACCGCGTGGTGGACGTCGAGTACGCGGACACCCTCGAGCAGGACTGGTCCGACGTGTGCGCGATGACCGCCCGGCCGCGCATGACGATCCTCCGCGACCGGGAGCTCGTGCCCGCCGGCAGCGACGGGTACGTCTTCGAGCACTGCTGAGCGGTGCCGTCGGTCCGTGTGGTCCGCCCGCGCTACACCGGCCAGGCGTCCCGCACGGCCGCGGCCGTCTGGTCCGCCGACAGGCCGGCATCGCGCGCCGCGGCCACGAGCGCCGTGGCCGCAGCCGTCACGGTCTCCGGCACCTCGGCCGGGCGCACCACGCGGGTGCCGGCGCCGCGTGCGGTGTGCACGAGTCCGGCCTCCTCGAGCAACTGGTAGGCCTTGGCGACCGTCCCGGCGGCCAGTCCCAGTTCGGCGGCGAGCCCGCGGACGCTCGGCAACCGCTCGCCGTCCACCAGGTAGCCGGCCGTGATCTGCGCGGCGAGCTGCGACCGTACCTGTTCGAAGGGCGGCACCCGGCCGCCGGCGTCGATCGCGACGAACCCCGACATGCGGTCCACCCTAGGAGCCGTACCGTTCGCCGACCGGGACCGCCACGGGCACCGTGTTGCCCGGAGGAGCGAGCGGGCATGCCCACGCCGGGTCGTACGCGCACGACGGGTTGTACGCGAAGTTGAAGTCGAGCACCAGCTCCCCGTCGTCCCCGCCCAGGTCGGAGCCCTTGATCGTGTCGAGCAGGTAGCGGCCGCCGCCGTAGGTCCCGCCGGGGCGCCCGGCGTCGGCGTCCTTCACCGGGACGAACAGCCCGCCCGCGTAGCCGCCGTGCGCCCAGACGTCGAGGGAGCCGACGCCGGGCACCCGGACGACGCCGAGACGGTCGAAGTGCACGGTCCCGTCGGTGCCGGTCTCGACGTCGAGGGACTGCGGTTCGGCGGACTCGACGGGCAGGCGGAAGCGCCACGCCGGGTCGTACGGTGCGACGGGCAACGCCGTGAAGGCGGCGGCGTCCTCCGCCAGGAGCGGACTGGCCGGGTGGCCGGCGAACATGGCGTCCCGGCCCTCGCGCCACAGCGTGTGGGCCGCCTCGGGGTCCGGGGTCGCCCGCACCCGCCGGAACAGGTCGAAGGTGGCACGACGCCAGTCGACGGTGGCGAGGGTGCTGCGGACGCGGTCGGCGGTCTCCGTCTGGGTCACGCCGGCGAGCGTACGCGCGTCCGACGACAGCGCCCCGGACGGACGGGAGGCCCGCAGCGGGCAACCGCTCGGCTCAGGCCCGCCAGGTGCTCGCGAGGGCGCGCATCCGGAACGCCCGCCACTGCCAGATGACCCACATCCCGGGCCAGAGCGCCACGCCGAGGAGGGTCGGTCGGGTCCGGTAGGTCAGCCGGTCGCGGAACAGCGTGCGTCCGTCGGGCAGCGCGGACACCGCCATCCGGTGGCGGATCTCCATCCGGGCGAAGAGGCCACTCGTGCCACCGCCGCGGTCGACCTGGACGGGCACGCCGTCGGTCTGGTGCAGGTCGATGTCCACGTGGCTGGCGCCGCTCGGGACGACACCGAACGCCGAGGCGCTGATCGGGTGCGGCTCGTGGGGCGTCCAGTGCTCCGGGAACCCGGCGGGGTCGAGCGAGCGGTAGACCAGGAACGGCTTCGTGACGGCGACCATCACGGCGGGGCGGAGGAGGGCCTCCCGGACGGCGTCGACGGGCGCGTCCAGTTCGATGCGGAGTCCGACGTGCATGCGGCGGACGCTACCCGGACCCGCTGGGGGCGCCGGAGCGACCCGGGGACTCGTCCGCGACGGCGGCCGTCCCGCTCAGGCGTGTCGGGCGGACCGGCGCCGGGACCCTTCCGCGCGGTCATGGCTGCGCAGACGTTCAGCGAGCGACAGTCGGACGGTCGGCCACTCGGACTGGATGACCGAGAACACGACGGTGTCGCGGAGGCTGCCGTCGCGGCCGAGGGCGTGGTTCCGGAGCACCCCGTCCTGCTTCGCGCCGAGCCCGGCGATGGCCGCACGCGACCGCGTGTTGTGCCAGTGCGTCCGGAACTCGACGGCGATGCACTGCCAGACGTCGAAGGCGTGGGAGAGCATGAGCAGCTTCGCCTCGGTGTTGATGCCGGTGCGCTGCGCGGAGGCGCCGAGGAACGTCGCCCCGATCTCGACCCTCCGGTTGTCGCGGTCGAGGTTGATGAAGGTGGTCGCGCCCACGACCCGGCCGGTGGGCCGGTCCCGGACCGCGAAGGGCACCATCCGACCGGCGGCCTGCTCGCTGAGCCGTCGGTCGACCTCGGCGTCGACCTGCGCCGGAGCGGGCACCGAGGTGTACCAGGCACGCCAGAGGTCACCGTCCGCGACGGCCACCCGCAGGTCGTCCGCGTGCTCGTGCGACAGTGGCTCGAGCGTGACGCGGTCGCCGGTGAGCGTGGGCGCGGGGACGGTCTCCATGGGACCGGATCGTACCGGCCGACCCGGACACGCCAGCTGCGCGGGACCTGTCCGTGGACGGGCACCGCAGCCGGTGGCGGACGACGTCCGGTCCCGTGTCGGCGGCTATCGTGTCGGCGTGCAGGAGCGAGGACAGCAGAAGTACCAGGTGCGGTTCGGGTGGGGTGTGTCGGGAGCGGCGCGGGTCGCCGCCGACGCACACCTGCTCGTGTGGGTGGACGTCCTGCCCGCGGCCGGTGGGCACGACGACGGGCACCCGGCCGACCACCGGGACGTGCCGCTCGGGCAGGTGCCCGACGGGCCGGAGGTCGTGCTCGGCCACCTCGGCAACGCGGCGGCGGTCGCCGGACGGGTCGCGCGCCTCCAGGCAGAGCGGGGCGACCGCTGTGTGGTGGCGGTCGTCGCGGCGGGCCACGTCGACGGTCCCCTCGGCGGGAACGCCGCCGCCGAGGCGGGCGAGGCCCCCGACGTGCAGGCGGTGCCGGAGTTCGCGGTGGAGGACCTGCTCGGCGCCGGCGCGGTGGTCGACGCGTTGGTGGAGTCCGGCATCGACCACACGTCCCCGGAGGCCGCGGCGGCGTGTGCGGCGTGGACGGGCCTCCGTCGAGCGGCCAAGCACCTCGTGACGGCGTCGGAGTCGGCCGCCGTGCTCGGGCCCGAGCGGGTGCACGCGGCGCTCGCCGTGGGGACCGACCTCGTCACGCTGCGACCGTCCACCGGGCGGGCGTAACGTCCGGCTCGACCGCCGTCGGACCGACGGCCGGAACGAGGAGGAAGTCATGCAGGCAGTGATCGGCGACACCGTCATCGCGGAGGCCCCGGAGGCGGACCTCATCCAGATCGAGGGCAACTGGTACTTCCCGCCGGCGAGCGTGAAGACCGAGCTGTTCAGCGAGAGCCCCACCCAGTACCACTGCCCGTGGAAGGGCGACACGCAGTACTGGACGGTGACCGTCGACGGGCAGGAGCACGTGGACAACGCCTGGTCGTACCCGGAGCCGATCCCGTCGTCGTTCGACCGCGTGGGCAAGGACTACAGCGGCTACGTGGCGTTCTGGAAGGACGTCCGCGTCGCCGACTGAGGTCGACCGACAGCGTGCGTGACCCGGTTCAGCCCGTCACGGTGAGGACGATGAGCGCCACGTTGAGGGCGACGATCACCGCGGCGATGAGCCAGGCCACGACCCGGGTGCCGACGGCGTTGACGTCGGCACCCATCACGCTGCGCCGGGACGTGTAGGCCACGAGCGGGACGATCGCGAACGCGATGCCGAAGCTCAGCACCACCTGGCTGATGACGAGGAGCTGCGTGGCGTCGGCGTCGAGCGCGAGCAGGACGATCGCGGGGACGAGCGTGACGAGCCGCCGCACCACGAGCGGCACCCGCACCCGGAGCAGCCCGTGCATGATCTCGGCGCCGGCCATGCAGCCGACCGAGGTCGAGGCGAGTCCCGACGCCAGCAGCCCGATCGCGAAGAGCACCCCGACGACCGGTCCGACGTTCTCAGCGATGGCCCGTTGCGCTCCCGGGATCGAGTCCGTCCCCTCGACGCCCTGCAGCGTGGCGGCGGCGAGGACGAGCATGCTGATGTTCACCCCGCCGGCCACGACGAGTGCCAGGGCGACGTCCCACCGCGTGGCGACGAGGACCCGGCGTCGCTCGGGTCCGGCCGGCACGTCGCCGTGGCGGTCCCGGGCGAGGGCGGAGTGCAGGTAGACGGCGTGTGGCATGACGGTCGCGCCGAGCATCGAGGCGGCGAGCAGCACGGAGCCGGAGTCGGCGAACCGGGGGGCGATGCCGGCGACGAGGGCGCCGGGGGAGACCTGCGCGAACAGCAGTCCGGCGCAGAAGCCGATGGTGAGGACCGCGAGCATCGCCGTGACGACCGCCTCGAAGGTCCGGGCGCCGCGGCGGTTCTGGAGCAGGAGGATCGCCATCGACACCACGCCCGTGATCACCCCGCCGGCGACGAGCGGCACCCCGAAGAGCAGGTGCAGAGCCAGCGCACCACCGATGACCTCGGCGACGTCGGTGGCCGCGGCGACCACCTCGGCCTGCGCCCAGAAGAGCAGGCGCGGCGCGCGTCGCATCTTCAGGCCGAGCAGTTCCGGCAGCGACCTGCCCGTCACGATGCCGAGCTTCGCGGAGAGGTACTGCACGACGACCGCACTCGCGTTCGCGGCCACGAGCACCCACAGCAGCAGGTAGCCGTAGCGGGCGCCGGCGGTGAGGTTCGCGGCGACGTTGCCGGGGTCGACGTAGGCGATCGCGGCGACGAAGGCCGGTCCGAGCAACCCGAGGCCGGCAGCACGTCGGCCGGGCGGGCGCTGGCCCACGACCGGGGCGGCGGTGTCCGTCATGCCGCCAGCCTGCCAGAGAGTTCGGCGGGCCGAATCCAGGGTTTCGGCAGGTCGTCCGATCCGCGCGGACGGCCGTCCTGCGGCGCGCTCGACCGCTGGAGGGCGCTGCCGGTGGTGTCGGGTCAGACCGCGGCGCGTCTGGCCCGGTGTGCCCGCACCTTCGCCCGGTTCCCGCACCGTTGCATCGAACACCAACGCCGGGTGCCGCCGCGGGAGGAGTCGTAGAACACCAGGCCGCAGTCCGGCGCCGAGCACCGGCTGAGCCGGGCGGCCCGACCGTCGGCCTCGACGTCGTCGAAGCCGACCTCGGTCAGCAGGGCGACGGCGTCACGGGCGACGCTCGAGAGTGCCTGCGCGAGCCGGACCCGGTTCGCGCCGGCACGACGCCGACCACCCGGGAGGCTCGGGGGCACGTCCGGCAGGGCGGCGAACAGGTTGACGGTGTCGATGTCGTCCGGCGCGGGACCCGTCCGACCGGTCCCGGCCCGCAGACCCGCGGCGACGGCGGTCCGTTCGGCGGCGGAGTCCGCGGCCGCCGGGGCGGCGGCGACGGCGAGGCGGGCGATCGCGGAACGGAGCGCACGGGCGTCCTGCAGCTCACGGGCGGTCGCGCCGACGTCGATCGGTTCGGTGTGCAGGCCGAGCCACTCGTCGAGGTCGGCCGGGGTGGCGAGCAGCTCGCCGAGGTGCCCACGCGGGCGACGGCGGTCCGGGTCGTCCGCGAACCCACCGGTGTGCGCGAAGTCCAGGGCGATCCGTCCCGCGTCGAAGAACCACGAGGACCCGGCATCGGTCCGGATGTCCTGCCCTGTTCGCATCCGCCCAGGCTAACGGGTGAGCGGCGCGCCTCCGACACGATCCGCCACTGCTGGGGTAGACGCAGCCGTCTCGGAGTGCGGGCGGCGCACCCACGCGATGACGTTCCGCTCGTCGAACCGGCGCGAACACCGGGCACAGGCGAGCGGGCGCGTGGGGGTCCGGTACCGGAAGTGCTCGTGTCCGGCGGGGCAGTGGCCCACCCACGGGGCGAGCTCACTCGCGATCGGCCCGTCGTGCAGCCGTGACCCGGTGTAGCCGAGCGCAGCGGCCGTCCGGCGCCAGGTGGGCCCGTGCCCCGCCCGGGGACCGCTCAGTGCGTGCGCGATCTCGTGCAGCAGCACCTGCTCGACGTCCTCGGGGGTGAAGCGGACGGCGAGGTGCCGACTCACGGTGATCCGACGGCGGGCGAAGTCGCACTGGCCGGCGCGGGTCTTCGCGTTGTCGAACGCGAAGGCCCAGGAGCGGTCCGCCAGGTGGGCGCTCATCAGCTCGGCAGCCCGGGAACGGACGCGGTCGAGCGCGGTCACTGCTCCCCGCGCGGACCCTGGCCCTCGTCGGACCGGTCCTTCCGGGCGGCCAGACGACCCCAGAGCGAGTCCCCTTCGGTCCGGGCGGCGTCCGGAGCGCCGAGCACCCGGCGTCGGACCGGCGGGACCTGTTCCTGCGGCTCGGTCACCCGTGTCTGCGGCTCGTCGTCGGTCCGCACCGCGACCTCACGGGCGGTGCGCGGACGAGCGGCGTCCGGCTCCGCCGCGGGCTGCGCCATGGAGGCCCGGAGTGCAGCCTCGACGGCGGTGCGGAGCGCCTCGGTCCGCTCCGAGGGCGCACCGGCGGCGCGGAAGGCGTCGTACGCGCGGCTCAGGACGGCGCGGGCCTCCTCGAAGCGGGAGAGCTCGTGCAGGGACCAGCCCTCGATCTCGGCGGCGGCGCCCTCGAGCTCCGGCCACTCCTCGGTCGCGGCGGTGTCCCGCGCCAGCGAGGCCTCGGTCGCGGCACGCTCGTACCGACCGAGGTCGTGCAGGATGTGCGCCCGGCGGATCCGTGCGCCGACCTTGTCCTGGCGTTCCCCGGTGAACATCGTCAACCGGAACACCTCTTCAGCCACGGTCAGTGCCTCGTCCAGCCGACCGAGCAGTCGGAGCAGTTCGGCGCGCTCGGCGAGGGCGTCGGTGCTTCGGCTCTGGCCGAGGTCGCGCAGGCGGTCCTGCACGACCTGGACGTCGACGGCCGGGCGGAGGCTGATCGGCGCGAAGGTGCTGCCCGGGCTGACCCCTGCGGTCACGGGGGCGGCATGACGCGGCTCCCGGGCCTGGTCGGTCCGGTCGTGGTCTCGGCGTTCGTCGGGCGGGAGGGACATCAGGGTCGAGGGTATCCGCGCGATCCCCTGAGGTCTCCGTGCCACGCGCACGGAACGCGCACGGCCCGCCCCGGTCGTCCGGGACGGGCCGTGTCGACGTCGGCGGAGGCTGCGGTCACCGGCTCCCGGCGACGGCAGCAGCGATCGAGCCGCCGTAGGCGATGCCGAACACGACGACCGCGAGGACGGCGAGGACGATCGCCAGGACACCCCACACCCGGCCGCGCCCGGTGGCGGCCGCGATGATGCCCTGCACGAGGGCCCAGAGGCCGATCACGGTGCCGATGCCCATCACGACCAGCGCGCTGCCGAGGGCACGCATCACGGCCGGGTCGGACATGAGCTCGCGCGACATCTCCTGCTGGTCGATGGTGCCGGAGCCGCCGTTGCGCATGAGGTCCTGGAACGACTGACTCGCCCCGATGCCGCTGCCGAACAACCAGCCGCCCACGGCGCCGAGCACGAGGGCAACGATCCCCAGGCCGAACGCCACGACCCCCACGGTCTTCTTCCGCTTCGCCGACCCGTCGTGTGCCTGCCAGGCGGGAGCGGCACCGTGCTGCTGGTGGCCGTACTGCTGCGGCTGCCCGTACTGCTGCTGCCCCCAGGGCTGCTGGCCCTGCTGGTGTCCGTACTGCTGCTGCCCGCCCTGGTGCTCGCCCCACTGCGGTGGGGACTGCTGACCGTACTGCTGCGTCGGCTGGTCCTCGTACCGCGGAGCCGAGCCGTGCTCCGGGGTGATGCGCTCGCCGTAGCGCGGCTGGTCGTGCTCACCGTGGCCCTGCGGGGCTTGGTTGCGATCGTCGTTGGTCATCGGCGGCCTCCTCGTGGTGTGCGGTCGCGCGCTGGCGCGGCGTGCTCCCATCCTGGCAGCGTCCCCTCGCCGGGGTACACCCGCGCCGGCATCCGCAGCCGGTGCTCAGGCGCCGAAGACCGAGCGGTTCGGCTCGGGGGACCCGACCGCCGTGGTGTCGGTGACGATCGGTGCGCCCGCGATGAAGGACCGCAGCTCCGCGCCGTGCACGACCTTGCTCGGCAGCGGGTCGGCGGAGTACCGCCGGGGCATCTCGGCGATCGGCAGCTCGCCCGGGGACCCGAGCAGCACGATGTTGCCGAACCGCCGGCCCTTGAGCATCCCGGTGTCCGCGACCGCCGCCACCGAGGGCAGCACCGACTGCAGCGTCGCCGCCTGACCGCGCGCGAAGGCCAGGCCGGCACCGTCGGCGACGTTCACTGCGACCATGCCCGTCGGCGACAGGAAGGACGCGACCGACCGGTAGAACTCCACGCTCGTGACGTGGGCGGGTGTGCGGGCTCCGGAGAATACGTCGACGACGGCCAGGTCGACCGTGCCGCGGAGGCCGGCCGGCAGCTTGTCGAGCACCTCGCGGGCGTCGCCGTACCGCACCCGGATCGAGGCGCCGCGCGGGAAGGGCAGGGCGTCGCGGACGTGGTCGACGAGTTCCCGCTCGAGCTCGATCACCTGCTGCCGGGAGCCCGGCCGGGTGACCGCGACGTACCGCGGCAGGGTCAGGGCGCCGGCGCCGAGGTGCAGCGCGGTGACCGGTCCGGGCGGCAGCAGGTCGATCGCGTGGCCGATCCGCCGGATGTACTCGAACGCCAGGTGGGTCGGGTCCTCGAGGTCGACGTGGGACTGCGGCGTCCCGTCGACCACCAGGGTGAACGACCCCGGCCGGTGCTTGTCCGGCTCGACGACCGCGTACCCAGCACCCACCCGGAACCCGTCGAACGCATCAACCATGTGTCCATGGAACACCACCCGGCGTCCGGCGAGGTCCCGCCCGTGGGTCAGGTGTCCGACGCTGCCGGGGTCGGTGCCCCGGTGCGGGCCGCGACCTCGCGGAGGTGCTGCGCCGTCCGCTCGGTCAGGAAGGCGCACAGCCGCCCGACCGCGAGGACCTCGGTGGCCAGGGTCATCACCTGCTCCGCGGAGACCTGCGCGTCCGACTCCCGGGCCTCGAACGTCACGGTCCACTCCGGCGAGCCGCCGATGTCGCGCTTGAGGTAGACCTCGGTGCCGGAGGTCCCGAGGCGCGCCACGATGAGCGCGGTGTCGATGAGGGAGCCGTCCCACGAGACGTCGATCGCGCGCGGGTCGGCAGCGTCGCCGGCGTCCCGCGCGCGGAACTCCGCGATCCAGCTGGACAGCTCGTCGCTCGAGAGACTGGGCATGCGACCAGGATAAGGACTGCACGGAGCACGGCCGATGACCGGTCCGATGTGCGCCGGGTCCGACCGGGTCGGTCGATGCTCCTGCATGGACAGCCAGGAGACGCCAAGGCAGGCGACGTACGGTCTGCGTGTCCTCGGACGACGAGCGACGCGACCGCCCCACCCCACGGTGGTCGTGCCCGTCGTCCCGGTCGGCCCGACCCGTCGACGACCGCCCCGGTCCCCGCCGAGGCCGCGCCCGACGCCGTCGGCCCCGACCGCTCCGGACGCCGCCCGACGACGAGCCCCGCTCCCGTCGCGGGTCTCGTCGACGTGCTCCGCGTCCGCCCGCACCACCGCACCACGTCCGGGCCCCGCGCCCGAAGGAGCAACCCCATGTCCGCCGACACCCTCTCCGTCCCCGTCCCCGTCCCCGTCCCCGTCCGCCCGGCCCGTCCTCGCCGACCAGGAGGCACGGCGCGACCCTCGACGCACGCGCGCCGCGGTGTGGGCGCGAGCCGGGCCTCCCGTCCGATCGTCGAGGACCACGAGACGGCACCGGTCTGGATGCGCGTCGTCGGCGGGGTCGTGCTGACCGCCGGGCTCGCGCTCACGGCCGCCGTCCTCGCCTGGCCGGGGGACGCGCCGGAGACGGCGCTCCTCGTCCCCGGGCTCGTCGCCGTCCTGGTCGGGGTCCTCGCACTCGTCGCCCGCGCCGGCTTCACCGTCACCGCCGACGCCGTGGTCCTGCACTTCCGGCCGCTCCCGCCCCGTCGCATCGCGCGCCGGCGCATCGCACGGGTCCGGGTGTCCGAGGCGGACGCCGGCACCTACGGCGGCGTCGGGCTCCGGATCGGGCGGCGGCGTCGCGCCCTCGTGCTGACGCCCGGACCCGGCCTCGAGATCACCGACGACGCGGGACGGACGACGTTCGTGCGGAGCGACCGGCCGTGTGACGCGGTCCGCGCGCTCGACAGCGGGGTCGCGGCCGGGGGTGCCCCGGCGGGGGAATGAGACAGGTCGTGCGGGGCTTATACACGCCGGACTCGATCTCGGTCAAGCCAGGACTGGACAGCGCACTCGTACCCGACCTATGATGACAGTTCGCGCTCCCTGGCATCCGTGTCGTCATATTGCGGTCGACCGAGTTCCTCGAAGACGCCTCTCAGCAGGTGCTTCGCAGAACACGCCTGGTGATGCCGGTCCCGTATATGGCGGCGGGGCCCGCTCACCGATCATCCCACAGGCGGCTCCGGACCCGGAGCCTCACCGTACTCGTGTCGTGATCATCGGGTTGCGCCGAGCGATCAATCCACTCACCTACACACTGCTCGTCAGTGTCGGCCCGACGGGGCCTACCGGAGGTCAAACCCTTGGCTGCTGCGCCCAACGCATCCACCAACCCCAAGAACGGTCGCAACCACTCGCGACTCTCGTTCGCCAAGATCACGGACACCCTCACGGTTCCTGATCTGCTCGCCCTCCAGACGGAGAGCTTCGACTGGCTCGTCGGCAACGACGCATGGAAGGCCCGCCTCGCCGAAGGGCAGGAGCAGGGTCGCACCGACCTCGCGCTGCACTCCGGCCTCGAGGAGATCTTCGAGGAGATCTCCCCGATCGAGGACCTCGGCGAGACCATGCAGCTCTCGTTCACGTCCCCGGAGCTCGAGGACCCGAAGTACTCGATCGACGACTGCAAGGAACGCGGCAAGACCTACGCCGCTCCGCTGTACGTCAACGCCGAGTTCATGAACCACATGACGGGTGAGATCAAGACGCAGACGGTCTTCATGGGCGACTTCCCGCTCATGACCGAGCGCGGCACGTTCATCATCAACGGCACCGAGCGTGTCGTCGTCTCGCAGCTCGTCCGCTCGCCGGGCGTGTACTTCGAGCGTGCGCAGGAGAAGACGTCCGACAAGGACATCTACTCCGCTCGCATCATCCCCTCGCGTGGTGCCTGGCTCGAGTTCGAGATCGACAAGCGCGACCAGGTGGGCGTGCGCATCGACCGCAAGCGCAAGCAGTCCGTGACCGTCTTCCTCAAGGCCCTCGGCCTGACGAGCGAAGAGATCATGGAGGAGTTCCAGGGCTTCGCGTCCATGGAGTCGACCCTCGAGAAGGACGCCGTCCTCACGAAGGAAGAGGCGCTCAAGGACATCTACCGGAAGCTCCGTCCGGGCGAGCAGGTCGCCGCCGAGGCCGCGCGTGCGCTCCTCGACAACTTCTACTTCAACCCGAAGCGCTACGACCTGGCCAAGGTCGGTCGCTACAAGCTCGACCGCAAGCTCGGCATCGACGCCCCGCTGTCCGACTCGGTGCTCACCGTCAAGGACATCGTCGCGACGATCAAGTACCTCGTGTCGCTGCACGCCGAGCGCACCACGATGGACGGCATCCGTGACGGCGAGCCGGTCCAGCTCCGCCTCGACGTGGACGACATCGACCACTTCGGCAACCGTCGCATCCGCGCCGTCGGCGAGCTCATCCAGAACCAGGTCCGCACCGGTCTGTCCCGCATGGAGCGCGTCGTCCGCGAGCGCATGACCACGCAGGACATCGAGGCCATCACGCCGCAGACGCTCATCAACGTGCGTCCCGTCGTCGCCGCGATCAAGGAGTTCTTCGGGACGAGCCAGCTGTCGCAGTTCATGGACCAGAACAACCCGCTCGCGGGCCTGACGCACAAGCGGCGTCTGTCGGCCCTCGGCCCGGGTGGTCTGTCCCGTGAGCGTGCCGGCGTCGAGGTCCGCGACGTCCACCCGTCGCACTACGGCCGCATGTGCCCGATCGAGACCCCGGAAGGCCCGAACATCGGCCTGATCGGTTCGCTCGCGTCCTTCGGTCGGATCAACTCCTTTGGCTTCATCGAGACCCCGTACCGCCGGGTCGTGAACGGTCAGGTCACCACGACCATCGACTACCTCACGGCTTCGGAAGAGGACGACTTCGTCGTCGCGCAGGCCAACGCCCCGCTGACCGACGACTTCCACTTCCAGGACGACAAGGTGCTCGTCCGCAAGAAGGGCGGGGAGGTCGAGCTCGTCGGCAAGGACGAGGTCGACTACATGGACGTCTCGCCGCGCCAGATGGTGTCGGTCGCGACCTCGCTCATCCCGTTCCTCGAGCACGACGACGCGAACCGCGCCCTCATGGGTGCGAACATGCAGCGCCAGGCCGTGCCGCTCCTCCGTTCCGAGTCGCCGCTCGTCGGCACCGGCATGGAGGGCTACACCGCCATCGACGCCGGTGACGTCGTCACCGCCGACAAGGCGGGCGTCGTCTCCGAGGTCTCGGCCGACGCCGTGACCCTGCAGCTCGACGAGGGCGGCACGCAGACCTACTACCTGCGCAAGTTCGACCGCTCGAACCAGGGCACCAGCTACAACCACCGCGTGATCGTCAGCGCCGGTGAGCGTGTGGAGCAGGGCGAGGTCATCGCCGACGGCCCCGCGACGGAGAACGGCGAGCTCGCGCTCGGCAAGAACCTCCTCGTCGCGTTCATGCCGTGGGAGGGCTACAACTACGAGGACGCGATGATCCTGTCGCAGAACCTCGTGAAGGACGACACGCTCTCCTCGATCCACATCGAGGAGTACGAGGTCGACGCCCGCGACACGAAGCTCGGCAAGGAGGAGATCACCCGCGACCTCCCGAACGTCAGCCCGGACCTCCTGGCCGACCTCGACGAGCGCGGCATCATCCGGATCGGTGCCGAGGTCCGCCCCGGCGACATCCTGGTCGGCAAGGTCACGCCGAAGGGCGAGACCGAGCTGAGCGCCGAGGAGCGCCTGCTCCGTGCCATCTTCAACGAGAAGTCGCGCGAAGTCCGCGACACCTCGCTCAAGGTGCCCCACGGTGAAGAGGGCACGATCATCGGCGTCAAGGTGTTCGACTCGCAGGACGGCGACGACGAGCTCGGCTCGGGCGTCAACCAGCGCGTGGTCGTCTACATCGCCCAGAAGCGCAAGATCACCGCGGGTGACAAGCTCGCCGGCCGCCACGGCAACAAGGGCGTCATCTCGACGATCCTGCCGGTCGAGGACATGCCGTTCCTCGCGGACGGCACCCCGGTGGACATCGTCCTCAACCCGCTCGGCGTCCCCGGCCGCATGAACTTCGGCCAGGTCCTCGAGATCCACCTCGGGTGGCTCGCGAAGCAGGGCTGGAACGTCGAGGGCATCCAGGAGTGGGCCTCCGCCCTGCCGGAAGCCGCGCACAGCGCAGCCCCCGGCACGAAGGTCGCCACCCCGGTGTTCGACGGTGCGTACGAGCGCGAGATCGAGGGGCTCCTCGACTCCACGCTCCCGAACCGTGACGGCGAGCGCCTGATCGGTTCCTCGGGCAAGGCGCAGCTCTTCGACGGTCGCTCCGGCGAGCCGTTCCCGGAGCCCGTCTCGGTCGGCTACATGTACATCCTGAAGCTGCACCACCTGGTCGACGACAAGATCCACGCCCGTTCGACCGGCCCGTACTCGATGATCACGCAGCAGCCGCTGGGTGGGAAGGCGCAGTTCGGTGGACAGCGCTTCGGTGAGATGGAGGTGTGGGCGCTCGAGGCATACGGTGCCGCGTACGCCCTCCAGGAACTCCTGACGATCAAGTCCGACGACATCCTCGGCCGCGTGAAGGTCTACGAGGCGATCGTCAAGGGCGAGAACATCCAGGAGCCCGGCATCCCGGAGTCCTTCAAGGTCCTCATGAAGGAGATGCAGTCGCTCTGCCTGAACGTCGAGGTCCTCTCGGCCGACGGCCAGGCGGTCAGCCTCCGCGACACGGACGACGAGGTCTTCCGTGCCGCTGAAGAGCTCGGCATCAACATCTCCTCGCGGTTCGAGTCGTCGTCCGTCGACGACATCTGATCCCTCCCGTACCGAACACGTTTCGAACTCAGCAAGAGAGAAGAACATTGCTCGAAGCAACTTCCTTTGATGCCATTCGGATCGGTCTCGCGACCGCCGAGGACATCCGCCAGTGGTCGTACGGCGAGGTCAAGAAGCCGGAGACCATCAACTACCGCACCCTGAAGCCCGAGAAGGACGGTCTGTTCGGCGAGCAGATCTTCGGTCCCTCCCGCGACTGGGAGTGCGCCTGTGGCAAGTACAAGCGTGTCCGCTTCAAGGGCATCGTCTGCGAGCGCTGCGGCGTCGAGGTCACCAAGTCCTCGGTCCGCCGTGAGCGCATGGGCCACATCGAGCTCGCCGCGCCCGTCACGCACATCTGGTACTTCAAGGGCGTCCCGTCGCGCCTGGGCTACCTGCTGGACATGGCCCCGAAGGACCTCGAGAAGGTCATCTACTTCGCGGCGTACATGATCATCAGCATCGACGAGGAGGGCCGTCACGCCGACATGCCCGGCCTCGAGAACGAGATGCGCCTCGAGATCAAGAACCTCGAGAACCAGCGCGACTCGATCATCGCCGACCGCCTCAAGAAGCTCGAGGACGACCTCGCAGCCCTTGAAGAGGAGGGCGCGAAGGCCGACGTGAAGCGTCGGACCAAGGACACCGCCGAGAAGGAGATGTCCCAGGTCCGCAAGTCCTTCGACGAGGACATCACCCGTCTCGAGCGCGTGTGGGAGGACTTCCGCAACCTCAAGGTGGGCGACCTCAAGCCCGAGGACGCCGTCTTCCACGAGCTCCAGGACCGCTTCGGGATCTACTTCGACGCCTACATGGGCGCCGAGGCGATCAAGCTGCGGCTCGAGGCCTTCGACCTGGCCGCCGAGGCCGAGGCACTGCGTCTGCAGATCGCCGAGGGCAAGGGCCAGAAGAAGATCCGTGCGATCAAGCGTCTGCGCGTCGTCAGCTCCTTCCTCGCCACCGGCAACTCGCCGGCCGCGATGGTGCTCGACGTCGTGCCGGTCATCCCGCCGGAGCTGCGCCCGATGGTGCAGCTCGACGGTGGCCGCTTCGCCACGAGTGACCTCAACGACCTCTACCGTCGTGTGATCAACCGCAACAACCGTCTCCGCCGCCTGCTCGACCTCGGTGCCCCCGAGATCATCGTGAACAACGAGAAGCGCATGCTGCAGGAAGCGGTCGACGCGCTGTTCGACAACGGTCGTCGTGGACGTCCGGTCACGGGTACCGGCAACCGCGCCCTGAAGTCCCTGAGCGACATGCTCAAGGGCAAGCAGGGTCGTTTCCGCCAGAACCTGCTCGGCAAGCGCGTCGACTACTCGGGCCGTTCGGTCATCATCGTCGGCCCGCAGCTCAAGCTGCACCAGTGCGGTCTGCCCAAGCAGATGGCGCTCGAGCTGTTCAAGCCGTTCGTCATCAAGCGCCTCATCGACCTGTCGCACGCGCAGAACATCAAGTCGGCCAAGCGCATGGTCGAGCGTTCGCGTGCCCAGGTGTGGGACGTGCTCGAGGAGATCATCCGCGAGCGCCCCGTGCTGCTGAACCGTGCGCCCACGCTGCACCGTCTCGGCATCCAGGCGTTCGAGCCGCAGCTCGTCGAGGGCAAGGCCATCCAGCTCCACCCGCTGGTCTGTGCTGCGTTCAACGCGGACTTCGACGGTGACCAGATGGCCGTGCACCTGCCGCTGTCGGTCGAGGCGCAGGCCGAGGCCCGCATCCTGATGCTCGCCTCGAACAACATCCTCAAGCCGTCCGACGGCCGTCCGGTGACCCTGCCCGCGCAGGACATGATCATCGGTCTGCACCACCTGACGACCGTCCGCGAGGGCGCCGTGGGTGAGGGCCGGGCGTTCTCCTCGGTCGCCGAGGCGATCCTCGCGAAGGACCAGAACACGCTGCACCTCAACGCGATGGTGAAGATCCGCATGTCGGGTGTCCACTTCGCCGAGGGTGAGGCGCCGGAGGGCTACGAGGTCGGTCAGCCGATCCTCCTCGAGACCACCCTCGGTCGCGCGCTCTTCAACGAGACCCTCCCGGCGGACTACCCGTTCGTCCAGAAGGTCACCGACAAGGGCACGCTCTCCGCGATCGTCAACGACCTCGCCGAGCGCTACTCCAAGACCGAGACAGCCGCTGCGCTGGACCGGATCAAGGACGCCGGTTTCTACTGGGGCACCCGCTCCGGTGTGACCGTCGCGCTGTCGGACGTCGTGACGCCTCCTCGCAAGAAGGAGATCATCGCGGGCTACGAAGTCCAGGCCGCCAAGGTCCAGGGCGAGTTCGACAAGGGTCTGATCACCGACTCCGAGCGTCGCGCCGACCTGATCAAGATCTGGACCGAGGCCACGAACGAGATCGCGCAGGAGATGCGCGACAACTTCCCCGTCGACAACACCATCAACCGCATGGTGTCGTCGGGTGCTCGTGGTAACTGGCTGCAGGTGCGCAACATCGCCGGTATGCGTGGTCTGGTGAACAACCCGAAGGGTGAGATCATCGCCCGCCCGATCATCAACTCGTACCGCGAGGGCCTGACCGTGGCGGAGTACTTCATCGCCACGCACGGTGCTCGCAAGGGTCTGGCGGACACGGCTCTCCGTACCGCCGACTCGGGCTACCTGACCCGTCGTCTCGTGGACGTGTCGCAGGACGTCATCATCCGTGAGGACGACTGCGGGACGACCCGTGGCCTCGAGCTGCCGATCGCGACGATGGGCGCAGACGGCAAGCTCGTCCGCGACCCGCGCGTCGAGAACACCGTCTACTCGCGCACCCTCGCGACCGAGGCCGTCGACGCCTCGGGCACCGTGGTGGCCGAGGGCGGCGAGGACGTCGGTGACGTCCTCCTCGACAAGCTGCTCGCAGCGGGTGTCGAGAGCATCAAGGTGCGCTCGGTCCTGACCTGCGAGTCGGCCGTCGGTGTCTGCGCGCAGTGCTACGGCCGGTCGCTCGCCACGGGCAACCTGGTCGACATCGGTGAGGCGGTCGGCATCATCGCCGCCCAGTCCATCGGTGAGCCCGGTACCCAGCTGACGATGCGTACCTTCCACACGGGTGGTTCGGCCTCGGCCGACGACATCACGCAGGGTCTGCCCCGCGTGACCGAGCTCTTCGAGGCCCGCACCCCGAAGGGCGCGTCCCCGATCGCCGAGGCCCCCGGCCGCGCCACGATCGAGGACACGGACAAGGGCCGTCGGATCATCCTCACGCCGGACAACGGCGACGAGCCGTTCATCTACCCGGTGCTCAAGCGTGCGACCCTCCTCATCGAGGACGGCCAGCACGTCGAGCTCGGCGAGCAGTTCATCGCCGGCACCGTCGACCCGAAGGAAGTCCTCCGGGTCAAGGGTGTCCGTGAGGTCCAGAAGCACCTGGTCAACGGTGTGCAGGACGTGTACGGCTCGCAGGGTGTGCCGATCCACGACAAGCACATCGAGGTCATCGTCCGCCAGATGCTCCGCAAGGTCACCGTCGTCGACCACGCCGACACCGACCTGCTGCCGGGTGAGCTCGTCGACCGGTCGCGCTACAACGCGATCAACCGGGCGGCGCTGCAGGAGGGTCGCAAGACCGCCTCGGCTCGCCAGGAGGTCATGGGCATCACGAAGGCGTCCCTCGCGACCGAGTCGTGGCTGTCCGCCGCGTCCTTCCAGGAGACCACCCGCGTCCTGACGCAGGCGGCCATGGAGGGCAAGCAGGACCAGCTCGTCGGCCTCAAGGAGAACGTCATCATCGGTAAGCTCATCCCCGCCGGGACGGGCCTCAGCCGGTACCGCGACGTGGACGTGAACGCGACGGAAGAGGCGAAGGCGGAGCGGTACCCGAACCGCATCTTCGCGGACGACTCGTCGTTCTCGGACGCCGACCTGAGCTTCGTCGACTTCGACAGCTTCTCGTCGGACGACTTCACGCCGGGTACGTACAACTGAGCGTGAGTTGACAGCAGAAGGCCCCCCGCATCCTCGGATGCGGGGGGCCTTCTCGCGTCGCGGGCGTGCGCCGGCCAGGAGGCGCGGGGCGGGTCCGCACGGGCCTCGCGTCCGGCGCGTGCCGGTCGTCAGACCGAGCGGCCCGCGTCGCTGCCGCGACCGCCGGGATCCCGACCGCTCTCGTCGGCGAGCGAGTACAGGCTGAGGACGTTGCCGTCGGGGTCGCGGGCGTCGAACCAGTCGACGGCACCGTCGACGCACTCGATCGGACCGACGTCGATCCCGAGGGCGGCGATGCGTGCGTGCTGGGCGAGCACGTCGTCGACGCCGAAGCGGACGGTGACCGGGTTCTCGTCGGCGTCCGGGTCCTCGAGGAGCTGGATCCAGATGCCGCCGACCTCGTACTCGGCGACGCCCTCGGTGGGCTCGAGGTCGGGCTCGAGCCGTTCGAACACCGCGCCGTACCAGAGGCACGACGCCTCGAGGTCGGTGACGGGCAACCCCACGGTCACGCTCGTGATGTCCATGCCTCATCATGGTCTCTCCGCACCGGGCGCGTCGAGGGGTACGGCATGCTGGGGGCATGGCGACGCTGCGTGAACGGGTCACGGCTCCGGCCCACCTCGACCTCCCGACCGCGGTCGGCGGGCTGACCTTCCGACCGGCCACCGAGGCCGACCTGCCGGCCGTGCACGACGTGGCCGTGGAGTCGGCCGCCGTGGACGACCCGCAGACGCACCCCTCCCCAGAGGACTTCGCCCACCGGCTGTCCACAGCAGGACTCGACCCAGCCCGCGACACGGTGGTCGGCACCGATGCTGATGGGCATGTCCACGCGTACGCCATCGTCATCGCGGTCCCGAGCCGGGACACCGCCGCCCGTGTGCTCCTCGCCGGGTCGGTGCGTCCCGCGTACCGCGGACAGGGCGTGGGGCGGCGGTTGCTCGCGTGGCAGACCGGTCGGGCACGGCAGCACCTCGCTGCACTGGACGTGGACCTGCCGGGCGCGATCGACCTCACCGCGCCGCAGGGCTCGTCGGCGCTCGCGTTGGCCGCACGCTTCGGCCTGGAGCCGGTGCGGTACTGGGTCGACATGCAGGTCGTGTTCGACCCGGCTCCGGCGCGGGACGCCCTGCCGGCCCTGCCCGACGGCCTGGTGCTGCGCCCCGCGACGCTCGACGACGTCGAACGCATGCGGATCGCCAAGAACGACGCCTTCCGCGACCACTGGGGATCACAGCCGATGCTCGCACCGGACTGGCACGGGTACCTCACGGCCAGGAAGACCCGGCTCGACCTCTCCCGCGTGGTCGTCGACGAACACGGGGACGTCCTCGCGTTCACCGTGGTGGAGTCCGATCCGGGCGCGTTCTCCGCTCGTGGTCGGAGCTTCGCCTCCCTGCACTGGGTCGGTGTCGTCCGGCGCGCACGCGGCCGCGGACTCGCCCCCCTGGTGCTCGCGGCGACGCTCGACGCCGTCGCCGACGGCGGACTCTCGGCGGCCGCGCTGGACGTCGACTCGGAGAACCCGAGCGGGGCGGTCCGGCTGTACGAGCGCCTCGGGTTCGTCGCGGGTGCGGTCAGCGTCACGACGTCCACAGCGCTCTAGCACCGGCCGCCGCGCGCTCGATACCCGCGGGTACCCCTGTTCTGGGTGCAGTCACGAATGCTCCGCCCCCTCCTTCTGGGACTGCTCCGGACGCGCGCCCGGACGTACCGTGGTCGAGCGTCGTACCCCTGGCGGCGCCCATCGAACCACGCGGCTTCGGCGCGCCCGGCAGCAAGGAGGTACGGGGCACATGGCAACCCTGTCCGAGATCCTCATCCTCAACGGCGCCCTCCCGATCGAGTACCTCGACGCGATGACCGGCCACGAGGACGTCGACGAGCAAGCGATCCGTTCCCTCGTCGAGCAGGGCGTCGTGAGCGAGGCGCAGTACATCACCGCCCGTGCCGCCTCGCACAACTCCAAGACGGTCCCGCTGACCGACTACCCGGTCGACGGCACCGCGGTCTCGGTGCTGCCCGCTCCGCTCTGTCGACGGCACTCGGTGCTCGGCATCGGCTTCGAGGGGGAGACCCTCGTGCTCGCGATGGTGAACCCCGCCAACGTCCTGGCGATCGACGACGCCCGCGCCGCCTCCGGTCGACCCATCAAGCCGCTGCAGGTCGACGAGCGCGACCTGCTCGCCGCCTTCGACCGCTACCTGCGCGCCGATGACGAGCTGAACGACCTCACGTCCTCGCTCGAGGAAGAAGCCGGGCGCACCACCGAGCAGCAGGTCGACATCGGCGACGGGGCGCTCGACGACGTACCGATCGTCCGCTTCGTCAACCTGCTCGTCTCGCAGGCGATCCAGGACCACGCGTCCGACATCCACATCGAGCCGGGCGAGCACGAGGTCCGCGTCCGCTACCGCATCGACGGCGTGCTGCACGAGATGTCCCCGGCGCCGAAGAACATCCAGAACGGCGTCATCAGCCGGCTCAAGATCATGAGCGACATCGACATCGCCGAGCGACGGAAGCCGCAGGACGGCCGCATGTCCGTCCGTCACGGTGGACGGCAGATCGACCTCCGCGTCGCCACGCTGCCGACCGTGTGGGGCGAGAAGGTCGTCATGCGGATCCTCGACAACACGAACACGTCGCTGACCCTCAAGGACCTCAACCTGCTCGACCGCAACGCCGCGGCCTACCAGAAGTCCTACTCGAAGCCGTACGGCATGATCCTCGTCACCGGCCCGACCGGTTCCGGCAAGTCGACGACGCTGTACACGACGCTCAACGCCGTGGCGAAGCCGGAGATCAACGTCATCACGGTCGAGGACCCGGTCGAGTACCGGATGGCCGGCGTCAACCAGGTCCAGGTGAACCCGAAGGCCGGCCTGACGTTCGCGTCCGCCCTGCGGAGCATCCTCCGCTCGGACCCCGACGTCGTGCTGCTCGGTGAGATCCGCGACCACGAGACCGCCCAGATCGCGATCGAGGCGTCACTCACGGGTCACCTCGTGCTCTCCACCCTGCACACCAACGACGCCCCCTCGGCCGTCACCCGCCTCACCGAGATGGACATCGAGCCGTTCCTCGTCGGGTCGGCGCTCGACTGCGTCGTCGCCCAGCGACTCGCACGCAAGCTCTGCGATCGCTGCAAGGTGCCCGCCGTGTACGAGGCCGAGCAGCTGCACGCCCTCGGGTTCCTCGACGCACCTGAGGCGGTGATGCCGGAGTTCTTCGCCCCGCTCGGCTGCTCCGTCTGCTCGAACACCGGGTACCGCGGGCGCATCGCCCTGCACGAGGTGATGACGGTCACCGAGGAGATCGAGCGACTCGCCGTCGCCCGTGCCTCGAGCGCCGAGATCAGCCGCGTCGCCCAGCAGCAGGGCATGCTCACCCTCCGGATGGACGGGTGGGAGAAGGTCAAGCTCGGTCTCACGAGCGTCGACGAGATCCTGCGCGTGGTCGCGTAGCCCTGGAGGACGACCAGATGACCGACTCCGTCTACGACGTGACGCCCGCGAGCGACGAGCCCGTGGCCGGCTGGCACCCCGGAACGCCCGGCGTGCCCGGCACCGAGCTCGGCGGACGGCGTGCCGCACGCCTCGCACAGGCCGGACAGCAGCCGCCGACCTCGTACCCGCCGGCCGCGGCGCACCCCGCGCCCGTGTCGTCCGCGCCCGTCTACGACCTCGGCGACGACCTGGCCGCGTGGTCCGCGCCGGTCGGGCAGCCCGTCGCGGTGCCGGTGGCCCAGCCGCAGGCCGTGCCGGCGACGCCGCCGGCCGCCGTCCCGCCGTCGACGGCGAGCTACGGGTACGACTCGTACCAGGCCACCGAGCGGTTGCCGGTGGCGCCCGCCGCCGTCACCACGAACCTCCAGACCGTCGCCGCCCGCACGCCGGTCGCGATGGTGGCGCCCAGCGGCAGCCCCGAGATCAACTTCACCCGGCACGCGCGCGAGGTCGCCGACTCCGACCTCGTCACCGCGCTCGCGCAGGTCGTGTACCAGGGTGCCTCGGACCTGCACGTGACCGCGGACGCACCGCCGACCGTGCGGGTCGACGGGTCGCTCCGACCCGCCGTGCCGGGAGGCCCCTGGGCCCGCAACAAGGTCATCGCGGCGCTCAAGACGCTGCTGTCCGGCGACCAGGCGGCGCAGTTCGACCAGGAGCAGGAACTCGACTTCGCGTACTCGCTGTCGCCGGAGTACCGCTTCCGCGTGAACTACTACCAGCAGCGCGGCAACTGGGGTGCGGCCTTCCGCATCATCCCCACCAAGATCAAGACGCTCAAGCAGCTCGGCATCCCCGAGCACGTCGGCGAGTTCGCCAAGCTGTCCCGCGGACTCGTCCTCGTCACCGGCCCGACCGGCTCCGGCAAGTCCACGACGCTCGCCGCGCTCATCGACCTCGTCAACGAGACCCGTGCCGACCACATCGTCACGGTCGAGGACCCGATCGAGTTCATGCACGAGCACAAGAAGGCGATCATCAACCAGCGTGAGGTCGGGGCGGACACGCACTCGTTCGCCCGCGCCCTGAAGCACGTCCTCCGCCAGGACCCGGACGTCATCCTCATCGGCGAGCTCCGCGACCTCGAGACGATCTCGGTCGCACTCACCGCCGCCGAGACCGGCCACCTCGTCTTCGCCACGCTGCACACGCAGAGCGCGCCCGGCACCATCGACCGCGTCATCGACGTCTTCCCGCCGCACCAGCAGGGGCAGATCCGCACGCAGCTCGCCGCGACCCTCGAGGGCGTCGTCTGTCAGACCCTCGTCCCGAAGGCGAACGGCACCGGCCGCATCGTGTCGACCGAGATCATGAAGACCACCCCCGCCATCGGCAACCTCATCCGCGAGGGCAAGACCTACCAGATCACCTCGGCCATGCAGGCCGGACGTGACGCCGGCATGCACACCATGGACCAGGACCTCGCCGAACTGGTCAACGTCGGCACCATCACCCGCAAGGCCGCGCTCGAGAAGGTCCATGACCTCGAGGGCTTCGACCGGCTCGTGCAGCGCGTCGAGTCACCGTCGGACGCGTCCGCCGACGCCATCGCCGCCAGCGGGATCGACTTCGGCGACAAGTTCTCCGGAGGCTACTGATGTCCCTCGCATTCGACTACCGCGGCCGTGACGGCTCGGGCAAGCTCGTCAAGGGGCGGCTCGACGCCGCCTCCGAAGGCGCCGTCGTCCAGCGGCTCCGAGGCATGGGTGTCTCACCGATCGCGATCACCGAGGCCAAGGCCGGCACCGGACTGCAGACCGAGATCAAGATCCCCGGGTTCGAGAAGGGCGTCGGGCTCAAGGACCTCGCCATCATGTCCCGGCAGGCGTCCACCATGCTGTCGTCCGGGCTCTCGCTGCTCCGGGCACTGACGATCCTCGCCGACCAGACCGAGAGCAAGAAGCTCAAGGACATCCTCGGGAAGGTGCGCGACGAGGTCGAGCAGGGCGTCTCGTTCTCCGACGCCGTGGGCAAGTACCCGGTGGACTTCCCGCCACTGATGATCAACATGATCCGAGCGGGAGAGACCGGCGGGTTCCTCGACCAGGCGATGGACTCCATCGCGACGAACTTCGAGAAGGAGCACAAGCTCCGGTCGACGATCAAGTCCGCGATGACGTACCCGGTGGTGGTGCTGTTCATGTCGCTCGCCGCGGTGGTGATCATGCTCGTCTTCATCGTGCCGATCTTCCAGGGCATGTTCGAGTCACTCGGCGGGCAACTCCCGCTGCCGACCCTGATGCTGGTGTACCTGTCGCACGCGATGGTCTACGTCGGGCCGGTCCTCGCGGTCGTCCTCATCGTCGGGGCCTTCTGGTGGCGCGCGAACAAGAACACGGACCGTGTGCGAGGTTTCGTCGACCCGGTGAAGTTGCGCTTGCCCGTCTTCGGCGATCTCAACAAGAAGATCGTGATGGCGCGTTTCTCGCGGAACCTGTCGAGCATGATCGGTGCTGGCGTCCCGATTCTCCAGGCATTGCAGATCGCCGGAGAAGTCTCCGGTAACCACGTCGTTCAGCATGCACTCGGTCGAGTTTCCGAAGCCGTGCGCAAAGGTGATTCGATCGCCGCTCCGTTGGAGAAGGAAAAGGTCTTCCCGTCGATGGTCTCGCAGATGATCGCGGTCGGCGAAGACGCGGGTTCGATGGAGATCATGCTCGAGAAGATCGCGGTCTTCTACGACAACGAGGTCGAAACGACGACAGAGGCACTGACCTCATTGATCGAGCCGCTGCTCATCGGCTTCCTGGGTGTCGTCGTCGGCGGGATGATCGTCGCGCTGTACCTCCCGATCTTCCAGATCTCCTCGCTGGTCAAGTAGCGCCCTCGTGCCCCCTCATCGGGGGCAGAACGGGTCAACCCTGTCCCCGGTAATGGGGGCATTTCATTTGGATCTGGCCCCCGTTCTCGGGATTATGCGCCGAGCCCTGGGTCATTAGTTTTGTCATGGCGGCGGAGCAGTCCCCGGCACAATTCCCATTGCATTCCCAAGAACGGAAATCACCATGTACTTCGCTCTCATGGGCAAGCTCGACGCTCGCCGTAAGGGTCTCCTCGAGGACAAGCAGAAGGGCTTCACGCTCATCGAGCTCCTCGTCGTCGTCATCATCATCGGCATCCTCGCTGCAATCGCGATCCCGGTGTACCTCGGCATCACGAACAACGCGAAGGACAGCGCGGCGAAGTCCGACATCACCAACTGGAAGACCGCGGTCATCGCGGTGCAGACGAATGACGGGTCGCTCCCGGCAACCGCCACGGCCATCACGAGCAGCGCCAACGTGCCGCCGGCGATCAAGGCACAGGGCGGCAGCATCAGCTCGAACACCAAGACGCTGAGCTACACGTTGAAGGCCGACAAGACGTTCTGCATCCAGGCGGAGAGCATCGTCGGTGGCACGGAACACACCTTCCACGCGTCGGACAGCCAGGGTGTGACGGACGGCGCCTGCCCCGCCTGATCTGAAGCCGCTGACGACGGGCCGTGACGTGTGTCACGGCCCGTCGTCGCACCGATCCATGTCCCCCGCTAGAGAGGTCCAACATGCTGTTGCGCATCGCCGACCGTCTCCGCGCGGCCCGCGACAACCAGAGCGGTTTCACGATCATCGAGGTCATGGTCGCGATGACGGTCTTCGCGATCATCGCCGCCGGTGTCGCCGCTGGTATCGCTTCGACGCTCTACTTGACGCAGGACAACCGCTCCCGTGAGGCTGCTCTCAACCTCGCCAACCAGGCGCTCGATGCCGCGCGGAGCACCAAGGACGTCTTCACGCTCGACAACGACACGAGCTCTCAGACGGTGGGAAACCAGAGCTACACGATCAACCGCACGACCAACTGGATCAACTCGGACGGCACGGACAACTCGTGCGGAGCAGGGTCCGGAGTGCTCGCGTACAAGCGTGTCTCGATCTCGGTCTCGTGGACGAGCGGTACGTCCCCCCGTCAGAAGGAAGTCGCGCTCGACACCCTCATCTCTCCTGCATCGGCGGTCTCGAGCGCCACTGCGTCCACGATCGTGGTCGGTGTCAAGACGGCGAACGGCGGACCGAACGAAGGCGTGACCGTCACCATCACGCCGATCTCCGGAGGCGCCACCAGCCTCGCCGCGCAGCCCGCCCCGACGGACAGCAACGGGTGCAGCTACGCACTCGGTGTCAAGCCGGGGACCTACAGGATCACCATCAACAAGGCCGGCAACATCGACCCGCAGGACGTGACGTCGCCGACGTACGACATCACCACCTCGCAGGGTGGCGTGGGCAACAAGTCGTTCCTGTACGACCGCGGTTTGCGTGTCAACGTCGGGACCCCCGTCAACATCGTGGGAGCTGCCCCGAGGCTCCCGACGTCCATCCAGACCAGTTTCCGCCACGATGACCTCCTGAAGACCGTCTCGACGACGTCGACGACGCTCTTCCCGTACACCGACGGTTGGACGACGGTGGCGGGTTCCTACACGAGCAGATGCACGAACGTCGACCCGACCTCGTGGACGGCCCCGCTGAACGGCCTGGTCGTGTCGCCCGACGTCTTCAATGAGAAGACCGGGCAACCCGGTTTCCTCGCGACGGGCGACGGCACGGCGACGGCACGAGCACCGATGGGGATCTTCGACGTGAAGACGACGGGGTCGGACACCGTCGTCTCGGCGACGGTCAAGAACACCAGCGCGGTGGCGGGTGGAGACCCTGGCTGCGCGCCGTCGACCACGTACTGGTTCACCGGGATCAACTCGAGTTCCGCGACCACGGTCGCGCTCCCGTACGGCACCTGGACGATCCGGAGCACCACTTCCGTCGGCAGCTCGGGGAAGAACACCCCCACCGTCGCTGCCAACCCCAGGGCGAGCAACGTCAACGTCGCGGTGACGGGGGACGTCGTCTCGCTGGATCCGCGAACGGTGGGTGGCTCATGAAGGCTCCGAAGCGGCAGCTGCGGGCGCGCCTCCGCTCTGATGAGCGGGGCCTGACACTCGTCGAACTGCTCGTTGCGATGACCCTCAGCCTCATCGTCCTGACGGTCGCGGGGTCCTTCCTGGTCTCGTCGCAGCGGGCCACGAACACGGCGAGTTCGGTGAGCGCGAACACCCGTACCGCAGCGAACGCGATGAACGCCGTCGGTCGCCTGCTCCGTGCGGCGACCGACAACCCCGTCCCGACCGGCGACGACTCGCAGTTCGCGTTCCAGTACGCGAGTGCGAACTCCGTCCGGTTCTTCGCCTACGTCAACCTCGAGTCGACCCTGTCGCAGGCGGTCGAGGTGCAGCTCACCCTCGATCCCGCTCGGAAGACGCTGACAGAGACGAAGTGGAGCGGGGTCGCCGTGGCTGGCAACAGTTCCTACTTCTCGTTCCCGCTCGGGTCGGGCCCCGCCTTGTCCGCCGTCCCGACGACGACACGAACCCTCGCTTCCTCGGTCGTCAACGGATCGATGTTCGTCTTCAAGGACGGCTCCGGGCGGGTCCTCGGCTCGCCGGGGGCGCCGGTTGCGCCCGCGGACCTCCCGAACATCCGCACCGTCACCGTCACCGTCACCGTCGGGACGGCGGTTTCCGACCCGAGCGCAGTGACGCTCGTCAACTCAGCCAGTCTGCCGAACATCGTGATGGGAGCCCCGTGATGATCCGTCTCCTCCGCATGCTCCGCTCGCGGGACGACGAACGCGGCGTGGCGCTCGTCGCGGTCGTCGGCATCGGTGCTGTCGTGATGCTCCTCGTTGCGACGATGGTGACGATCGCGACGAGCGGTGCACGCGTGACGACGACGGACACGGCGTGGAACCGAGCGGTCGCAGCCGCCTACGCGGGTATCGCCGATTACCAGTCCCGGCTCAACGCGGACAACAGCTACGGGAACTACGGGCAGGCTTCGGCCCCCTTCAGTCGCGAGTCCGGGAGTACGTTCCCGAACGGTCCTGGAGGAAATCCGGCGTTCAACTACCAGGCGGGTGCCGGATGGGTGAGCGTGCCGGGCTCCGACGGCACCGCGAGCGACGCGGCGTTCCGGTACGCCGTCGACAACAGCAAGCTCTCCTCACAGGGCGTCATCCGACTGCAGTCGACCGGGAGGTCCGCAGGGACGACCCGCTCCGTCGTCGCGAACGTCCGACCTGACGGCTTCTCCAACTACCTGTACTTCACGAACTACGAATCGGGTGACCCGACAGTGACGAACGAGGAGAACGGGTCGGGGCGCTGTACGAGCGCCTACCGTCCGGTCGCCACGGCAAGCACGTGTCGTGCGATCCAGTTCGGCCCTGACGACAACCTGGCAGGCCCGGTCCGCTCCAACGATCAAATCAAGATCTGCGGATCGACCTTCGGTAGCACCGTGCAGAGTGTGTACAGCTGGACAAGCGCGAACTGCGGTACCCGGGCGGCGACGTTCGCCTCGAACCCGACGACGGTCTCGACGCTCACTCCGCCGTCGACGATCGGGGACCTCCGCGATTCGATGCGGTACGACCTTCCGTCGACGACGAACACGATCGAGGGGACGGGGTGCCTCTACACGGGGCCGACGAAGATCAGGTTCAACGGGGACGGCACGATGACAGTGGTGTCCCCGCTCACCGTCAAGACGGTGGTCAAGGGCGCCAGCGCCGTCCCGGGTGCGTCCATCACGGACGGACAGGTGTCGAGCAAGTGCGGCGCGATCGACGATCTGCACAGCGTCGCTGGTGCTCGTGTGGCGGTGCCGAAGAACAACATGGTCTTCGTGCAGAACGAACCCGCTGCCCGCGCCGGGAACGTCCAGGATCCCAACTACTGGGATGCGTCCCCCTACAAGAACCTCCCGAACGCTTGTGACTCGACCAACCGAGCGAACGAGTGGACCAACATGAAGTCAAACGGCGTCGGTTTCCCGCAGTCCACCGGCGTGCGCTCGACGTCGGAAGTGGCTCCGACAGCCGGTGAAGGTGCAACCGTGGGGACGCCCTACGGCTGCGACCGCGGCGACGTCTTCGTCCAGGGGACGGTCGACAAGGCCGTGACGATCGCAGCAGAGAACTACCTGTACATCACCGGGGACATCGCCTACCCGGCGACGCGGAGCCCGTCCACAGTGCTGGGGCTGATCGGGCAGCGCGCCGTCTGGGTGTGGAACCCGATCAACGCAGACGGCACCACGTTCCGGCCGACGAACCGCGAGATCGATGCCGCAGTGCTCTCGAACCAGGGCACGTTCGTGGTGCAGAACTGGACCAAGGGACCGACGAGCGGTCGCGGAACGTTGACGCTCTACGGATCGATCGGACAGAACTTCCGTGGAGCCGTCGGTTTGGCGAACGGTCAGGGGTACGACAAGGCCTACAAATTCGACCCGAGTCTGGCGACCTACACGCCTCCCAAGTTCCCACGGCCGACCGTCACGACGTACCGCGTCGCGACGCAGGTGGAGTCGAAGACCGCCTACACCGCGAACGGAGCGCCGATCCCGTGACGGCCGCGCTCACGCCACTCAGCGTGCTGATCGCGATCTTCGGCGCGGTCCTCGGCTCCGCGATCGGTTCCTTCCTCAACGTCGTCGTGCACCGCGTGCCCGCGGGACGGTCAGTCATCACGCCCGCGTCGGCATGCCCTCGATGCGGCCGCTCGATCCGCGGCTTCGACAACGTCCCGGTGCTCTCGTGGTTCGTCCTCCGCGGTCGCTGCCGGGACTGCGACGCGCCCATACCGATCCGCTACCCGGTCGTCGAGGCGGTGACCGCCGTCCTGTTCGTGCTCGTCGCGTTCCGCTTCCTCCCGACGACTGCGGGCGCCCCGTCGACACTGACCGGGCAGATCGGTCAGATCGGTCTGCTCGTCGTGCTCCTGTACCTGATGGCGTGCAGCGTCGCCCTGGCGCTCATCGACCTGGAGACGCACACCCTGCCCAACCGGATCGTCCTCCCGATGTACCCGATCGTGGCGCTCCTCCTCGTCGGCGTGACCATCGCCACCGGGGACTGGGGTGCACTCGTCCGTGGAGCCGTCGGCGCGGTCCTGCTCGGTGGCGGGTACCTCGCCCTCGCCCTCGCGGTCCCGCGTGGGATGGGTCTCGGGGACGTCAAGCTCGCCGGTGTCCTCGGTCTCGTACTCGCGTACCTCGGATGGGGCCCCCTCGCAGTGGGTGCTTTCGCGGCCTTCCTCCTCGGCGGTAGCTTCGGGATCGGACTGCTGCTCCTGCGCCGTGCGAGCCGCTCGAGCGGGATCCCGTTCGGGCCGTGGATGCTCGCCGGGGCGTGGACCGGCGTCTTCTCCGGCGCGACCATCTGGGACGCCTACCTCCGTCTCATCGGCTTGGCCTAGGCCTCGGAAGGAACAACGACATGGCGAAGAGCATCGTCGGCATCGACATCGGCGCGGACGCTATCCGCGCGGTGGAGGTCGTCGACGTCGACAAGCCGGAGCCGACGATCCTGCGGTTCGCCGAGGTGGGAGTGCCGGACGGGGCCACCAAGCATGGGGAGGTCCTCGAGGCGAACACGGTGGCCGGCGCCCTCCGGGGACTCTGGGCGCTCGGGAAGTTCCGCAGCAAGGACGTGGTCCTCGGCATGGGGAACCAACGCGTTCTGTCGCGCGACCTGACGGTCCCGAAGGCGCCGCTCTCCCAGATCAGGGAGTCCCTGCCGTTCCAGGTCCAGGACATGCTCCCGGTTCCGGTGGGTGACGCCATCCTCGACTTCTACCCGACCGACGAAGCGGAGAGCGAGCACGGCCCGGTCGTACGCGGGCTCCTCATCGCCGCGGTCAAGGACGCTGTCCTGGCGAACGTGCGCGCGGTCCAGTTGGCAAGTCTCAATCCGGTCGGGGTGGACCTGATCCCCTTCGCACTCACCCGCGTCCTCGCTCCGCGTGTCACCGGCTCCGGGACCGTCGCCATCGTGGACTGCGGAGCGAACACCACCTCGGTGGTGTTGGCGACCGACGGGGTGCCGAAGTTCGTCCGCATCATCCCGACAGGAGGGGCCGACATCACGAGGGCGATCGCAGCACGTCTCGAGATCGGAACGGAGGAAGCGGAAGCGGTGAAACGACACTTCGGTCTCGCTGGACAGCCTCGGACGCCGGACGACCTCCGTGCGATCGCTGCGACGCGGGAATCCGTGGGCGAGCTGACGCAGAGCATCCGCAACACCGTGAACTACTTCACGAACACCCACGAGGGCGAACGCGTCCGCGGACTCGTCCTGACGGGCGGCGGCACGGCGCTCCCCGGCTTCCACGAAGCGCTGCACGACCTGACCGGGTTGCCGGTCACGAACGGTGATCCGTTCGCCGCGTCACGTGTCGGCCGGGGCATCTCGTCGGAGGTCCTCCAGCAGCGAGGGTCGGCGATCTCGGTCGCCTGGAGTCTGGCAGTCGGGAGCAGGGCAGCATGAGCGGAACGTCAGCCGTGACCGGCACGGCACGCAAACACACGCTGCGCCGCCCTTCCCGCGCCGGGTCAACTCCGTCGACGTCCTCTCCGCGGACGCCGGATCGCGTGGTCCGGACGACTCGTGGGCACCAACCGCTCGTGGTCGGTGCCGCCCCGCGTGCCGACCTGCTCCCCAGCGAGGTGCACGTCGACCGGCGGCAGCGCGCCGCGGGCCGCAGAGCATGGGCTGGCGTCGTCGCCGTGGCGATCGCCGTCGGGCTCGCTGCCGGCGCTGCCGGAATCACGCGCATGAGCGCTGAGGACGACCTGGCGGCGGCTGAAGCAGAGACGTCCACGCTGCTGCAACAGCAGCTCCAGTTCAAGGACGTCCGAACGACCGAGCGTGACTCGACACTGCTCGAATCCGCCCAGCAGGTCGGTGGCAGCACCGAGATCGACTGGTCTGCGACCCTCGGTGCCGTCCAGGGTGCGCTTCCGACGGACGTTGTCATCTCGGGTGTCGCGATCGACTCCGCCACCGCCACCCAGGCGTACGCGCAGTCGGACGACCCGCTCCAGGGCCGCCGGGTCGCGACGATGACCATCGACGCGAAGAGCGCCACGCTCCCGTCGGTCCCTGACTGGCTCACCGCGGTCCGCGGCGTGCCCGGTTTCGTCGACGCCACCACGAACACGGTGACACGTGACGATGCCGGCGCGTACATCGTCAACCTCACCATCCACCTCGACGAGAAGGCGTACGACCATCGCTACGCCGCGAAGAAGGGCTGAACGGGATGTCCCGGAACCGGCTGAACCTGGTCGCCGCGATCGTGGCGATGGTCGTCGTCGTCGTCGGCGGCTTCTTCCTCGCAGTTCAACCACAGCTCGCGCAGGCCTCGGACGCGCATGAGCAGCGCAGCACGGTCGAGGCGAACAACGCCGTCAGCCGGACGGAGCTCGACCGGCTCCGCGCGCAGGCCGAGAAGCTCCCGGAGATGGAGGCACGCCTGAAGCAGTTGCGAGCCTCCGTTCCCGAAGGATCCGACGTGGCGGGCTTCATCGATGAGATCGACCGCGTCGCGTCGCAGGCTGGCGTCGTCGTGGCGTCGTACACGACGAGTGACGCGGTCCCGTACGCCCCGCCTGCCGCAGCGGAGCCCGCTCCGACCGCCGCGGACACGAGCACCGCTGCGTCGACACCGTCGGCCACTGCCGCCGCCACCGCACCCGCTGCCCCGAGCGTCACCACCGACCCGACGATCACCTCGGGCAACTTCTCGGTCGTGCCGGTCACGGTCGCCGTGAACGGGACCTTCGACGAGGCCCTCCGGTTCGTGAGCGGATTGCAGTCGGGGAAGCGGCTCTTCCTGATCACCGCCGTGTCCTCCACCCAGCAGAGCGGCGACGACGGAACTGCTTCCGGTACGTCGACCTGGACGTTCGGGGGATCCGTGTACGTCCTCGACCCATCGGCGGTCGCGGCGAGCGCCACGCCTTCGGACGCGCCGAGCGACGGCTGACCGGCCGGCTGACCCCCACCCCCGCAGAACGCCCCCCGGAAGGGGTCCCGCCGCCACGCCGGACCCGCTTCCGCCGGGGCGTTCGGTGCCTCTACGATGCTGCTCGGGCCCGCGCTCGCGGCTGCCCATCTCCCTCTCGGACGCCCCCTCGGAACGGGCGTCCCTCGTCGTGCCCGGAGTCGCTCGTGTTGGTCGGTGTCGTGGAGTTCCTCGGCTGGTTCGGAGCCGTGACCGTCCTCGTCGGTTACATCCTGTTCTCCCTCGGGAAGATCGCGAACGGGCCGGTCTACCAGCTGTTCAACCTGGTCGGCGGTGTCGCGATCGCCGTCAACGTGGCCGCGCACCACGCCGTGCCGTCCACGATCGTGAACAGCATCTGGGCCGCCGTCGCCGCCGTGGTGCTCGTCCGGATGGTCGTGCGTCGACGTCGGGGTGCGGCCGGTGTGCAGCCGACGCCCGAGCTGCACGCGGAGCCGCCCACCACGACCGCGGTCCTCCCGGTGATCGGTCCGGCGCTGCGCGACCACGACCTGGTCGAGACCGGTCGCGAACCGGCGCCGCAGCAGGCGCCGACGTCCCACGTGGCGGACGCGACCACCGACGTCGCCCCGACCCCGGGCCTCCCGTCCGCTGACGGTGACCGCACCGGCCCGGCCGTCGGCCACGATGCTCCCGCGCCGATGACCGAGACGGTCCCGGTCATCACGGCGACCATCGCGCTGGCGCTCGTCCAGGCGGCCCACCAGCAGCACGCTCAACAGCAGGGGGCCGCGCAGCGGGACACGGCGCAGCCCGAACCCGCGGACGCCCCGTAGCGGCCGGACCCGGACCCTCCACAGGGCGCTACGATCGGCGCATGTCCCGGTGGTTGGTGGCGACGATGGCGTCCGTCCTCTTCATCGCGCTCGTCATCGCCGTGACGGGCTTCGAAGCGTTGCTCGCGGACGTCGAGGCGATCCGCCAGCCGGACGCCACCCCGTACCTCGGACCCGGCATGGTCGTCGGGGCCGCGGTCGTCGTCTTCCTGGCGACCGTGACGGGCGCGCGCGAGGGCAACCCGGTCGTCACCGGGCTCGTCGCCGCTGCGACGACGTACCTCGTGATGCTCGGCGTGGGGGCGGTCGGCTACGCACTCGTCCGGTCGGACGCCGCCGAACTGCTCGTCTTCCCGGCCGGGTACGCGCTCAGTCCGTTCGTCGTCGGCGGCGTCGTGGTCGCGCTCGTCACGGTCGTCGGCGGCATCTCGGCGGTGCGGTGGCAGGCGCCTCGTCCACACGGGCAGCAAGCGGCACCGGTCCGTCCACAGGACTGACGGGAGGCCCGCCCCACCTCCGTCCCGCCCGGTACGATTCCGAGACGGGCTGACCGATCGCACCTTGGGGGACTCATGACCGACGGACCTGACCACGCACCGGGCTGGGGATCGGTGCCGGGGGCGGACACCCTGCGCGGGGACGCCGTGCTCCCCGCCGTGATGACCGCGCCCGCACCGGGCGGCCCCCCGTCGGGGCAGCCGGATGCGTCCGCCGGTGGCCCGGGGTACGGCCCCGGCCGACCCCGGCGGGGGCTGCGCAAGGGTGCGGTGATCGGCATCGTCGCAGGGGCGGCAGCGCTCGTGCTCCTCGTGGTCGCCAGCGGGATCGGTTGGTCGGTCGGATCGGACAGCCACTCGGCGGAACGGCCGGTGCAGGCGTTCCTGCAGGACGTCGAGGACGGTCGGTTGTCGGACGCGCTCGAGTCCGCGGGCATCGACCGCGACACCGACGACGTGCTCCTCACCGATGCCGCGTACGCCGAGGCGGGCGACAAGATCACGGCGCACCGGATCACCTCCGTCGACGAAGGTGACGACCGGGCGACCGTGCGAGCGCTGCTGACCCAGGCCGGCCGGAGCGTGCCGGCCACCTTCGAACTCGAGCGCACCGGCACCGACTGGGGTGTGTTCCCCGTCTGGGAGCTGCAGCCGCCGTCCCTCGGTTCGGTCGAGGTCGTCGTGCAGGGGCCGACCCGCAGCGGGGTGCAGGTCGCCGGGGCCCAGGTGGCGACCGGTGACCTGGGTGCGGTCGCGCTGCGGGCGTTCCCCGGCTCCTACGAGGTCTCGGCCGACGGTGGGAAGTGGTTCACGGCGGATGCGTCGACGGCTGCCGTCCGGGGGTTCGGGACCCCAGGGACCCCCGTCGTGCTCGCCACGACCCTGACGGACGCGGGCCAGCAGGCGGCGAGCAAGGCGGTCGACTCGTGGGTGGACGGCTGTGTGGCATCGCCCACGGCCACGCCCGACGGGTGCAGCTTCTACGCGTACGGCGAGAACCCGGCGAACACCTACACGAACCAGAAGTGGACACTCGACGCCCGTCCGGCCGTCGGGGTCGGCGCGTGGTCGTCGAAGGGATGGCTGGTCGAGACGCGCTCCCCGGGCTCCGCGAGCTTCACGGCGGACTTCACCGGCCCGGCCGGGCGCGGGAGGGCGACGGCCGGTCCGATCGACGTCAACGCTTCGGGGTGGATCACGGGCTTCGACGACGACGGCGCCACCTTCGTTCCCGCCGTCGCCAACGGCAGCAGCGACTCCGGCTCCTGAGCACCCCGTTCCCCGCAGCGACGCCGTTCTCGCCCTGGGCGGACGTCGTGGTGCCGGGGCTGCCGCGGATTGATTTCAGCGGGTCCGACGGCTAGGCTCTTCTGGGTGTGCGCCTTCGGGCGCGCCCAGATCCTGCAGGCCTCCGGCCTCCTGATCACTCCATCCCCCGTCTTCCCCGCCGTCAGGCGGTGGTCCGTGTGGGATGAGGAAGCCGACGGACCGCGTCGGCCAGAGAGCACGAGCGAAGAACCAGGAGAACAGTTGCCTACCATCCAGCAGCTCGTTCGCAAGGGTCGTACGCCGAAGGTCGTCAAGACCAAGGCGCCCGCCCTGAAGGCGAACCCCCAGCAGCGTGGCGTGTGCACCCGCGTCTACACCACCACCCCGAAGAAGCCGAACTCGGCACTGCGCAAGGTCGCTCGTGTCAAGCTCTCGAACGGCACCGAGGTCACGGCCTACATCCCCGGTGAGGGCCACAACCTGCAGGAGCACTCGATGGTGCTCGTCCGCGGCGGTCGTGTGAAGGACCTCCCGGGTGTCCGCTACAAGATCATCCGTGGTGCCCTGGACACCCAGGCCGTCAAGAACCGTAAGCAGGCTCGTAGCCGCTACGGTGCGAAGAAGGGTTGAGTTAGATGCCTCGTAAGGGTCCCGCCCCGAAGCGCCCCGTCGTCGCCGATCCGGTCTACGGCGCTCCCGTCGTCAGCCAGCTCGTCAACAAGATCCTCCTCGACGGCAAGAAGGGCCTCGCCGAGCGCATCGTCTACGACGCACTCGAAGGGGTCTCCTCCAAGAACGGCCAGGACGCCGTCACGACGCTCAAGAAGGCGCTCGACAACGTCCGTCCGACCCTCGAGGTCCGCAGCCGCCGCGTCGGTGGCTCGACCTACCAGGTCCCGGTCGAGGTCAAGCCGCACCGTGCGAACACGCTCGCGCTGCGCTGGCTGACCTCGTACGCCAAGGCCCGTCGCGAGAAGACGATGACCGAGCGTCTCATGAACGAGATCCTCGACGCGTCGAACGGTCTCGGTGCCGCGGTCAAGCGCCGTGAGGACACCCACAAGATGGCCGAGTCGAACAAGGCCTTCGCGCACTACCGCTGGTAGTCATCCGGCACCGTCCGGGTGCTTCGGTCAACAGCCGAGGCACCCGGACGGCCGCCACCCTCTCCTACAACTCTCTCGGAGGAACCCTGTGGCACAGGACGTGCTCACCGACCTGAACAAGGTCCGCAACATCGGCATCATGGCGCACATCGACGCCGGCAAGACCACGACCACCGAGCGCATCCTGTTCTACACGGGCATCACGCACAAGATCGGTGAAGTCCACGATGGCGCAGCCACCATGGACTGGATGGCGCAGGAGCAGGAGCGCGGCATCACGATCACGTCGGCCGCGACGACGTGCTTCTGGGACAACAACCAGATCAACATCATCGACACCCCGGGTCACGTGGACTTCACGGTCGAGGTGGAGCGTTCGCTCCGCGTCCTCGACGGTGCGGTCGCCGTCTTCGACGGCAAGGAGGGCGTCGAGCCCCAGTCCGAGACCGTGTGGCGTCAGGCGGACAAGTACAACGTCCCCCGTATCTGCTTCGTCAACAAGATGGACAAGCTCGGTGCGGACTTCTACTTCACCGTCGACACGATCATCAACCGCCTCGGTGCGGAGCCGCTCGTGCTCCAGCTCCCGATCGGTGCCGAGAACGACTTCGTCGGCGTCATCGACCTGATCGAGATGCACGCCAAGGTCTGGCCGGGCGATGCCAAGGGTGACGTCACCATGGGCGCCCAGTACGAGGTCCAGGAGATCCCCGCGGACCTCAAGGACCGCGCCGAGGAGTACCGCGCCAAGCTCGTCGAGCGTGTCGCGGAGACCGACGACGCGCTGCTCGAGAAGTACTTCGGCGGCGAGGAGCTCACCAAGGAAGAGATCAAGGCTGCGATCCGCAAGCTGACGATCAACTCCGAGGTCTACCCGATCCTCTGCGGCTCGGCCTTCAAGAACCGTGGCGTGCAGCCGATGCTCGACGCGGTCATCGACTACCTGCCGTCGCCGCTCGACGTCCCGCCGATGATCGGCCACGACGTCAAGGACGAAGAGGTCGAGATCATCCGCAAGCCGGATGCCACCGAGCCCTTCTCGGCGCTCGCGTTCAAGGTCGCGGTGCACCCGTTCTTCGGTCGCCTCACCTACGTCCGCGTGTACTCCGGTCACATCGACTCCGGCGCCCAGGTCATCAACTCGACCAAGGGCCGCAAGGAGCGCATCGGCAAGATCTTCCAGATGCACTCCAACAAGGAGAACCCGGTCGACTCGGTCACCGCCGGCCACATCTACGCGGTCATCGGTCTCAAGGACACGACCACGGGTGACACCCTGTGCGACCCGTCGAACCAGGTCGTCCTCGAGTCGATGACGTTCCCGGAGCCGGTCATCGAGGTCGCGATCGAGCCGAACACCAAGGCCGACCAGGAGAAGCTCTCCACCGCGATCCAGAAGCTCGCCGAAGAGGACCCGACGTTCCGCGTCGAGCTCAACGCCGAGACCGGTCAGACGACGATCAAGGGCATGGGCGAGCTCCACCTCGACATCCTCGTCGACCGCATGAAGCGCGAGTTCAAGGTCGAGGCGAACGTCGGCAAGCCGCAGGTGGCCTACCGCGAGACCCTGACCAAGGTCGTCGAGCGCTACGACTACACCCACAAGAAGCAGACCGGTGGTTCCGGTCAGTTCGCGAAGGTGCAGATCGCGCTCGAGCCGATGCCCGTCACCGCTGAGAAGGTGTACGAGTTCGAGAACGCCGTCACCGGTGGCCGCGTCCCGCGCGAGTACATCCCCTCGGTCGACGCTGGTATCCAGGACGCGATGCAGGTGGGCGTGCTCGCCGGCTTCCCGACCGTGGGTGTCAAGGCCATCCTCAAGGACGGCGCGGCGCACGACGTCGACTCGTCCGAGATGGCGTTCAAGATCGCCGGCTCGATCGCGTACAAGGAAGCGGCGCGCAAGGCCGGTCCCGTGCTGCTCGAGCCGATCATGGCCGTCGAGGTCCGTACGCCCGAGGAGTACATGGGCGACGTCATCGGCGACCTGAACTCGCGTCGTGGTCAGATCTCCGAGATGACCGATGCGTCGGGCGTCAAGGTGGTCCGCGCGAGCGTCCCGCTGTCCGAGATGTTCGGGTACGTGGGCGACCTGCGCTCCAAGACCTCTGGTCGTGCTGTCTTCTCCATGGTGTTCGAGACCTACAACGAGGTCCCGCGCAACGTGGCGGACGAGATCATCCAGAAGAGCACCGGGGCCTGACGCTCCCGCGTCATCCCCAGGCGAGGGTGCCCGGCGACGGGCCCCTCGTCACCAAGTAAAGTAGAGACACACACACCGCGCGCCAACAGTGCAGGGCCGACCAAGGTCCTGCCGGGGGCGACGCATCCGAGTCCTGAGGAGGACCCACAGTGGCCAAGGCCAAGTTCGAGCGGACCAAGCCGCACGTCAACATCGGAACCATCGGTCACGTCGACCACGGCAAGACCACGCTCACGGCGGCGATCACCAAGGTTCTGCACGACCAGTACCCGGACCTCAACGAGGCCCGTGACTTCGCGCAGATCGACAACGCTCCCGAAGAGCGTCAGCGCGGCATCACGATCAACATCTCGCACGTCGAGTACCAGACCGACAAGCGCCACTACGCGCACGTCGACGCTCCTGGTCACGCCGACTACGTGAAGAACATGATCACCGGTGCGGCCCAGATGGACGGCGCGATCCTCGTGGTCGCCGCCACCGACGGCCCGATGCCCCAGACGCGTGAGCACGTGCTGCTCGCCCGCCAGGTCGGCGTCCCGTACATCGTCGTCGCGCTGAACAAGGCCGACATGGTGGACGACGAGGAGATCCTGGAGCTCGTCGAGCTCGAGGTCCGCGAGCTGCTCGGCTCGCAGGAGTTCGACGAGGACGCCCCCGTCGTGCAGGTCTCGGCGCTCAAGGCGCTCGAGGGCGACGAGAAGTGGGTCAAGTCCGTCCAGGACCTGATGGCTGCCGTCGACGAGAACGTCCCGGACCCGGTGCGCGCCACCGACCAGCCGTTCCTCATGCCGATCGAGGACGTCTTCACGATCACCGGTCGTGGCACCGTCGTCACCGGTCGTGTCGAGCGCGGTGAGCTCGACATCAACTCCGAGGTCGAGATCGTCGGCATCAAGGCGACCCAGAAGACCACGGTCACCGGCATCGAGATGTTCCGCAAGCTGCTGGACAAGGCAGTCGCCGGTGACAACACCGGTCTGCTCATCCGTGGCCTCAAGCGCGAGGACGTCGAGCGCGGCCAGGTCGTCGTGAAGCCGGGTTCGGTCACGCCGCACACCGAGTTCACCGCGAACGCGTACATCCTGAACAAGGAAGAGGGCGGTCGTCACAACCCGTTCTACGCGAACTACCGTCCGCAGTTCTACTTCCGCACCACGGACGTCACCGGCGTCATCACGCTGCCCGAGGGCACCGAGATGGTCATGCCCGGTGACACCGTCGCCATGACCGTCGAGCTGATCCAGCCGATCGCCATGGAAGAGGGCCTCCGTTTCGCCATCCGTGAGGGTGGTCGTACGGTCGGTGCCGGTACGGTCGAGAAGATCATCAAGTAACTCCGGTTGCTGCGTCAGCGGGGTCGGGCCTTCGGGCCCGGCCCCGCTTCCGTGTTCGCGGACCGCCGTCCGGGGTACGTTCCTGCCGTCGACGGCAGTGCCGATGGTGTTGCATCGAGGACGTGACACGTCTTCGCCGCTCCTCGACCAAGGGTCGCGGGTACCACCGCGTCCGCAGTGGCAAGGGCTTCTCCTACCGCGACCCGCACGGCACGACGGTGACGGACCCCGAGGTACGCCAACGCCTCGAGGACCTCGTCATCCCGCCGGCATGGGACGACGTCTGGATCTCGCCGTACGACAACGGCCACATCCTGGCCACCGGGATCGACGGCGCCGGGCGCCGGCAGTACATGTACCACCCCTCCTGGCGCGACCGGATGGACAAGATCAAGTACGACCGTGCGTTGGCGCTGGCCGAGTCCCTCCCGGCCGCCCGACGCATGGTCACGCAGGACCTCCGTCGCCCGGAGCCGGACCGCCGACGCGCGCTGGCTGCCGCGTTCCGCATGCTCGACCAGGGGTCACTGCGCGTCGGCTCCGAGCGCTACGCCACCGAGCACGGCAGCCACGGCCTGTCCACCCTGCTCTGCACGCACGCCCACATCTCCGGCGACGACATCGAGCTGGAGTTCCCCGGCAAGAGCCACCAGGCGTGGTCCTCGACGATCCACGACGCCGACCTCGCCCGTGTCCTGGTGGGGATGAAGCGCCGCGGGCCGACCGCGCGCCTGCTGTCGTTCCGTGAACGGCGCGGCGACGACTGGCAACCGGTGACGGCCGAGGACATCAACGCGTACGTCAAGGAGCGCGCGGGGGAGGACTTCACCGCCAAGGACTTCCGCACGCTGCACGGCACGGTCGCGGCCGCGGTCGACCTGGCCCAGACGGGCGTCCTGTCCAGTCAGGCCAAGCGCAAGAAGGCGATCTCGCACGCGGTGAAGGCCGCCAGCGAGGTCCTGGGCAACACCCCGACCGTCGCCCGTCAGAGCTACATCGACCCGCGGCTCCTCGATGCGTACGAGCACGGCGAGACCATCGACCCGACCCGGTTGCACGCGGCCGAGGCCGAGGTCCGGGCACTCCTGTACCGCCAGTGACGTGATCGGTCGCCCGCGGTTCCCGGATGACGTAGCGTTGGTGGTCGTGCCCGCCCACCCCACGAGGCACGGAAGGACCCATCAGTCGTGACCGACGAGTGCATCCACGGTTTCCCCATCGAACTCTGCGACATCTGCTCCCCCCGGCAGCGTGATCCGGAGACCATCACGAAGACCCCGACGCCGCGGCGGACCCGTGTGACGACGTCCCTGCGGTCCGCCCCGACGAACGCGAACGGGAAGCCCGTCGAGCCGACGCTCCCCGCCACCCGCGACTTCGCGGCACTCCGGGCCCACCACGTCACACACGTGGACAACCTCGCGTCCATCGTCGCCGAGGGCGCGATCCTCGCCGCCGACCAGGCGGCACCGTCCGTCGACGTCAGCTCCGCCGCCACCCGGGAGGCCCGTGGTGCGGCCACCGCACCCGACGGTTCCAGCGTGGCCGGCCACGTCCCGTTCACCCTCTCGCCCGACGCCCGCCGCTGGGACGAGCTCCGTTCCGGTGCCGAGGAGGACCGCTGGTCGGACGCCGCCCGGCGCACCCGCGCGACCGAGTACGTCGTCCTCGTGGTCCCGACGACCGCGTTCGGTGCCTCCGTGATCCTGGCGGACACCGACGCCGACGACCCGGACGTGCGGTTCGCCGTCGGGCCGGAGGCAGCGACCAACCTGCTGCGCCGGACCGACATCACGGACCCGTCGATGCACGGCGTCGAGCTGCTCGCCGGCCCGCGGGTGCCGCTGTCCTCGGTCGCCCTGGTGGGTGTCCCGAACGACAAGGTCCGCCAGCAGGTGAAGGCCGTCTTCGCCGAGCAGGGTGGGCCCGCGCCCCGCGTGGCGGTCTTCCCGCCGTGGTTCGTCCCGCCGCTGCCCGAGGACTGACGCCGGACCGCCAGGACGTGCGAACGCCCCGGATCCCCACGAGGGACCCGGGGCGTCGTCGTCCCGGCGGGCGGCTCAGCCGTGCCGGCGCGAGCGGGCGTACAGGACGATGCCGGCGACGACCGACACGTTGAGCGACTCCACACGGTCGTCGATCGGGACCGAGACCGTCTGCGTGGCGAGGTCCTGCAGGACGTCCGAGGCACCCGTCTTCTCCGCACCGAGCAGCAGTGCGACGTCCTCGTCGAGGGCGCCGAGGGACTCCGGCGAGAGTGAGCCGTCCATGTCGACGTCGACGACACGGAGGCCGGACTCGCCGAGCCACCGTGCGACGCGCTCCCGGGTCTCGAGCAGGACCGGCACCGAGAACACGTGCCCGCGGCTGGCGCGGACGACACGGCGGTCGGCGATGGTCGCGAGGTCGCTGTCGACCAGGACGACGCCGCGCGCGCCGAGACCGACCGCGGTCCGGACGATCGCGCCGATGTTGCCGACGATCTTCACGCCGTCGAGGACGAGCACGTCCCCGGTGCCCTCGGCGAGGGCGGAGAAACGGGCGGGGGCGGGGACGGACGCGACACCGAACACCTTCGGGCGCTTCTCGGAGCGGAACACCTTGGTGAGCACACCCGGGTCCACCAGTCGGACCGGGACTTCGTGCTCACGGCACAGGGCGGTGAGGTCGGCGGGGAACTCGCGGGTCGATTCGCCGTACACCTCGACGAACCGGACGCCGGCGCGGAGTGCCTGCACGAGGGGCTCGGGGTCCTCGACGATCGCGGTGCGGACGGTTCCGCGAGCCGGCTTGGCGAGGTCGGCGAGCCGCTGCACCGCTGGGTCGGACGGGTCGGTGAGCACTTCGTGTTCCGGCATGGGCGAAGGCTAGCAGCGCGTCGGACGCCGGCCGGGGGCTGCGTCACCGCCCCGCGCAGGACGTGCGTCGACCGCCGCGCGGAGGGCAGGCCTCCAGGCCCGGTCAGGCCGACCCGGGAGGCCCGTGGCGGGCCTCCCGACACGCCGCGCAGAGCGCGACACGCCCGGGTTGCACGGATGCGGGGCCTATGCGAGACTTGTCCGGTTCCGAAATCCCGAGGCGCACGCGCCCGCGGGGTCACTGCTCTGGCAGTGCACAACCCCCTTGTTCAGCAGGGCTGGGTTGGGCCGCAGGCAGCAGAACACGATCGACATCCTCCAGCACCACCGTGCGGCACGACAGTGCAGCGCGATCCGGTGCGCGGGTGACGACATGCCCACGCGGGTGCCCCTGGTACTCGCGCGGTTGACAGGAGAACAGCGGTCATCCCCTGCGGATGGAGCCGGTGGTTCACGCAAACAGCCGGGCACGCGACAGCGGAGCCCCGGCGGCGTCAGGCGGCCTGAGGGTGCGCGGCGCAGAGAGGACAGGAAAACACATGGCGGGACAGAAGATCCGCATCCGGCTCAAGTCGTACGACCACGAGGTCATCGACACGTCGGCCCGGAAGATCGTCGACACGGTGACCCGTGCCGGTGCGACCGTGGTCGGCCCGGTGCCGCTCCCCACCGAGAAGAACGTGATCCCCGTGATCCGTTCCCCTCACAAGTACAAGGACTCGCGCGAGCACTTCGAGAAGCGCACGCACAAGCGGGTCATCGACATCGTCGACCCGACGCCGAAGGCCGTCGACTCGCTCATGCGACTCGACCTCCCGGCGGACGTCAACATCGAGATCAAGCTGTAAGGGGGCTGGAACTCATGGCGAACTCAACCAAGACCGTCAAGGGCCTCCTCGGCAAGAAGCTCGGGATGACCCAGGTGTGGGACGAGAACAACAAGTTCATCCCCGTCACCGTGATCGAGGTCGGCCCGAACGTGGTCACCCAGATCCGCAACGTCGAGCGCGACGGCTACGAGGCGATCCAGATCGCCGCGGGCCAGATCGACCCCCGCAAGGTGAACAAGCCGGCCGCTGGCCACTTCGAGGCCGCCGGGGTCACCCCGCGCCGCACGCTCACCGAGATCCGGACGAACGACTCCGCCGAGTACACGCTCGGCCAGGAGCTCACGGTCGACCTGTTCGAAGCGGGCCAGAAGGTCGACGTCGTCGGCACCAGCAAGGGCAAGGGCTTCGCCGGTGTCATGAAGCGTCACGGCTTCGCCGGTGTCTCCGCCTCGCACGGTTCGCACCGCAACCACCGCAAGCCCGGTTCGATCGGCGCCTCCTCGACCCCGTCGCGTGTCTTCAAGGGCATGCGCATGGCCGGTCGGATGGGTGGCGACCGCGTGACCGTCCTCAACCTCACGGTCCACGCCGTCGACGCCGAGAAGGGTCTGCTGCTCGTCAAGGGCGCCGTCCCCGGTGCTCGTGGCCGTTCCGTCTTCGTCCGCACCGCCGTGAAGGGTAAGTGATCATGGCCACCACGACCGCAACCACGATCGACGTCCTCGACGCGACCGGAGCCGTCGCCGGGAGCATCGAGCTCCCCGCCGAGCTCTTCGACGTCGAGACGAACGTCCCGCTGATCCACCAGGTCGTCACCGCGCAGCTCGCCGCCGCGCGTCAGGGCACCCACAAGACCAAGAACCGTGGCGAAGTCCGCGGTGCCGGTCGCAAGCCGTTCAAGCAGAAGGGCACCGGCCGCTCCCGTCAGGGTTCGGTCCGCGCTCCGGAGCACACCGGCGGTGGCGTCGTCCACGGACCGACCCCGCGTGACTACTCGCAGCGCACCCCGAAGAAGATGATCGCCGCAGCCCTGCTCGGCTCGCTCTCGGACCGTGCCCGCGGTGGCCGCATCGCCGCTGTGGAGGGCTTCGTCGCGGCCGAGCTGCCGTCGACCAAGACCGCCCGCACGCTGCTCGAGAAGGTCGCGCCCGTCAAGCACGTGCTCGTCGTGCTCGAGTCGGGCGACGAGCTCACGCTCAAGAGCGTCCGCAACCTGCCGAACGTCCACGCGCTCTCGTACGGCCAGCTGAACGCCTACGACGTCCTCCGTGCGGACGCCGTCGTCTTCAGCAAGAGCGCCCTCGACGCTTTCATCGCGTCGAAGACCGCGAAGGAGATCACCGCATGAGCGGCTTCAACAAGGACCCGCGCGACATCATCATCTCGCCGGTCGTGTCGGAGAAGAGCTACGGCCTCATCGACCAGGGCAAGTACACGTTCCTCGTGGACCCCCGTGCGAACAAGACCGAGATCAAGCTCGCCATCGAGAAGATCTTCGACGTCAAGGTCGCCGGCATCAACACGCTGAACCGTCCGGGCAAGACCCGCCGGACCAAGTTCGGGATCGGCAAGCGCAAGGACACCAAGCGCGCCATCGTGACGCTCAAGTCCGGTTCGATCGACATCTTCACGGCTGTCGGCTGAGGACCAGAGGGATAAATCATGGCTATTCGTAACTACAAGCCCACGACCCCCGGTCGTCGCGGCTCCTCGGTCGCCGACTTCGCCGAGATCACCCGTTCGACCCCGGAGAAGTCCCTGCTCCGTCCGCTGCCGAAGACCGGTGGCCGGAACAGCTCGGGTCGCATCACGACGCGTCACATCGGTGGTGGCCACAAGCGCCAGTACCGCGTGATCGACTTCCGTCGTGCCGACAAGGACGGCGTCGACGCCAAGGTCGCGCACATCGAGTACGACCCGAACCGCACGGCGCGCATCGCGCTCCTGCACTTCGTGGACGGCACCAAGCGCTACATCATCGCGCCGAACAAGCTCAAGCAGGGCGACGTCGTCGAGACGGGCCCCGGCGCGGACATCAAGCCGGGCAACAACCTGCCGCTGCGCAACATCCCCGTCGGTACCGTGATCCACGCGATCGAGCTCCGCCCGGGCGGCGGCGCGAAGATGGCCCGGTCCGCCGGTGCCTCGGTGCGCCTCGTCGCCAAGGACGGCCCCTACGCGCAGCTCCGTCTGCCGTCGGGCGAAGTCCGCAACGTCGACGCCCGCTGCCGCGCGACGATCGGCGAGGTCGGCAACGCCGAGCAGTCGAACATCAACTGGGGCAAGGCCGGCCGCATGCGTTGGAAGGGCGTCCGCCCGACCGTGCGTGGTGTCGCGATGAACCCGGTCGACCACCCGCACGGTGGTGGTGAGGGCAAGACGTCCGGTGGTCGTCACCCGGTCAGCCCCTGGGGCCAGGCCGAGGGCCGCACGCGCAAGCCCAACAAGCCGAGCGACAAGCTCATCGTCCGTCGCCGTAACGCCGGCAAGAAGCGCAAGTAGGAGTTCCGAAGATGCCACGCAGTCTGAAGAAGGGCCCCTTCGTCGACGAGCACCTGCTCCGCAAGGTCGTCACGCAGAACGAGGCCAACACCAAGAACGTGATCCGTACCTGGTCGCGTCGGTCGATGATCGTCCCGAACATGCTCGGTCACACCATCGCGGTGCACGACGGCCGCAAGCACATCCCGGTGTTCGTCACCGAGTCGATGGTCGGTCACAAGCTCGGCGAGTTCGCGCCGACCCGCACCTTCCGCGGCCACGTGAAGGACGACAAGAAGGGCCGTCGCCGCTAAGGCGGCGACGAAGAGGAGGAACGAAATGGTGGAGTCGATCGCACGCGTGCGACACATCCGCGTCACGCCTCAGAAGGCCCGTCGCGTCATCCAGCTGATCCGCGGCAAGCAGGCCCACGAGGCGCTCGCCATCCTGAAGTTCGCCCCCCAGGGCGCTTCGGAGCCCGTGTACAAGCTGGTCGCCTCGGCGATCGCCAACGCACGTGTCAAGGCGGACTCGACGAACAGCTTCCTCGACGAGCGCGACCTCTACGTGAGCAGCGTCTACGTCGACGAGGGCACGACCCTGAAGCGGTTCCAGCCGCGCGCCCAGGGCCGCGCCTTCCGCATCAACAAGCGCACCAGCCACATCACGGTCGTCCTCGCGACGCCGGATGAGGCCGAGGCCGCCGCGACGAGCAAGAAGGCGAGCAAGTAATGGGCCAGAAGGTCAACCCGTACGGCTTCCGTCTCGGGATCACGACGGACCACATCTCCCACTGGTTCGCCGACAGCACGAAGAAGGGTCAGCGCTACGCCGACTTCGTGGCCGAGGACGTCAAGATCCGTCAGTTCCTGACGAAGACCCTCGACCGCGCGGGCGTCGCCCGCATCGAGCTCGAGCGCACCCGTGACCGCGTCCGCGTGGACATCCACACGGCACGCCCGGGCATCGTCATCGGTCGCCGCGGCGCCGAGGCGGAGCGCATCCGGAGCGAGCTGGAGAAGCTCACCAAGAAGCAGATCCAGCTCAACATCCTCGAGGTCAAGAACCCCGAGACCGAGGCCCAGCTCGTCGCGCAGGGCATCGCCGAGCAGCTCTCCGCTCGTGTCGCGTTCCGTCGCGCCATGCGCAAGGGCCTGCAGGGTGCACAGCGCGCCGGCGCCAAGGGTGTCCGCATCCAGGTGTCGGGCCGCCTCGGTGGCGCCGAGATGTCGCGCTCGGAGTTCTACCGCGAGGGCCGTGTGCCCCTGCACACCCTCCGCGCGAACATCGACTACGGCTTCTACGAGGCCCGGACCACGTTCGGCCGCATCGGCGTGAAGGTCTGGATCTACAAGGGCGACATCACGAACAAGGAGCTCGCTCGCGAGCAGGCGAACCAGCGTTCGTCCCGCCCGGAGCGTCGTGGCGGCGACCGTCGTGGCGGCGGCCCCCGTGGCGACCGCAACGAGCGCGGTGGCGACCGTCGCGAGCAGCAGGCCCCGCAGGACGCGCCGGCCGGCGCAGGAGTTGAGGCGTAACCATGCTTATCCCCCGTCGAGTCAAGCACCGCAAGCAGCACCACCCGAAGCGTTCGGGCCAGGCGACCGGTGGCACCAAGGTCTCCTTCGGTGACTACGGAATCCAGGCGCTCACCCCGGCCTACGTGACCAACCGTCAGATCGAGTCCGCTCGTATCGCCATGACGCGTCACATCAAGCGTGGCGGCAAGGTGTGGATCAACATCTACCCGGACCGCCCGCTCACCAAGAAGCCGGCTGAGACCCGAATGGGTTCCGGTAAGGGTTCCCCCGAGTGGTGGATCGCGAACGTCAAGCCGGGTCGTGTGCTCTTCGAGCTCTCCGGCGTGAGCGACGAGATCGCCCGCGAGGCACTGACCCGTGCAATCCACAAGCTGCCCCTCAAGGCACGCATCATCAAGCGCGAGGAGGGCGACGCATAATGGCGATCGGTTCCAAGGAGCTCCGTCCCACTGAGCTCGACACCTTCGAGAACGAGCGTCTCGCTGACGAGCTGAAGAAGGCCAAGGAGGAGCTGTTCAACCTCCGCTTCCAGTCGGCCACCGGCCAGCTGGAGAGCCACGGCCGTCTCCGTGCCGTCAAGCGCGACATCGCGCGCATCTACACCGTGCTCCGCGAGCGCGAGCTCGGCATCCGTGCCACGCCCGCCCCCGTCGAGACCGCCCCGAAGGCCAAGAAGTCGTCGAAGAAGGCCGAGAAGCCGGCTGAGTCGACCGAGGCCGAGACCGCCGAGGAGAACTGATGGCGACCGAAGAGAAGGACTCCGCAGCCGTCACCCGCGGCTACCGGAAGACCCGTCGTGGCTACGTCACGAGCGACAAGATGGACAAGACGATCGTCGTCGAGGTCGAGGACCGCGTGAAGCACCCCCTCTACGGCAAGGTCATCCGTCGCACGTCGAAGGTCAAGGCCCACGACGAGCTCGGGACCGCCGGCATCGGCGACCTGGTCGTCATCAGCGAGACCCGTCCCCTCAGCGCCACGAAGCGCTGGCGCCTGGTCGAGATCCTCGAGAAGGCCAAGTAGGCCTCGGCCCGCTTCGGAATAGGAGACAGCAGTGATTCAGCAGGAATCCCGCCTGAAGGTCGCCGACAACACGGGTGCCAAGGAGATCTTGACCATCCGCGTTCTCGGTGGCTCGGGTCGTCGCTACGCCGGCCTCGGTGACGTCATCGTCGCCACGGTGAAGGACGCCATCCCCGGCGGCAACGTGAAGAAGGGTGACGTCGTCAAGGCGGTCATCGTTCGCACCAAGAAGGAGACCCGTCGTCCGGACGGCTCCTACATCAAGTTCGACGAGAACGCGGCAGTGATCCTCAAGGCTGACGGCGACCCGCGCGGCACGCGCATCTTCGGTCCGATCGGTCGCGAGCTCCGTGACAAGAAGTTCATGAAGATCATCTCGCTCGCGCCGGAGGTGCTGTAAGCCATGGCGAACATCAAGAAGGGTGACCTGGTCCAGGTCATCACGGGTGCCACGCAGGAGCGTGGCGGCGACCGCGGCAAGCAGGGCAAGGTCATCGAGGTCCGCGGCGACCGCCTGGTCGTCGAGGGCATCAACTTCGTGACCAAGCACGTCCGCGTCGGTCAGACCCAGCGCGGTTCGAAGACCGGCGGCATCGAGCAGCACGAAGCCCCGATCCACGTGTCGAACGTCGCGATCGTCGACCCGAAGACCAAGAAGCCGACCCGCGTCGGTTTCCGCAACGAAGAGGTGGAGAAGGACGGCGTCACCAAGACCGTCCGCGTCCGCTACGCCAAGAAGTCTGGTGAGAAGCTCTGATGACCGACACGACTGCCGCGACTGCTGAGAAAGTTCAGCCGCGCCTCAAGCAGAAGTACCGCAACGAGATCAAGGCGGCGCTGACCGAGCAGTTCGGTTACGCGAACGTCAACCAGGTCCCCGGCCTGGTCAAGGTCGTCGTCAACACCGGTGTCGGTGAGGCCGCGCGCGACTCGAAGATCATCGAGGGCGCCATCAAGGACCTCACGGCGATCACCGGTCAGAAGCCGCAGGTCACGCTGGCCCGCAAGTCCATCGCGCAGTTCAAGCTGCGTGAGGGCCAGGCCATCGGCGCGCACGTCACCCTCCGCGGTGACCGCGCGTGGGAGTTCCTGGACCGCCTGCTGTCGCTGGCACTCCCGCGCATCCGCGACTTCCGCGGCCTGAGCGACCGCCAGTTCGACGGCAACGGCAACTACACCTTCGGTCTCTCGGAGCAGAGCGTGTTCCACGAGATCGACCAGGACCGCATCGACCGCGTGCGTGGGTTCGACATCACCGTCGTGACCACCGCGAAGACGGACGACGAAGGCCGCGCGCTGCTCCGCCAGCTCGGCTTCCCGTTCCGTTCTGCCGAGCAGACGGTCTAAGCTACTCCGGGCGGTGCGGGCCGGAGGAGTTCTCTCCTCCGGCCCGCTCGCACGAAGTCACACCGATCCCGGGGAACCGCCCTGGGATCACATCGATCGTCGAGGTCGGCACTCGTGGAACGGGTGTCGAAACCGGACGAAGGACGGAAAACGCATCATGACGATGACCGATCCGGTCGCAGACATGCTGACCAGATTGCGGAACGCGAACTCGGCGCACCACGACGCCGTCTCGCTTCCGAGCTCCAAGCTCAAGCAGACCATCGCTGACATCCTCAAGCGCGAGGGTTACATCAGCGAGTGGAAGGTCGAGGACGCCCGCGTCGGGCAGACCCTGACCATCGACCTCAAGTACGGCCCCGATCGCGAGCGTTCGATCGCCGGCATCAAGCGCGTCTCGAAGCCGGGCCTCCGCGTCTACGCGAAGTCGACCGAGATCCCCCGGGTCCTCGGTGGCCTCGGCGTGGCGATCCTGTCGACCTCCTCGGGGCTCCTGACCGACCGCGAAGCCGAGCAGAAGGGCGTGGGTGGGGAAGTCCTCGCCTACGTTTGGTGATCGATCATGTCTCGTATCGGACGTCTCCCCATCGACATCCCGGCCGGAGCGACCGTCTCGGTCGACGGCCAGAACGTCGCCGTCAAGGGCCCGAAGGGCGAGCTCACGCTCGTCATCGCTGAGCCCATCCAGGCCAAGGTCGAGGACAACCAGGTCCTCGTCAGCCGCCCGGACGACGAGCGTTCCTCCCGCGCGCTGCACGGCCTGACGCGCTCGCTCATCGCGAACCAGATCATCGGCGTCACCCAGGGCTACTCCAAGGGCCTCGAGGTCGTCGGCACCGGTTACCGCGTGGCGGCCAAGGGCAGCGACCTCGAGTTCGCGCTCGGGTACTCCCACCCGATCACGGTCAACCCGCCGGCCGGCATCAGCTTCGCCGTCGAGGGCAACAACAAGGTCACCGTGAACGGCATCGACAAGCAGCTCGTCGGTGAGGTCGCGGCCAACATCCGCAAGCTGCGCAAGCCCGAGCCCTACAAGGGCAAGGGTGTCCGCTACGCCGGCGAGATCGTGCGCCGCAAGGCCGGAAAGTCAGGTAAGTGATCATGGCCATCGGAACTCGTACTCGAGGCAAGAGCAAGGCGGCTGCCAAGGCGCGTCGCCACAACCGTCTCCGGAAGAAGATCACCGGGACCGAGACCCGTCCCCGTCTCGCCGTCACCCGTTCGTCACGTCACGTGTTCGTGCAGGTCATCGACGACGCCAAGGGTCACACCCTCGCCAGCGCATCGACGATGGAGGCCGACCTCCGCTCGTTCGACGGCGACAAGACCGCCAAGGCCCGTCGCGTCGGCGAGCTCGTCGCCGAGCGTGCGAAGTCGGCTGGCGTCGAGGCCGTGGTCTTCGACCGCGGCGGTAGCAAGTACGCCGGTCGCGTCGCCGCGATCGCCGATGGTGCCCGTGAAGGAGGGCTGAACCTGTGAGCGACATCGCGAACACCAACGACGACGCCGAGGCCACGACCGAGGTCGAGACGACCGACGCCGAGACCACCGAGGCGAAGGCCCCCGCGGCCAAGGAGCCCGACGTCCCGGTCGTCGAGCGTCCCGTCGAGACCGCTGCGGGTTCGGCATCGAACAACCGCGACTCCGTCGACAACCGTGGCCGTCGTGGTGGCGGCAGCGGTGGCGGGCGTGACCGTCAGCAGGGTGGCCGTGGCGGCAACGACCGCAACGGTCGCGGCGGCGACAGCCAGTTCCTCGAGCGCGTCGTCACCATCAACCGCGTCTCCAAGGTCGTCAAGGGTGGTCGTCGCTTCAGCTTCACCGCCCTCGTCGTCGTCGGTGACGGCAACGGTCTGGTGGGCGTCGGCTACGGCAAGGCCCGCGAGGTCCCGACCGCCATCTCGAAGGGCGTCGAGGAGGCGAAGAAGAACTTCTTCCGCGTCCCCCGCGTCGGCAACACGATCCCGCACCCGGTGCAGGGTGAGGCCGCCGCTGGCGTCGTCCTCCTGCGTCCGGCCGCTGCCGGTACCGGTGTCATCGCCGGTGGTCCGGTCCGCGCCGTGCTCGAGTGCGCCGGCATCCACGACGTCCTGAGCAAGTCGCTCGGTTCGTCGAACACCATCAACATCGTGCACGCGACCGTGACGGCGCTCAAGCAGCTCGAAGAGCCGCGTGCCGTCGCCAGCCGTCGTGGTCTGCCCGTCGACCACGTCGTCCCGGCCCGTCTGCTGCACGCCGAGGCGGCCGCACGTACGGCTGCGAACGAGAAGGCAGGTGCGTGATGGCGATGCTGAAGATCACGCAGACGAAGTCCGTCATCAGCGAGAAGCAGTACCAGCGCGACACGCTCCGCAGCCTGGGTCTCAAGCGCATCGGCCGTACGGTCCTGCGTGAGGACAACTCCCAGAACCGCGGGTACATCGCGACGGTTGCGCACCTCGTGAAGGTCGAGGAGGTCGACGCATGAGCGACGAGAAGAACGAGCGCGTCCAGATCCTGAAGGTCCACCACCTTCGTCCGGCAGCGGGGTCCAAGAAGGACCGCACCCGTGTCGGTCGTGGTGAGGGTTCGAAGGGCAAGACCGCCGGCCGTGGCACCAAGGGTCAGAAGGCCCGGTACCAGGTCAAGGTCGGCTTCGAGGGTGGGCAGATGCCGCTGCACATGCGCACCCCGAAGCTCCGCGGGTTCAAGAACCCGTTCCGCGTCGAGTACCAGCCCGTGAACCTGGACAAGATCGCGGAGCTCTACCCGAACGGTGGCGACGTCACCGTCGCGGACCTGGTCGCCAAGGGCGCCGTCCGCAAGAACGAGAAGGTCAAGGTTCTCGGTCAGGGTGACATCAGCGTGGCGATCACGGTCACGGTCGACAAGGTCTCGGCTTCGGCCGAGGAGAAGATCGTGGCGGCGGGCGGCACCGTCACCAAGTAGTCCCCGTCGGCGGCGGCCCGCGCATTGCGCGCGGGCCGCCGTTACGGTTTCCTTGATGGCAGGTCCGGAACACGGCGTCGTTCGACGTGCGTGCCGGGCCACGGGGTCGGCGCTTCCGGCCACGGGCGACCTCGCCCGGCTCGACCGGTCAACCGGTCACAGAAGTTCGGAGTAACTCGTGTTCAGAGCGGTCGCGCGCATCATGCGCACCCCAGATCTTCGGAAGAAGATCGGCTTCACCCTCGCGATCATCGCGCTGTTCCGCCTCGGCTCGTACATCCCGGCACCGTTCGTGGACTACGCCAGCGTGCAGGCCTGCCTGGCGTCCGCGTCGTCCTCCGGCGGCCTGTACGACCTGATCAACCTGTTCTCCGGCGGCGCGCTCCTGAAGCTCTCGGTCTTCGCGCTCGGGATCATGCCGTACATCACGTCGTCGATCATCGTGCAGCTCCTGCGCGTGGTGATCCCGCACTTCGACTCCCTCTACAAGGAGGGTCAGTCCGGTCAGGCGAAGCTGACGCAGTACACGCGCTACCTCACCATCGCGCTGGGCGTGCTGCAGTCCACCACCCTGATCACGGTCGCCCGCTCTGGTGCCCTCTTCGGCACGAGCGCGTCGGCGTCCTGCACGTCGATCATCTCGAACGACAGCTGGTACGCCATCCTCCTGATGGTCATCACGCTGACCGCCGGCACCGGCCTCATCATGTGGATGGGCGAGCTCGTGACCGAGCGCGGCATCGGCAACGGCATGTCGCTGCTCATCTTCACGTCGATCGCCGCCCAGTTCCCGTCGGCGCTCTGGGCCATCGAGCAGTCGCAGTCCTTCGAGCTCTTCCTCTTCGTCATCCTGGTCGGCCTGGTCATCATGATGGCCGTCGTGTTCGTCGAGCAGTCGCAGCGGCGGATCCCGGTCCAGTACGCCAAGCGCATGGTCGGGCGCCGCACGTACGGCGGCAACAACACGTACATCCCGATCAAGGTGAACATGGCCGGCGTCGTGCCCGTCATCTTCGCGTCGTCGCTGCTGTACCTGCCGGCGCTGATCGCCCAGTTCAACCAGCCCTCGGACGGCAGCGCGCCGGCCCCGTGGGTGACCTGGATCCAGAGCAACCTGACCTCGGGCGACAACTGGTTCTACATGGTCCTGTACTTCCTGCTCATCGTCGGCTTCACGTACTTCTACGTCGCGATCACCTTCAACCCCGAAGAGGTCGCCGACAACATGAAGAAGTACGGCGGGTTCATCCCGGGCATCCGTGCCGGACGTCCGACCGCCGAGTACCTCGACTACGTCCTCACCCGGGTGACGTTGCCCGGTGCGCTCTACCTCGGTCTCATCGCGCTCATCCCGCTCGCAGCACTGGCGCTGTTCGGGGCGAACCAGAACTTCCCGTTCGGCGGTGCCAGCATCCTGATCATCGTGGGTGTCGGCCTCGAGACGGTGAAGCAGATCGACTCGCAGCTGCAGCAACGTCACTACGAAGGGCTTCTCCGTTGAGCGCACGCCTCATCATCGTCGGACCTCCCGGAGCCGGGAAGGGCACGCAGGCCGGACGGATCGCGTCCACCTTCTCGATCCCCGCGATCTCCACCGGCGACATCTTCCGGAAGAACGTGGCCGAGGGGACGCCGCTCGGACAGCGTGCCAAGGCGCTCATGGACGCCGGCGAGTACGTGCCGGACGACCTGACGAACGAACTCGTCCGGGACCGCCTGGCCGAGTCCGACGCGGAGCACGGCTTCCTGCTCGACGGGTACCCCCGGACCGTGGCCCAGGTGGAGTACCTGGACGGCCTCCTGGCTGAGCAGGGAGACGCCCTCGACGTCGTCGTCCAGCTCGTCGCCGACCAGGACGCCCTCGTCGACCGGCTGCTGCAGCGGGCGCAGGAGCAGGGCCGTGCAGACGACACCGAGGAGACGATCCGTCGTCGGCAGCAGGTCTACCAGGAGCAGACCGCGCCGATCGTCGCCGTGTACCAGGAGCGTGGCCTCGTGGTCGACGTGGACGCGCTCGGCGGCGTGGACGAGGTCGGCGATCGCATCGCCGACGCCCTGACGTCGCGCGGCCTCCCCGCCGCCGTCTGACCGAGGTCGACCCGGTGCGACGGCGGAAGCCCTCGATCTACAAGACGCCGGAGGAACTGAGCGCCATGGTGCGCCCGGGCCTCCTCACGGCGCAGGCCCTCGACGCCGTCCGCGCGGCGATCCGTCCCGGGGTGACCACCGGCGAGCTCGACGCCATCGCGGAGCGCACCATCCGTGACGGCGGGGGCGTCCCGAACTTCCAGCTCGTGCCCGGTTACCGCCACACGCTCTGCGTCTCGGTGAACGACGAGATCGTGCACGGGATCCCCGGGGAGCGGGTGCTGCAGGCCGGGGACATCGTGTCGGTCGACGCGGGAGCCGAGGTCGACGGGTGGAACGGCGACAGCGCGTTCACGGTCGTCGTGCCCGGTGGCGACCCCGCGGTGACGGACGCCCGGCAGAAGCTCTGTGACACCACCGAGCGTGCGCTGTGGCACGGCGTCGCGGCGCTCGCGCACGCGAAGAACCTGCACGAGGTCGGGGCGGCCGTCGAGGACGCCATCGACGAGACCGGTGCGTGGGGCATCGTCGAGGACTACACGGGTCACGGCATCGGGCGCTCGATGCACGAGGAGCCGCCCGTGTTCAACCACCGCGTCCGTGGCGCCGGCCCCGCCGTGCAGCCCGGTCTCGCGGTCGCCATCGAGCCGATGGTCACGGCCGGCACGATCGACAGTTCGACGGACGCCGACGAGTGGACGGTGCGGACGCTCGACGGGTCCGACGCAGCCCACTGGGAGCACAGCGTCGCGGTGCACGCCGACGGGATCTGGGTGCTGACGGCCGCCGACGGTGGCGCAGCGGCGCTCGCGCCCCTGGGAGTGACCCCGGTCCCGGTCCCGGTGCCGTAGGGCGAGCACCACCGCCACCGGCGGGGATCAGTGCTCGTGCCGTGCGGGGTGGCACCGGTGCCGGTCCGGTGCGCCGGGCCTCCAGTCCGCCCGGTCCGCTCCAGCTGCCGGTCCCGGTTCCGGTCCTCGGTCCCCTGGCCCGTTCGCGGTCCCGGTCCCGGTCGGAGTCGGTGACGGGAGGCCCCTCAGCAGGTCGCAGTGTGCCGTGCGTCTCGTGGCGCAGGCTCGCCTCGGCCGGCTCCCGCCGAAGACCGGCAGGTCCGTGCCGGTGGACGTCGCATCCGGCGCGCGGTCGGTGTCGTCAGTTGCCGACGGAGCAGGTCTCCTCCGCCGCGCTCTGCCCCGTGATCGAGGAGGGCAGCGGTGTCGCTGACGGGCTGCTCGTGGTGGTCGTCTGCCCGCCCGGTGTCTGCGAGGGGCTCGTCGACGGACCCACGGTGTCCGCCGGGGGCGTGGTGTCGGACGGCGCCGGCGTCGCGGACGGAGCGGTGCTCTCGGCGTCCGACGACTCCTGGGACGCCCGCCCCGTCGACGAGTCGCTGAGGGTCGTCCGCTCGTCGGTCTGCAGGGCCACGTTCAACGTGTGGGCGTTCGCCTCGTCGACGATGACCCGCGCGGTGTCGGCCGGGTCGTCGATGACGGGGTACTGCACGAACAGCATGCTCGAGGTGCTCATGCCGCGCAGGGTCGACGCGAGTCCGACCAGGGTGCGCGTCTGGGCGAGCCCGTCCGAGAGCGCCATGTTGGAGAGCGCGGCGCCGGCGAGCTTGTAGAGCGTGATCGGGTTCGAGAGTGTGCCGTCCGCGGTCACCTGGCGGAGGAGGGCCGAGAGGAACACCTGCTGCGAGCTGATGCGCGCGAGGTCGCTGCCGTCGCCGACGCCGTGGCGCGAGCGCAGGAACGCGAGGGCGTCCGAACCCTGCAGGGAGTGTGCGCCCGCGGTCAGGTGGAGGCCGGTGAACGTGTCGTCGATCGGGGTCGCGACGCACACGTCGACACCTCCGAGTGCGTTCGACATCTCGATGACCCCGTCGAAGGTGATGAGTCCGGCGTACGGGACGGTGAGGCCGGTGAGGTTCTCGACGGTGTCGACCACGCAGGACACCCCGCCGTTGCCGAGCGCGGTGTTGAACTGCGCGGACTCGGCGGCGGGGTAGGTGGTGCCGGTCTCGGGGTTCGTGCACGCCGGGATGGGCACCATGAGGTCACGGGGGAGGCTGACCGCGGTGAGCTGCTGGTGGTCCTCCGACACGTGCACGAGCATCGTGACGTCGTTGCGGGCGCCCTCGACGTCCTCGTCGGAGTCGAACTGGCCGACGCGGGTGTCGCTGCCGATGAGCAGGATGTTCGCGCCGCCCTCGATGGCGGTGACGTCGGCGGTCTCCGCCGTGCTCTGGTCATCGGTGCTGAGCTGCACCGTCCGGGGCGCCGCGGCCAGCTGCGCGCCGGCGATCGCGGCCACGCTCGTGCCGCTGACGAGGAGCACCGCGGCGGCGGAGGCGACGACGGACAACAGGGTCGTCCAGCCGCGGCGGCGGGGGAGTCGGCCGTGGCGTGCGACGGGGCGCTCGCGGCCGGTGGCGTCGGGCACGGTGGTCCTCCTTCGGTGACTGCTCCCGTCACCGTACGGCTCCGGGCTCTGCTGCGGCACCGCTGCGGCCGTGGGATCGCTGTCGAACAGCGCATCTGCGCACCGGTCCGGGACGCCCGTCCCCTGCACTGGGGTGGCCGCGCCGCTCCGAATGGAGCCCGCACTTGGCAATCCGCGGTCTACCACATAAGATCGATCTTTGGTGTGCCATGCCCTCTGGCGTGGCGCCCGACCCGCAGACCGGCTCGGGGATCACACCGGTAATCCAACCAAGCGACAGTGAGGCTATGGCCAAGAAAGACGGCGTCATCGAGATCGAGGGCTCGGTGCTCGAAGCTCTGCCCAACGCGATGTTCCGCGTTGAGCTGACCAACGGACACAAGGTCCTCGCGCACATCTCCGGGAAGATGCGCCAGCACTACATCCGCATCCTCCCCGAGGACCGCGTGATCGTGGAGCTGAGCCCGTACGACCTGACCCGCGGCCGGATCGTCTACCGCTACAAGTGATCCGCGAGCTGGAAAGGAACGGCCCGGCGAACCCGCCGAGCACGAAGCCAGCGAGCACGAGGAACGAACAATGAAGGTCAACCCCAGCGTCAAGCCCATCTGCGAGCACTGCCGAGTGATCCGCCGGAAGGGCCGCGTCATGGTGATCTGCAAGAGCAACCCGCGTCACAAGCAGCGTCAGGGCTAGTCCCTCCCGCGTGACCGGGGCCGCCAGTCGGAGACTGCCAGCGGCTCGAGCACGACCCACAACTGAAGATCGACAACGCAGTACCAGAACCCATCCGCTCCGGCGGGCGGGGGACACCTCGGGACGGAGGCCCGGGCACCGGTACTGCGCCACACCTCCATCGACAACAGGAGCAGCCAGCACAATGGCACGTCTAGCAGGCGTCGACATCCCGCGCGAGAAGCGCGTGGAGATCGCACTCACCTACATCTACGGGGTCGGCCGTACCCGCGCCGTCCAGACGCTCGCGGAGACCGGCATCTCCGGCGACATCCGCGTCAAGGACCTCACCGACGACCAGCTCGTCGCCCTCCGCGACTACATCGAGGGCACCTTCAAGGTGGAGGGTGACCTCCGCCGTGAGGTCGCCGCCGACATCCGCCGCAAGGTCGAGATCGGTAGCTACGAGGGTCTCCGCCACCGTCGTGGTCTCCCGGTGCGCGGTCAGCGCACCAAGACCAACGCTCGTACCCGCAAGGGCCCGAAGCGCACCGTGGCAGGCAAGAAGAAGGCTCGATAGGAGATCACGATGGCTACCCCCAAGACCGCCGCGCGCAAGCCGCGCCGCAAGGAGAAGAAGAACGTCGCCGTGGGCCAGGCCCACATCAAGAGCACGTTCAACAACACCATCGTCAGCATCACCGACCCGTCGGGTGCCGTCCTGAGCTGGGCGTCCTCGGGCGCCGTCGGCTTCAAGGGCTCGCGCAAGTCGACGCCGTTCGCGGCGCAGCTCGCTGCCGAGTCGGCTGCCCGTCAGGCCGCCGAGCACGGCGTCAAGAAGGTCGACGTCTTCGTCAAGGGCCCGGGCTCGGGTCGCGAGACGGCGATCCGCTCCCTCCAGGCCGCTGGCCTCGAGGTCGGCTCGATCAACGACGTCACGCCGCAGGCGCACAACGGGTGCCGCCCGCCGAAGCGCCGCCGCGTCTGACGCGAGGAGCAACCGGCCGTTCCCCGCTCGTTCCCTGACCGGGACGAGCGGGGTCGGCCATTCCTGGTCGTTCGATCGCGCACTCCTGTGCGCGTGATCACAACTGAAACAGACCCGTCGGGGCCCGGCCGGCTCCGTCGTACCGCCAAGTGTCATATAGCGGACACTTCGCCGAAAGGAATTCCACAGTGCTCATTGCACAGCGCCCCACCCTGAACGAGGAGTCGATCTCCGAGTTCCGCTCGCGCTTCGTCATCGAACCGCTCGAGCCGGGCTTCGGCTACACCCTCGGCAACTCGCTGCGCCGCACGCTCCTCTCGTCCATCCCCGGTGCTGCCGTCACGAGCATCCGCATCGACGGTGTCCTCCACGAGTTCAGCACCGTTCCCGGTGTCAAGGAGGACGTCACCGAGATCATCCTGAACATCAAGAGCCTGGTCGTCTCGAGCGAGCACGACGAGCCGATCACCGCGTACCTGCGCAAGCAGGGTGCCGGGCAGGTCACCGCGGCGGACATCTCCGCCCCGGCCGGTGTCGAGATCCACAACCCGGACCTCGTCATCGCGACCCTGAACGACTCCGCGCGCTTCGAGCTGGAGCTGACGATCGAGCGTGGCCGCGGCTACGTCTCGGCGACCCAGAACCGCTCGGAGTTCAGCGAGGCCGGTCAGATCCCGATCGACTCGATCTACTCGCCCGTGCTCAAGGTCACCTACCGCGTCGAGGCGACGCGTGCCGGTGAGCGCACGGACTTCGACCGCCTGGTCGTCGACGTCGAGTCGAAGCCCGCGATCACGCCGCGCGACGCCATCGCGTCGGCCGGTCGCACGCTGGTCGAGCTGTTCGGGCTCGCCCGCGAGCTCAACACGGCGGCCGAGGGCATCGAGATCGGCCCCGCGCCGGTCGACGCCGTGCTCTCGAACGAGCTGCAGACCCCGATCGAGGACCTCGACCTGTCGGTGCGCAGCTACAACTGCCTCAAGCGGGAGGGCATCAACACGGTGTCCGAGCTCGTCGCCCTGTCGGAGACGCAGCTCATGAACATCCGCAACTTCGGTCAGAAGTCGGTGGACGAGGTCAAGGACAAGCTCACCGAGCTCGGCCTGTCCCTCAAGGACACCGTCCCCGGATTCGACGGTGCCCACTTCTACAGCGGGTACGACGAGGACGAGTCCAGCAACTGACCTCGCGCTGACGCGCACGCGCTCCTGACACGGGGCGCACCACCATCACCACTGGAGAACTGACATGCCGAAGCCCACCAAGGGCCCCCGCCTCGGTGGCGGTCCCGCACACGAGCGCCTGCTCCTGAGCAACCTCGCCAACGCCCTCTTCACGCACGGTCGCATCACGACGACCGAGACGAAGGCCAAGCGCCTCCGTCCGGTCGCCGAGCGCCTCATCACGTTCGCGAAGCGCGGCGACCTGCACGCGCGTCGTCGCGTGATCGCGGCCCTGCGCGACAAGACCGTCGTGCACACGCTGTTCACGGAGATCGCGCCGCAGGTGGCGGACCGCCAGGGCGGTTACACCCGCATCACGAAGCTCGGCTTCCGCAAGGGCGACAACGCGCCGCTCGCCTCGATCGAGCTCGTCCTCGAGCCCGTCTCGAGCACGCCGGCCCCCGTCACGCGCAATGCGGCCCCGGCCGCGGCTGCGCCGGTCGCCGAGGACACCACGTCCGACGAGACCACGGCCGCCCCGGTCGAGGAGACCGAGACCACCGAGGAGTCGACCCCGGTCGCCGACGAGACCACGACCGACGCTGCCGCAGAGGTCGAGGCCGACGCCGCCGCGAAGTCGGACGACGCCGCGGACGAGTCCAAGTAGTCACACCGCAGGTCAGGAGGGCCCCCGCAGCGTTCGCTGCGGGGGCCCTCCTGCTTCGGGCCGGACACCGTCCACCGGACGCGAGGTGCCCGGGAGGCCCGGGAGGCCTGGGAGGCCCGGTACGCGCCCGTCACGGATCGTGACGGCCGACGAGACGAGAGCACGATGCAGTTCCAGCACGTCGCCGGTGTCGGCACCCGCCTGTGGCGGTGGAGCCGGAACTCCGGCACGCAGCCCCGACTGCTGCACGCCGCGAAGGCAGCAGCGGCGGCGACGCTCGCGTGGGTCGTCGCGCAGAACGTGCCGGGCGTGGCCGCCGAGTACCCCTACTACGCTCCCCTCGGTGCCGTGGTCGCGATGCAGACGACGGTGTTCGCCGGGCTCCGGAGTGGGCTGCAGACCCTCGTCGGGATCGCCCTCGGCATCGCCGTCGCCGCCTTCACGATGTGGGTCGGCGACCCCGGGGTCCTGGCGGTGGCGATCACGGTCGGCGTGGGCGTGCTGGTCGGCGGGTTCCGCATCCTCGGCGAGGGCAGTTCCTGGGTCTCGACCGCGGCGCTCTTCGTCCTGCTCGTCGGCGGCGCCCACGCCGAGGGCTACTCACTCGGGTACCTCGTGCAGATGGCCGTCGGCGTGGTGGTCGGGCTGCTCGTGAACTTCCTCGTGTTCCCGCCCCTGCACTTCTGGGATGCCGAGCGGCGCATCGACCAGGTGAACAGCGTGCTGGCCGTGCACCTGGACGGCCTCGCGGACGTGCTCGAGCAGGGCGGGCGGGACGAGCGGGCGTGGGACCAGGCGCAGGACCGCCTGGACCGGGCGATCGCCGACGTCCGGAGCCGGGTCTCGATCGCGCAGGAGAGCCGGCGCATCAACCCCAGGGGAGCGCTGCGGGGATCCCGTGCTCGACTCCAGCGCGACGGAGCCCGCTTCCGCGCACTGGAGCGGGTCGCGTGGTACACGACGGACCTCACCGAGCTCGTGGCCCGGTCCGGTCCGGTCTCGTCGAACCTCGGCCGGCCGGACGAGGCGTTCACGACACCGCTCGTGCGGGCGATCCGGCAGGTCGCCGCGATGGTCCGCGGTGACCACCCGCCGGACGAGGGGGACCGGGCGATCTCCGAACTCGAACACGCGCTGGACGCCTCCCGCGAGAAGCCGTCGGACGTCGCGGTGACGTCGACGGCCCTGGTGGCGCTCCGCGGGATCGTGGAGTCGGAGCGGCGGGCGACCCATGACGCCGACACCGAGACCGGCCCGGCGGAGCCGCCGCGGCCCACGAGCCTCCACGACCGGCTCGCCCGACGGCGAGGGCACCGACCCGGGCGCGGCGGCCCGTCGGACTGATCGTCCGCGCCGAGGGCCCGCCGTCCGCGGGGCGTGGACCGGCCGAGGGCGCGGACCGGCCGAGGGCGCGGACATCGGTACCGTGGAGGTGTGAGCGAGACCGGCCGGACCGAGGGCGAGGCCGGCGTGCGGCTGCGGCTCGACATCGCCTACGACGGAGCCGCGTTCTCCGGGTGGGCCCGACAGCCGGGCCTCCGCACCGTGCAGGGCGCGCTCGAGGCCGCCCTCGCCACCGTCTTCGGCCGGTGGGGCGAACCGCCGCAGCTGACGGTCGCCGGCCGCACCGATGCCGGCGTGCACGCCACCGGGCAGGTCGCACACCTCGACCTCAGCCCGGATCAGTGGGCCGCCCTGACGAGGCCGAAGCGCCCCAGCGCCGACGGCACCGTCCGTGACCCCTTCGCCGGCCTCGTCCGACGACTCAACGGACTCGCCGGCCCCGACGGCGATGTCGTGGTCTCCCGCGCCTCCGTCGCGCCAGCCGGGTTCGACGCGCGGTTCTCCCCGGTGTGGCGGCGGTACCGGTACCGGGTGGCCGACCTCGACGCCCCCCGCGACCCACTCCGACGAGGGCACACGACCTGGTACCCGGGGCGTCTCGACCAGGCGGCCATGGAGCGCGGGGCGCTGCGGCTGCTCGGGCTGCACGACTTCGCGGCGTTCTGCAAGCCGCGCGATGGCGCGACCACCATCCGGACCCTGCAGGAGTTCCGCTGGGACCGCGAGCCGGACGGCGTGCTGGTGGCGAGCCTCCAGGCCGACGCGTTCTGCCACTCGATGGTGCGTGCGATGGTGGGCGGCACGCTCGCCGTCGGCGAGGGCCGCCTGACGCCGGACCAGCTCGACGACCTGCGGATCGCGGAGGAGCGGACCAGCGCGTTCACGGTGGCACCGGCGCGCGGACTCACCCTCACCGAGGTAGGGTACCCGGACGACGACGCCCTGGAGGCCCGTGCCGAGCAGACGCGCGCGCGTCGCGACGCCGAGGGGCACCGGCCCGGCGACCTCCAGGCCGACCTCGGGCGGTAGCGTCGGGGGATGGCTCCTCGCACTCCCCGCTCCGTCGTCTCCGTCGCACCCGGTGTGGTCTTCGTCGAGGGGCCGGTCTCGAACTGGGTCGTCCTGGCGGAGGAGGACGGCGTCGCCCTGATCGACGCCGGGTACCCGGCCGACACCGACCTCGTGCTCGACAGCGTGCTGCTCGCCGGGCACGACCTCGACGACCTCCGCCGCGTCTACGTGACCCACGGACACGTCGACCACGTCGGGGGCCTGCCCGGGATCCTCGAGCGCCACCCGCACGTCGAGGTCCTCGCACACGCCGACGAACTCGCCAACGTCCGTGGACCGGGGCGCCAGCAGGTCACCCCCGCGGAGATCGGCGGACGGCTCGCCGCTCCCCGGGTGCTGCGGTGGCTCGGGCGGGCGATCGCCTCGGACGCGCTCCGGCCGACCACCGTGCCGTCCGCCCGGGCGTTCACCGCGCGGGACTTCGACGGTCGCGCGATGACCCCGCTGCCCGCGCCCGGACACACCGCCGGGTCCACCGCGTACCTGCTGCCGGCCGCCGACGCGATCGTCACGGGCGACGCCGTCGTCACCCACCACGACACCCAACCGGCCTCGTGGGCGCCCCGGCCGCGGATGATCACGCCGTTCTTCACGGCGGACCAGGCGCTCGCCGTGGAGTCCGCGCGGGTGTTGCCGTACCCGGCGATCGTGCTGCCGGGGCACGGTCCGGCGGTGCACCGGGTCGGGTCGGAGTGGGTTCCGATCCAGGGGTGACCGGCGTGTGTGCGGCCGTGCGGAACGGGTGGTCGACCCTCGTCCGGGGGGAAGGTTCACCCGCTCGTAACCTGTGCGCCCGTGCAGGACCGTACGGTCGTCGGGATCCCTCCCGACCACGAACCGAAGGTCCTCATGCAACGAACCGTCGGACGCACCCTGCTGTGCGCCACGGCTGCCGCGACCCTGATCGCCGCACCGCTCGTCACCGTCACCGCCGCGACCGCGAACCCCGCGGGCACCGGACTCGTCATCTCCGAGGCGTACCTCAAGGGCGGCAGCACGAACCAGCCGTTCGCGAACCGGTTCGTCGAGATCGCCAACCCGACCGACACCGCCGTGTCGGTCGACGGGTGGTCGCTGCAGTACCGCTCGGCGACCAGCACCGGTGCCGCGAGCACGGTGGTGCCCCTGACGGGCACCGTCCCGGCGAAGGGGACCTTCCTCGTCCAGGGTGGTTCGAACGGCACGGCCGGTGCGGCTCTGCCCACGCCGGACGTGGTGTCGACCCTCAACGCGTCCGGCAGCGCCGGCACCCTCGTGCTGTCCGACCGGGCCACCGCCCTCACGCTGCCCGCCGGCACCGTGCCCGCCGGGACCCCCGGTGTGGTGGACCTGCTCGGCTACGGGACGTCGAACACGTTCGAGACGGCCGCGGCGACGAACCCGGCGGGAGCGAACTCCACACCGGACGCCCTGGCACGCGCGACGAGCGGCGCCGACTCGGACGTCAACCGAACGGACTTCACGCTGTCCACCACGATCACCCCGCGCAACGCGAAGGGCGAGACCGCGACCGGCGGGTCCGCACCGACGCCGGGCGACGGCGGCACCACACCGCCCGCCACCCCTGCGGTCGCCGCGACCATCCCCGAGGTCCAGGGCACGACCGACACCTCGCCGCTCGTCGGCAGGACGGTCACCACGAGCGGCGTCGTGACTGCGGTGTACGCGAGCGGCGGCCTCAACGGCTACACGATCCAGACGCCGGGCACGCCCGGCGTGGGCGCCGCGGCCACGCGGACCGCGTCCGACGGGCTCTTCGTCTACTCTGCGGCCACCGTCGGCCGGGTCGCGATCGGTGACCACGTCGAGGTCACCGGCGCGGTCTCGGAGTTCAACGGGCTGACCGAGCTCACCGTCCCGAGTGCCGCCGGACTCCGGGTGCTCACCACGCCCGCCGTCGCGCCGCAGCCGGCAGCCGTCGCGTTCCCCCGCTCGGACGCCGAGCGCGAAGCGCTCGAGAGCATGCTCGTCCTGCCGCAGGGCGACTACACGGTCGCGGACAACTACACGACGAACCAGTACGGCGAGATCGCGCTGGCCACGGGCGCCGGCCGGCTCCTGCAGCCGACCGAGGTCGCGCGTCCGGGCAGCGCTGAGGCCGCTGCGGTCGCCGCGGACAACGCGGTCCGCAAGGTCACGCTGGACGACGGCGCGGGCACGAACTTCCTGCCCCGCGACGACCAGGACCAGGCCGCCCGCGGGATCCCGGTCCCGTGGTTGACGAACGCGGGTCCGATCACGGTCGGGGCCACCACGACGTTCACCGATCCCGTGGTCCTCGACTACCGGAACAACGCCTGGAAGTTCCAGCCGACGACGCCGGTCACCGGCGCCACCCCGGCGGCCGACCTGCCCGCGTCGTTCTCGGACGTCCGTACCCCGGCGCCCGCCGCGGTCGGCGGGGACCTCACGCTCGCCGGGTTCAACGTGCTGAACTACTTCCCGACGACCGGTGACGAGCTGACCGGGTGCACGTACTACCGGGACCGCGCGGGGGACCCGATCACGGTGAACTCCGGCTGTGACGCCCGCGGTGCCGCCGAGCAGGAGGACCTCGACCGCCAGCAGGTGAAGATCGTGAAGGCGATCAACGCCCTCGGCGCCGACGTGGTCTCGCTCGAGGAGATCGAGAACTCGGCGGCCTTCGGGCAGGACCGGGACGCCGCGGTCGCCACGCTCGTGGCCGCGCTGAACGCCGCGACTGGGACCGACACCTGGGCGTACGCGGAGTCGCCGTCCGTCGTACCGACCAGCGAGGACGTCATCCGCCTGGCCCTGATCTACAAGAAGGACCGGGTCGCACCCACGGGCGAGTCGACGATCCTCATCGACCCGGCGTTCACGAACGCACGCCAGCCCGTCGCCGACGCCTTCCGACCGGTCGGCGGCACCGCGGAGGACGACTTCCTCGTCATCGCGAACCACTTCAAGTCGAAGGGCTCGGGCACCGGCGAGAACGCCGACCAGGGTGACGGCCAGGGCGCTTCCAACGCCGACCGCGTACGACAGGCGCGAGCCCTCGCGACCTTCTCCACCGCCATGCAGGAGCAGTACGGCACCGACAAGACCTTCCTCATCGGTGACTTCAACGCGTACAGCGAGGAGGACCCGATGGTGGTGCTCCGTGACGCCGGGTACACCGACCTCGCTCCGGCGCAGGACGAGGACGAGTACTCCTACGTGTTCAGCGGTCTGAGTGGGTCCCTCGACCACGTGCTGGCATCGCAGGCCGCGCTCGAGTCGGTCACCGGCGTGGACATCTGGAACATCAACTCGACCGAGTCGGTGGGCCTGGAGTACAGCCGGTACAACGTGAACGTCTCCGACCTGTACGAGGACGACGTCTACCGCGCCAGCGACCACGACCCGATCCTGGTCGGGTTCGACCTGAGCGCGGCCGAGGTGCCGGGCGACCCGACGCCGGAGCCCACGCCGGCACCCGAGGCGGACGACGCGACACCGACCCCGGCCCCGGTCGCCGGTGGCGTCGGCGTGACCCCGGGTGCGGGCGGTACGCCGAGCACCGACGGCGACCTCGCCTTCACCGGTGCGGAGCTGGGTGCGGGACTGGCGGCGACACTCGCCCTCCTGGCCGCCGGCGGTGGGCTCCTCGCCCTCCGTCGCCGCCGGACGACGGGTGGCAGCGCCGAGTGAGCCTGCCCTGAACACGACCACCGCCGGGAGGCGCGCTGCGGGTCCGACCCGCAGCGCGCCTCCCGTCCGTGGTGCATGCGGGTCTGCCCGCGGTTGACCGACGTGATCCGCGTCCGCTAGGCTCTCACCTTGGCCTGCGCGCTCTGTTGCGCCAGGCAGTCAGATGGGCCCTCCACCGGGTCGTTCACCGGGCATCTGCCCGCGGGAACGCCCACCGGAGCGGGATTCACGGACTCCTCACCTCGACACGAAAGCAGCACTCCTGTGACTCGTACGTTCTCCCCGAAGCCGGCAGACGTCCAGCACGACTGGATCGTCATCGACGCGACCGACGTCGTGCTCGGCCGCCTCGCTTCGCACGTCGCCGCCCTCCTCCGCGGCAAGCACAAGGCCACCTTCGCCCAGCACATGGACATGGGTGACTACGTCATCATCGTGAACGCCGACAAGGTCGCCCTGACCGGGTCGAAGCTCGCCAAGAAGGTGTACTACCGCCACTCCGGTTACCCGGGCGGCCTCACCGCCACCAGCTACCCGGAGATGCTCGAGAAGCACCCGACCCGCGCCGTCGAGAAGGCGATCCGCGGCATGCTGCCGAAGAACACCCTCGGTCGCGAGCAGCTCAAGAAGCTCAAGGTCTACGCAGGCGCTGAGCACCCCCACGCGGCGCAGCAGCCCAAGCCGTACACCTTCGACCAGGTCTCGCAGTAACAGCGGCCACGACGACTTCCAGGAACGAGAAAACACTCATGGCTCAGATCGCTGACTCCATCGACCAGACCCCGGAGAGCTTCACCACCGAGAGCGCGCCCGTCGCGTCCGAGGCCGCTCCCCGTCAGATCCTCAACGTCTCGGGCGGTGCCGTCGGTCGCCGCAAGGAGGCCATCGCGCGCGTCCGCCTGGTCCCCGGCTCCGGCACCTTCTCGGTGAACGGCCGCACGCTCGAGGACTACTTCCCGAACAAGCTCCACCAGCAGCTCATCAACGACCCGTTCAAGGTGCTCGAGCTCCTCGGCTCGTACGACGTCACCGCCCGCATCACGGGTGGCGGCCCCTCGGGTCAGGCCGGCGCGCTCCGCCTCGCCATCGCCCGCACCCTGAACGAGATCGACCGCGAGAACAACCGCGCGACCCTCAAGAAGGCCGGCTTCCTCACCCGTGACGCCCGCGTCATCGAGCGCAAGAAGGCCGGTCTCAAGAAGGCCCGCAAGGCGTCGCAGTTCTCGAAGCGCTGATCGCCTGACGGCGGGAGATCGCATGCCGCGTCTGTTCGGTACCGACGGCGTTCGTGGCCTCGCCAACGGCGAGTTGACGGCCGCGCTCGCACTGGGCCTTGCCCAGGCGAGCGCGGCCGTGCTCACGCACGGACACCATGCGGACGCTCGTCGAGCGTCCGGTCGCACGCGCCCGCGGGCCGTGCTGGCGCGCGACCCGCGCGTCTCCGGCGAGTTCCTGGGCGCCGCCGTGGCAGCCGGACTCGCCTCCGCCGGCGTCGACGTCCTCGACGCCGGAGTCATCCCCACTCCCGCAGCGGCGTACCTCGTCGCCGACATCGACGCCGACTTCGGCGTGATGATCTCCGCGTCGCACAACCCCGCGCCGGACAACGGGATCAAGTTCTTCGCCGCAGGTGGTCGCAAGCTGCCGGACGAGGTCGAGGACCGCATCGAAGCGGCCATGCACGACCAGTCCGCGCCGACCCCCACGGGTGCCGAGGTCGGACGCATCACGCGCTTCGCCGACGCCGAGGACCGCTACGTCGTGCACCTGCTCGGCACGCTGCCGCACCGGCTCGACGGGCTCCACGTCGTGCTCGACTGCGCCAACGGGGCAGCCTCCGGCGTCTCGCCCGAGGTCTTCGTCAACGCGGGTGCGAAGGTGACGCTCATCGGTGCCGACCCGAACGGCATCAACATCAACGACGGCGTCGGCTCGACCCACATCGACAACCTGGCCCGCGCGGTGCTCGAGGCCGGCGCCGACGTCGGCATCGCGCACGACGGCGACGCGGACCGGTGCCTCGCCGTGGACGCCGACGGCAACGCGGTGGACGGCGACCAGATCATGGCGATCCTGGCGCTGTCGCTCAAGGAGCGCGGCCGCCTGGTGGACGACACCCTCGTCGCCACCGTCATGTCGAACCTCGGTCTCAAGCGGGCCATGGCGGCCGCGGGCATCACGGTGCTCGAGACCGGCGTCGGTGACCGCTACGTGCTCGAGAGGATGAACGAGGGCGGCTTCTCGCTCGGTGGCGAGCAGTCCGGCCACATCATCTTCAACGACTACGCGACGACGGGCGACGGGGTCCTGACGGGCCTCCACCTCGTCGCCGAGATGGCGCGCACCGGCAAGACGCTCGGCGAACTCGCCGCGTGCATGACCGTGTTCCCGCAGGTGCTCCTCAACGTGAAGGGCGTCGACCGGCACGGGCTGCAGGACCAGGGTGTGCAGGACGCGATCGCCGCCGCCACCGACGCGCTCGGCGACACCGGCCGGGTGCTCCTGCGTCCGTCGGGCACGGAGCCGGTCGTCCGCGTCATGGTCGAGGCCGCCAGCCAGGAGGACGCCCAGCGCGTCGCCGAGGAACTCGCGGACGTCGTCCGTGCGCGCCTGACGCTCGAGGCCGCGTAGCGGCGCGCTCGCGCCTCGCGGTGTCGCCCGCAGCTCGCTGAGTCGCCCGCGGCCCTCGGCGCCGATCGCGCCCGGTCGCAGACGACGCGCCCCGTTCCGACGGGGCGCGTTCGTCGTCGCGGGGCGGGACCCCGGTCGGGCCGTGCGCGTCGCGACCCGCTCCGGGTCAGATCTTGCGGAGCAGGACGCTCGTCACCTTGTGGTCCGCCGCCTTCTTGAGCACCAGCGTTGCGCGGGAGCGGGTCGGCAGGACGTTCTCGAGCAGGTTCGGCTCGTTGATCGCCCGCCAGACCTCGGTGGCGGTGCGGACGGCGTCCTCGCGGGACAGGTCGGCGAAGCGGTGGAAGAACGAGTCGGGGCTCGAGAACGCCTGCTCCTGCAGCGCCAGGAACCGGTCCACGTACCAGGACTCGATGTCCTTCGTCTTCGCGTCGACGTAGATGGTGAAGTCGAAGAGGTCGGACAGCGCCAGGCGCCCGTGCACCGGCGGTGCGAGCACGTTGAGCCCCTCGACGATGAGGATGTCCGGCTGTCGCACGACGATCTCGGCGTCGGGCACGATGTCGTAGACCAGGTGCGAGTAGTACGGCGCGCGGACCTCGGCAGCGCCGCTCTTCACGTTGCTGACGAACCGCAGCAGGGACCGGCGGTCGTACGACTCGGGGAAGCCCTTGCGGTCCATGATCCCGCGCCGCTCGAGCTCGGCGTTCGGGTACAGGAAGCCGTCGGTCGTCACGAGTTCGACGCGGGGCGTGTCCGGCCAGCGCTTGGTGAGTTCGCGGAGCAGGCGCGCCACGGTGCTCTTGCCGACCGCCACCGATCCGGCGACGCCGATGACGAAGGGGGTCCGACCCGCACGTTCGCCGAGGAACCGGCTGGTCTCGGCGTGGAGGTCCCGCGCACCGGCCGCGTACAACGTCAACAGGCGCGAGAGCGGCAGGTAGACGTCCTGCACCTCGGTGATGTCGAGGCGGTCGCCGAGGCCGCGCAGCTGCACGATCTCGGTCTCGGTGAGGGAGAGGTGCTCCTTCGGTGCGAGCTGCGACCACTCGTCGCGGGGGATCTCCACGAAGGGAGTGGGGTGCGCGACGGTCGTCTCCGGGATCGGCATGGGGTCGAGCGTACCCAGCCGGGAGGCCCGCCCCCGGTCAGCGACGTCGCCGACGGTGGGTGGGCCTCCCGGCCGGGCTCCGGGTCAGGCGGGGAGGGCCGCCTCGATGGCGGCGACGACCTCGGGGGCGTCCGGCGTGACCGTCGGGCGGAAGCGGGTGACGGTGCCGTCCGGTGCCACGAGGAACTTCTCGAAGTTCCAGATCACGCGACCGGCCTTGCCCGACGCGTCCGGAGCCTGCGTGAGTTCCCGGTAGAGCGGGTGCGCGGACCGGCCGTTCACCTTGACCTTCTCGGACATCGGGAAGCTGACGCCCCACGTGGTGGAGCAGTACTCCTCGATGGCCTCGGACGAGCCGAGCTCCTGCAGGAACTGGTTGCTCGGGAAACCGAGCACGGTGAAGCCCCGCGGGCCGTACGTGCGCTGCAGCTCCTCGAGCTGTTCGTACTGCGGCGCGAGCCCGCACCGCGAGGCGACGTTCACCACGAGCACCGCCTTGTCACCGAAGCTGCCGAAGGTGGTGGTCTCACCCGTGAGGGTGGTGATCGCGATGTCGTCGAAGCGTCCCATGTCCGGAGGCTATCCCCACCTCCGGGGCGGCTCGCAGGGTGCTCCCGGCAGTGCCCGTAGGATCGATCCCATGTGTGGAATCGTCGGCTACGTCGGCAGCAACAGCAGCACGGACGTCCTCCTCGGGGGCCTCCGCCGTCTCGAGTACCGCGGGTACGACTCGGCGGGCATCGCCGTGGTCGACCCCTCCGGTGACATGACCTCGGCCAAGAAGGCCGGCAAGCTCCAGATGCTCGTCGACGAGCTGGACGCCAACCCCATCGCGGACGGCGGCACCGGCATCGGGCACACCCGCTGGGCGACGCACGGCGGCCCGACCGACGAGAACGCGCACCCGCACCTGGCCGACGGCGGCAAGCTCGCCCTCATCCACAACGGCATCATCGAGAACTTCGCCCCGCTGAAGGACGAACTCCTGGCCGAGGGCGTCTCGTTCACGAGCGAGACCGACTCCGAGGTCGCCGCACACCTCGTGGCGCGGGAGTTCCACGAGACGCACGACCTGACCGAGGCGATGCGTCGCACCGTGGCACGGCTCGAAGGGGCGTTCACGCTCCTCGTCGTGCACGCCGACCAGCCCGGCGTCGTCGTCGGCGCCCGGCGCAACTCGCCCCTCGTGGTGGGGCTCGGGGACGGCGAGAACTTCATGGGCTCGGACGTCGCCGCGTTCGTGGCCTACACGCAGCGAGCGCTCTCGATCGGGCAGGACGAGATCGCCACGATCCGTCCCGACGGCGTCGACGTCATCCACTTCGACGGCACCCCGGCCGAGCCGAGCGAGTTCGAGGTGAACTGGGACGCCTCGGCCGCCGACAAGGGCGGCTGGTCCTCGTTCATGGCGAAGGAGATCAGTGAGGAGCCCGAGGCCGTGCGCAACACGGTCCTCGGCCGCGTGCACGAGGGCGCGGTCACGCTGACCGACCTCGATCCGATCGCCGAACGCCTGCAGCAGGTGGACCGCGTCATCGTCATCGCCTGCGGCACCGCGGCCTACGCCGGCATGCTCGGCAAGTACGCCATCGAGCAGTGGGCACGCGTCCCGGTGGAGGTCGAGCTCGCCCACGAGTTCCGCTACCGCGACCCGGTGTTGAACGACCGCACCCTGGTCGTCTCGATCAGTCAGTCCGGCGAGACCATGGACACCCTCATGGCCGTCAAGTACGCCCGCGAGCAGGGCGCCCAGGTCCTCTCGATCTGCAACACGCAGGGCGCGACGATCCCGCGTGAGTCCGACGCCGTGATCTACACGCACGCCGGGCCCGAGGTCGCGGTGGCCTCGACGAAGGCCTTCCTGGCGCAGGGTGTCGCGCTGTACCTGCTCGGGCTGCACCTCGCCACGCTGCGTGGCACGCTGACCGCCGAGCAGGTCGCCGAGCAGGTCGCCGAGCTCGAGGGGCTCCCCGAGAAGCTGCAGCAGACGATCGAGGACGCCTCCGGTGTCGCCGAGCTGGCGAAGTGGATGGCGGACACCCGGAGCGTGCTGTTCCTCGGCCGCCACGTCGGGTACCCGATCGCGCTCGAAGGCGCGCTCAAGCTCAAGGAGCTCGCGTACATCCACGCCGAGGGCTTCGCCGCCGGTGAGCTCAAGCACGGTCCGATCGCGCTCATCGAGCCCGGCCAGATCGTCTTCGTCATCGTCCCGTCGCCGCGTGACGCCCGGTCGCTGCACCCGAAGGTCGTCTCGAACATCCAGGAGATCCGCGCCCGCGGCGCCCGGGTGATCGCGATCGCCGAAGAGGGCGACGCCGCCGTGCTGCCCTTCGCGGACGAGGTCCTGCGGATCCCGCTCGCGACGCCGCTGTTCGAGCCGCTGCTCGCCGTGGCCCCGCTGCACATGTTCGGCATGGAGCTCGCCGCGGCCAAGGGCCTCGACGTCGACCAGCCGCGCAACCTCGCGAAGTCGGTCACCGTCGAGTAGTCGCAACGTGATCATCGGCATCGGGGTCGACGTGGTCGACCTGGAACGGTTCGAGCGGGTCCTGACCCGGACCCCCGCGCTGCGGTCGCGGCTGTTCACCGACGCCGAGCAACTGCGGGACGGCGAGCCGCGCCCGGTGGCGTCGCTCGCCGCCCGGTTCGCCGCGAAGGAGGCCCTGATCAAGGCCTTCGGGTCGAGCGCCGGCCTGCGCTGGCGGGAGCTCGAGGTCGTCGCGGACGACCAGCGGAACCCGTCGCTCACCCTGCACGAGGGGGCGCAGCGGGTGGCGGACGACCGCGGGGTCTCGCACGTGCACCTCTCGCTGTCGCACGACGGCGGGATCGCGACGGCGTTCGTCGTCATCGAGGGCCGGGAGCGGCCTGCAACGGAAGGACCGATCGCGTGAGCGCGTTCACGGGGGTGACCGTCGACCGGGAGGCGCTGATCGCCAACTACGCGACGATCGCCGGACAGGTGGCCCCGGCGGGCGTCGTCGCGGTGGTGAAGGCCGACGCGTACGGGCACGGCGCCGTCGAGGTGGCCCGTGCGCTCGTGGACGCCGGCGCGGACTGGCTCGGCGTCGCCGACCTCGACGAGGCGGTCGCGCTCCGGCGGGCCGGGATCGACGAGGGCGTCCGTGTCCTCGCGTGGCTGCACGCCCCGGACGAGGACTTCCGGCGCGCGGCCCGGTACGGCATCACCCCGGCGGTCTCCAGCGTCGAGCAGCTCGCGACCGCTGCCGACGCCGACGTGCCCGCGGTCCACCTGGTCGTGGACACCGGCCTGAGCCGCAACGGCGCGGTCGAGTCCGAGTGGCCCGAGCTCTTCGCGACGGCGGCGGCGCTGTCCCGCGGCGGGGACCGCACCCGGATCGAGGGTGTGATGTCCCACCTGTCGAACGCGTCGCGCGCCGACGACCTCGACCAGGACGCCGCGCTCCAGCGGGCGCTGGACGGCCTGGCCGCGGTCGGCATCCAGCCGGACGTGGTGCACCTCGCCGCCAGCGCCGGCAGTCTGGCGCTCCCGGAGACCCGCCGGGACCTGGCACGGGTGGGGCTCGCGCTGTACGGGCTGAGCCCGTTCCCGGACCGGACCTCGGCCGACCTCGGGCTCCGGCCCGCGATGCGGGTGACCGCCGCCGTGCTCCGGACCATCGCGGTGCCCGCCGGCGACGGTGTCTCGTACGGGTACACGTGGCGGGCGGAGCGTGACACGAGGCTCGCGGTGATCGGCCTCGGCTACGCGGACGGCTTCGACCGCGGGTCCGGCAACGCCGTGTCCGTCCGCATCGGCGACCGCCGCTTCCCGGTGGTCGGACGGGTGGCGATGAACGCCATGCACATCGACATCGGTGACGCCGACGTCTCGATCGGGGACGAGGTCGTGCTCTGGGGCGACCCGGCGAACGGCGACCCCGCGGTGGAGGAGTGGGCCGACGCGATCGGCACGATCAACTACGAGGTGGTCGCCAGGGTCGGCCGCAGCGTGGAACGGAGGACGACGTGAGCGCACCGCTCCGCCGGGCGGTCATCGACCTGGACGCCTACCGCGCGAACCTCGACCTCGTCCGGTCGTGGATGGACCCCGTCGAGCTCATGGCGATCATGAAGGCCGACGCCTACGGGCACGGTCTCGAGGCGATCGCCCTGACCGCGGTGGATGCCGGCACCCGGTGGATCGGGGTCCTCACGGTCCCGGCCGCCCTCCGGCTGCGGTCGATCGGCGTCGGTGAGGACGTCCGGCTGTTCACGTGGCAGCACGACCCCGGCCTGGACTTCCGCGACGCGATCGACTCCGCCGTCGACCTGGGCGTCTCGAACGTCGCCGAGCTGCGACGCGTCCTGGACGCCGTCGACCAGCGTCCGGCCCGCGTGCACCTCGGCGTCGACAGCGGGCTGCACCGCGACGGTGCGAGCGCCCGGGAGTGGCCGGCCCTCGTCGAGCTCGCCCGTGACGCGCAGCGCGCCGGCCGGATCGAGGTCGTCGCCGCGTACACCCACCTGGCGGAGACCTCCGACGCCGACGACGCCGCGGCCGTTGCGCACTTCGACGCCATGGTCGAGCAGGCCGAGGACCTCGGTCTCGACATCCGGTGGGAGCACGTCGCCGCCTCGCTCGCCGGTCTCGAACGCAAGGAGTTCCGGAAGGACATGGTCCGGATGGGGGCGAACCTGTTCGGCATCCCCGGCGCCGACGGGGTCTCCGCCGCGGATCTCGGCCTGCGGCCCGTGATGACCCTGACCGCCTCGGTCGCGAAGACCAAGCGCGTGCCGGTCGGCACCGGTGTCTCCTACGACTACACGTACCGCACCGACGCCGAGACGACCCTGGCGCTCGTGCCCGTCGGGTACGCGGACGGCGTCTCACGGGCGGCGCAGGGCCGGGTCGAGGTCGCGATCAACGGCACCAGGTACCCGATCGCCGGTCGGGTCGCGATGGACCAGTTCCTGGTCGACGTCGGTGACGACGACGTCCGCGTCGGTGACCCGGTGACCCTGTTCGGGACCGGCGAGGACGGCGAGATGACCGTGCTCGAGTGGGCGGCCGCGATCGACACCATCGGCGAGGAGGTCGTCTGCCGGATCGGCAGGCGGGTCCAGCGCGTGCACGAGGGCCACTCCGGTGCGGGCCGGGTCGGCGAGTACCTGCGCGGGGAGCGGACGTGACCGTCCTGCTCGACACCACGGTCGACACGACGGAGCAGATGGGGGCGCTGGGCGCGCGCCTGGCCCGGGTGCTGCGCGCCGGGGACCTCGTGGTGCTCACCGGACCGCTCGGTGCCGGCAAGACCACCATGACGCGCGGCCTCGGGTCCGCGCTCGGCGCCCGCGGCCAGGTCTCCAGCCCCACCTTCGTGCTCGCTCGCACCCACCCGACCACCGCCGGCCCGGACCTCGTCCACGTGGATGCCTACCGGCTGAGCGACCCGGTGGAGCTCGACGACCTGGACCTCGACTGGGACGGCTCGATCGTCGTCGTCGAGTGGGGCCGCGGCATGGTCGACGGAGTCAGCGACAGCGTCCTGGACGTCGAGATCGGCCGCGCGACCGGTGGTGCCGCCGAGACCGGCGAGGACGTCGACCCGGACGACGTCCCGGACGAGCCCCGCCGGGTCGTCGTCACCGGTATTGGACCGCGCTGGCAGGGCGTCACGCTCTGACCCGCCGTCCCGGGCCGGTTCCCGGGCCGGACGGGAGGCCCGGACCACCGCACGGGCGTCCCTGACAGGGTGTGGGCCTCCCGTCCGAGACCGCGGAGATCGGCCAACATGCTCGAAACGCTTGGGTATCGAGCGCGAACGGCGTAGCGTCGCCCGCGCTACACCGCGGACCCTGCCGCGGATGCCCGATCCCTGTTCCCGGGCTGGCCTCGTCGTGACCACGCGTCGTACCCGACGGCGTCGTAGCGCGAGGGCGCTCGTCGCGGAGACCCGAACCCGCAACGAGCGCCCTCGACCCTCGCCCCGACCGGGCACTGCCGCTCCGGCGCGTTCACGCCGTCGCTCCCCGCACCGCGTACCGGTGCAGGGTGACACCGTCGGGGAACGCGCGCTGTTCGAGGAGGTCGAGCAGCAGGGGCTCCGGGACCGGTTCGTCGAAGAGCGGTCGACCGGCGCCGAGGACCGCGGGGTGCGTGTACAGCAGGAGCTCGTCGACGAGCCCCGCGGCGAGCAGCTGCGTGGCGAGGGTCGCCCCGCCGACCGCGATGTCCCCCTCGGACTCCTGCCGCAGGGCCGCGAGCTGAGCGATCGCGTCGTCACCGCCGATGACCCGGGTGTGGTGGTCGGCGGCCGTCCGGGTCCGCGACACCAGGACCTTCGGGATGTCGGTCCAGATGTGCCCGAACTCGCGGAACCACTCCGGCAGCGACTCGTCCGCTCGGGCGTCCGGCCAGAACGGGTCCATCATGTCGCGGACGACCCGCCCCTCGACGAACATCGTCATCGCGCGGGCACGGGCGTTGAACTCCCGGTGCAGTGGGCCGTCGATGCGGAGCCAGTCGGGCCCCTCGAGGCCGCTGTGGTCGCCGTGGTCCCGCTCGATGAGCAGGTCGAGCGAGACGTTCATCCAGTACACGAAGCGCGCGGGCATCGGGACTCCTTCGTCGATGCCGTGACGGTACCGCCGGGCTGCCCGCCCGACAAGACACCGGCAGTCCGGGTCAGGGCCGACCGGGACGGCTCCGCAGCCCGCAGCTGCGGCGCTCGAGGTCGGCGAGGGCCGCGATGGTCGCCGGGTCCCGCTCCCGCCACCGGTCGACGACCCCGGGGCCGAGCGCGGTCACGGCGTCGCGTCCGACGAGTGCCCGGAGCGCCAGGACCTCGGTCCCGTCCGTCCCACGGTCGACCTCGCGGGTAGCGGTCGCGGCGCGGACGAACCGGCCACGGGTGCGCGTCCAGACGAGGAGCAGGACCACGACGAACACGACGGTGAGGCCGCCGCCGACGAGGTGCGCCAGGTGGACGGCGGTGTCGTGCTGCTGCGCTCCCGCGGCCGCGACGGCGCCCGCGTGCTCGCTCGCCTTCCGCAGCGGCGCGCTCACGGCGTCGCCGGCGAGGGGGATGTCCGCCAGGGCCCGTGCCGTCGCCGACAGTTGCCGCTGAAACGCCGAGCCCTCGTCCTGCACGCGGGTGCCGATGGACGCGAGCCGTTCGATCGAGCCGGCGACCTCCCTGCCCACCACCACGGAGAGGACCAGACCGACGAGGACGAGGAGGTCGGTGACGACCTGGCGGGCACGTCGGACCGGTCGGCTGTCGTACACGACCATCACGGGCCTCCTGTCCGGGTCGACCGGCGCCGGAGGTGGCTGCTCGGTCGACGTCCCAGTCTGCTGGGGCCGCCTGTGCTCCCGGTCCGCCACGTCGTCGTACTAGGCTCACTCTCCGGCCTCGACCCGCCGGACGGCAGGACGCCGGACGACGACGATCGGAGGCCACGGATGCTCGTGACCATCACCACTCGCGGCGAGGCTGCGCCGGACCTCTCGCACCTGCTCCACAAGCACCCCGGGCGCGCGCAGTCGTTCGACCTCAGCGTCGGCACGGCGCACGTCTTCTACCCCGCCGACACGACGACCACGTGCACCGCGGCACTGCTCCTCGAGGTCGACGCGATCGCCCTCGCCCGGAGCAAGCGGTACGGCGCCGACGCGCAGGCCCTCTCGCGGTACGTGAACGACCGGCCCTACGCATCGACGTCGATGCTCGCGCTCGCGATCGGGCAGGTGTTCCGGAGCGCCATGGGCGGCCGGAGCACCTCCCGTCCGGAGCGGGCCGCGGCACCGATGGACCTCGAACTCGCCCTCACCAGCGTGCCGAGCGAGGTCGACGAGCACGGGACGGGGCTCGCGACGCGGTTGTTCGCGCCGCTCGGCTGGACCGTCGAGGAGACCCGACCGCCGCTCGACGAGACCCGGCCCGAGTGGGGTGACGCCGCCACCGTCGGGCTCCGGCTCCAGGGGCAGGTCCGACTCGCCGACGCACTGCGACAGCTCACCGTGCTGCTGCCGGTCCTCGACGACGCGAAGCACTACTGGGTCGGCGACGACGAGGTCGGCATGCTGCTCCGCCGCGGCGAGGGGTGGCTCGCCGAGCACCCGCTCCGCGAACTCATCACGACCCGCTCGCTCGCCCACCAGCGCGGGCTCGTGGACGACGCGACCTCGCGCCTCCTCGGCGTGGACGCCGGTCTCGACGCCGGTGTCGCGGACGGCGGGAGGATCGACGCCGGGGCCGAGGACGGTGTGCGCCGGGCCACCGAGCCGGGAGGCACGGCAACGGTCGACGCGTCACCTCTCATCGACGACCTGCACACCGAGACGCCGCTGTACCACCGGCGCGCCGAGGCGGTGCTCGCGGCGCTCGCCGATGTCCAGGCCCGCACGGTCGCTGACGTCGGCTGCGGCGAGGGCGCTCTGCTCCGGCACCTCTTCGCGGACCGCTCCTTCACGACGGTCATCGGCACCGACGTGGCACCTCGGGAGCTCGCCCGCGCCGAACGTCGACTGCGGCTGGACGACGTCAGCGACGAGCAGCGTGCCCGCGTGCGGTTGCTGCAGTCCTCGGTGACGTACTCCGACGACCGGATCGCGGGACTCGACGCGGTCGTCCTCATGGAGGTCGTCGAACACGTCGACCCCGCGCGGCTGTCGGCCCTCGAGGCCTCGGTGTTCCAGGCCGCACGGCCGGGTGCCGTCGTCCTCACGACACCGAACGCGGAGCACAACGTGCGCTACGAGCACCTGGCGGCCGGGCGCTTCCGGCACCCCGACCACCGGTTCGAGTGGACCCGTGCCGAGTTCCGGGCGTGGGCGCAGGCCGCCGGCGACCGGCACGGGTACACCGTCGAGTTCCGCCCCGTGGGCGAGGACGACCCCGAGGTGGGCCCGCCCACGCAGCTCGCCCTGTTCCGCCGTACGACGACGACCCGCAGCACCAGCCCGACCGGAGGCACCGACGCATGACCGCCCTGCCGATCCCGACCATGTCCCTCGTGCTGCTCGTCGGCACGAGCGGCTCCGGCAAGTCGACGTTCGCCGCGCAGCACTTCGGTCGCTTCGAGACCCTGTCGAGCGACTTCTTCCGCGGGCTCGTCTCGAACGACGAGGACGACCAGGCTGCGACCCCCGCCGCGTTCGAGGCCCTGAAGCACGTCGCCGCCCGGCGTCTGCGCGCCGGACTGCTCACCGTCATCGACGCGACGAACGTCCAGGCCGAGGCCCGCCGGGACTTCGTCCGGCTCGCCCGTGAGCACGACGTCCTGCCGGTCGCCATCGTCCTCGACGTCCCGGCGGCCCTGTGCCTCGCCCGCAACGCGGCCCGCACCGGCCGGGAGTTCGGCGCCGACGTGGTCCGGCGCCAGCAGGGGCAGCTCCGCCGCGGGCTGAAGGGCCTCGGCAAGGAGGGCTTCCGCCGCGTCCACGTCCTGCACGGCGAGGACGAGATCGCCGCCGCGACGATCGTCCGCGAGCCGCTGCTCAACGACCGGACGGACGAGCACGGCCCGTTCGACGTCATCGGCGACGTGCACGGCTGCCGGTCCGAGCTCGAGTCACTGCTCGGACGACTCGGCTGGACGCTCCTCCGTGACGACACCGGGCGGCCCGTCGACGCCGTCCACCCCGAGGGACGCCGCGCGGTGTTCCTCGGCGACCTCGTCGACCGTGGCCCGGACAGCCCGGGCGTCCTCCGGCTCGTGATGGGCATGGTGCGGAACGGTCACGCGCTCGCCGTCCCGGGCAACCACGAGGACAAGCTCGTCCGCGCGCTCGACGGCCGGAAGGTGCAGACCGGCCACGGCCTCGCCGAGACGCTCGCGCAACTCGCCGCCGAGCCGGACGTGTTCCGCACCGAGGTGCGCGAGTTCTGTCGCGCCCTCGTGGGGCACCTCGTGCTCGATGACGGCCAGCTGGTCGTCGCGCACGCCGGCCTCAAGGAGCAGTACCAGGGCCGGGCCTCCGGACGGGTCCGCTCCTTCGCGCTGTACGGCGACACGACCGGTGAGAGCGACGAGTACGGACTGCCGGTGCGGCTGCCGTGGGCGGACGACTACCGCGGTCGGGCGATGGTCCTCTACGGCCACACGCCGACCGTGGACGCCGAGTGGATCAACGGCACGATGTGCCTCGACACCGGGTGCGTGTTCGGCGGGAAGCTCTCGGCGCTCCGCTACCCGGAGCGCGAGGTCGTGCAGGTGGACGCCGAGCGCGTCCACTACGAGGCCGCCAAGCCCCTCGAGCCGTTGCGCGCGCCGGGCACGTCGGAAACGCGTGCCGACGAGACGGACGGCGGACGAGCCCCCAGTCCGGCCGGGAGGCCCGCCGTCACCCCCGCCTCGCCCCGTCGCGTCCCCGGGCTGCTCCCGATCGAGGACGTCACCGGCAAGCAGGTCGTCGAGACCCGGCACCACGGCCGGGTCGGCGTCCGCGCCGAGAACGCCGCCGGCGCGCTCGAGGTGATGAGCCGCTTCGCGGTCGACCCGCGGTGGCTCCCGTACCTGCCGCCGACGATGAGTCCGGTGGCGACGTCCGCACGCCCCGACCACCTCGAGCACCCGGACGAGGCGTTCGCGTACTACCGGGGTCAGGGCGTCGACACGGTGCGGATGGAGGAGAAGCACATGGGCTCCCGGGCCACCGTGCTCCTCACCCGAGACCCGGCGCGCTTCGACGCCCCGGCGGGCTGGCGCGGGGTCGTGACCACGCGCACCGGTCGTGCGTTCTTCGACGAGGCCGACACCGCGACGTTCCTGTCCCGGCTCGACACCGCGCTCGAGGCGGCCGGCCTCTGGGCGGAGCTCGACTCCGACTGGGTGCTCCTCGACGGCGAGGTGCTGCCGTGGGCGGTCAAGGCCGAGGGCATGATCCGCGACTGGTACGCCGAGGTCGGTGCGGCAGCGGCCGGGGCGTTCCCCGCGACACTGACGGCGCTCGCCGCGGCCCGTGACGCCGGCGTGGACGTCACGGACCTGCTGGCCCGGACGGAGCAGCGAGCGGTCGACGCCGCCGCGTACACCGAGTCCTACCGGCGCTACGCGGCACCCGCGACGGGCATCGACGACGTGCGGTTCGCGCCCTTCCAGGTCCTCGCGGCCGAGGGGCGGACGTTCGCGGACCGGCCGCACGGCTGGCACATGGAGGTGGCGGGACGCCTCGCCGCCGCCGCGCCCGGTGTCGTCCGTGCCACGCGGTCGCTGCTCGTGGACGTACACGACGACGTGTCCCGCGCCGCCGGGGTCGACTGGTGGCAGGAGCTGACCGGTGCCGGGGGTGAGGGCGCCGTCGTGAAGCCGGAGTCGAACCTGACCCTCGGGCCGAAGGGGCTCGTGCAGCCGGGCGTGAAGGTCCGCGGCCGCGAGTACCTGCGGATCATCTACGGGCCGGAGTACACGGCACCGGCGAACCTCACGCGCCTGAAGGACCGGGACCTCGGGCACAAGCGGTCGATGGCGCTGCGGGAGTACGCACTCGGGCTCGAGTCGCTCGCGCGCTTCGTCGAGCGGGAGCCGTTGTGGCGGGTGCACCAGCCGGTGTTCGGCGTGCTGGCGCTCGAGTCGGAGGCGGTCGACCCGCGGTTGTGAGCGATCGGCGGACGAGCGCACGCGGCTCGTCCGCCGACCGCCCGCCCGATGCCCCAGTCGTGCCGCCTCTTGCTCACCGCTCCAGCGACACGCGCCGATCCGTCGCGATGTGGTCGAGGGCGGACAGCGCGCGCTCGTCCTGGACCAGGGCGTCCACCGCGTCCCACCGCCTCGTCCACGCTCCGAGTTCGGGACTCAGCGCGGCGGTGAGCATGCGCGCATCCTCGAGGATGCGTCCCGGAGAACGGCGGAGCTGGCGTCCCTCCGATCCGATCCCCGGCTGGGGGAACCCGAAGACGACGGGCTCACAGTGGTTGATGCGGTTGCGGGCCCAGTTGAGGCGCAGGGCGATCCGGTGGACGTCCCGACGCGTCCGACCCGGGAACGCGGGGCTGAGCGCTGGTTCCCAGAGCGTTTCGGTGTAGGACGCCTTCGTTCCGTCGGGTCTGCGGCCACCGCGGCCCAACACGGCGACCCAAGCCCCCAGCATGAGCTGCGCGACGACCTGGCCCGGTTGCGCCCCGACGCCCACGCGCGTGATCGCCGTCTCCACCTGTCGGAGGAGGTCCTCGTCGAACGAGTCCCGCTGCGTCTCGAACCAGCGGGGCCCGAAATGCGCCGTGAGAGCCCTGTGCAGGTGCTCGCGCAACGCGACCTCGACGAAGCGCAAGACCGCGTGCAGATGCGAGGCCAACGATGCGTCGACGAGAGCCAGTTCGACCGCGGCGCGGTCAGCGCCGCCGACCGCCGCACGGAAGCGGCGCAGCCGAGCGGGCGCGAGGCTCGCGATCAGCGCTCGCTGTTCGTCGTACGTGGGAGCCGGGATCACCCACGGCACGCTACTATCGATGGATAGTCCCGCAGTCGGAAGGCTGCTCGGGTTCTGGAAGCCGTCGTAGTCCCTCGGGTCACGGCGGCTTCACCCGTTCCCGGGCGTCGATGGGCGGCCGCGCGAGCGGTACCGCACGTCCGCAGAGTCCCGCGGGCCGAACCGCTCGGCGAACGCCCGGTCGTTCGGGATCCACACGTCGCGCCACAGGTCGTCGTGCGCCCGTCCGAGCTCGTGATCACGGGCCATCCCGCGTCGGGCCGCTTCATCGAGGTCCACGTCACACCAGACCGTCAGGTCGAGGAATGACCGGACCTCCGGGTGGAAGAGCCCGATCAGGTCGACGACGAGCACGTCGGTCACCGGCAGCGGTTCCGGTCGACCGAGCGCCCGGGTCGACCAGTCGAAGCGGCGGAACGATCCCGTCCGGCCAGCGCGGTGCGGTTCGAGGACCTCCGAGCCGAGACGCAGGCGTTCGACGCCGTCCCAGTCAGTCGATCGTCGGTGCGACCGGGTCGGGTCGAGGAAGTCGTCACCGCGGATCCGGACCGCCCCCGGCATGTGGTCGACGAGGGCCCTGGCGAGCGTCGACTTGCCGGACCCGCAGTGGCCGGACACCCCGACGACGATCGGTGACCGTGCCGAGGCACGGAGCGTCCGGACGTGCTCGAGCAGGGCATCGCGGTCCACCTCGTCAGCGTAGGGCGGGTGGCCGTCCGCGCCTACGATGGACGAGTGCTGCTCGCGATCGACACCTCCGCCGGGACCTCGGTCGCCGTCGTCGACCCGACGACCCGGCAGGTCCTCGCCGAGCGCGCGACCGACGACACCCGTCGCCACGCCGAGGTGATCGGCCCGTTCCTCGACGAGGTCCTGCGTGCAGCCGAGGCCACCCCGTCGGACGTCACGGGCGTCGTCGCCGGCATGGGTCCCGGCCCCTTCACCGGCCTCCGGGTCGGCATCGCCGCCGCCCGCACCTTCGCCGCCGCCCGCGCCGTCCCGTTCCTCCCGCTCGTCAGCCACGACGCGGTCGCCGCGGGGGAGCCCGGGCCGCTCGTCGTCCTCACCGACGCCCGCCGTCGGGAGGTCGCCTGGAGCGCCTACGACGCCTCCGGTACGCGTGTCGCAGGTCCGGGACTCGCGAAGCCGGCTGACCTGGACGACGTGCTGCGGGCCTCCCGTCCGGAGGCCGTCGGCTGGCGGCGCGTGACGGCCGCGAGCCTCCCGGCCGGGAGGCTCGGGGTGCTCGCCGCGGACCGGCTCGCCTCCGGCACGCCCCTGGCCGCCGACACCCCGGTGTACCTGCGCGAACCCGACGTGACGGTGCCGGGAGCGCCGAAGCGGGTGGCCCGGTGACGGCCGCGCTGCCCGACGGGCTGCGGCTCCGACGCGCGCACCCGCAGGATCTCGACGACGTCATGTGGCTCGAGCACGTGTCGTTCCCGACCGATGCCTGGTCGGCCTCGCAGATGTCCGGCGAGCTGCACTCCCCGCACGGGTACTACGTCGTCATCGAGACCACGGACGAGGGTACGGCGCCGACGGTGGTCGGGTACGCGGGGCTGTCCTCGCTGCCCGGCAACCCGGTCGCGGACGTGCAGACCATCGCGGTCGCGGCCGACCAACGTGGCAAGGGCCTCGGCCGGGTGCTGTTCGCGGAGCTCCTCGACGAGGCGCGTCGCCGCGGGGTGCACGAGGTGTTCCTCGAGGTCCGCGCGGACAACCCGGTGGCGCAGACGATGTACACCGGGTTCGGGTTCGAGCACATCGCCACCCGGCCGCGGTACTACCAGCCGGACGGGGTCGACGCGTGGGTGATGCGAGCCGAGCTCGGGGCCGACGCGGAGCCCGGACCCGGACCCGGCCCGATCGGACAGGAGGCGCTCGATGACCGCGGCTGAACCACTGGTGCTCGGCATCGAGACGAGCTGCGACGAGACCGGCGTCGGCATCGTGCGCGGGACCACCCTGCTCGCCAACGTCATCGCGTCGAGCATGGACGAGCACGCCCGCTACGGCGGCGTCGTGCCCGAGGTCGCCGCGCGGGCACACCTCGAGGCGATGACACCGACCCTGCACCAGGCGCTCGAGCAGGCCGGGGTGACGCTCGACGAGCTCGACGCCGTCGCGGTGACCGCGGGCCCGGGGCTCGCCGGCGCGCTCATGGTCGGCGTCGGCGCGGCGAAGGCGCTCGCCGTGGTGACGGGCAAGCCCCTGTACGGCGTGAACCACCTGGTCGGACACGTCGGTGCGGACGTCCTGCGCACCGACGGCTCCGAGATCGAACTCCCGACCGTGGCGTTGCTCGTCTCCGGCGGGCACACGTCGTTGCTCCTCGTGCGCGACCTGGTCGGCGACGTCGAGCTGCTCGGCGAGACCATCGACGACGCCGCGGGTGAGGCGTTCGACAAGGTGGCGCGGCTCCTCGGCCTGCCGTACCCCGGCGGGCCCCAGATCGACCGTGTGGCAGCCGAGGGCGATCCGACGGCCATCCGGTTCCCCCGGGGCCTGACCCTGCCGAAGGACATGGCGGCACACCGGTACGACTTCTCGTTCTCCGGGCTGAAGACCGCCGTGGCCCGCTGGGTCGAACGCTGCCGGGACGAGGGGCGCGAGGTGCCCGTCGCCGACGTCGCCGCGAGCTTCCGCGAGGCCGTGGTCGACGTCCTGCTGACCAAGGCGTTGGCCGCGTGCCGGGACACCGGCGTCGACCGGCTGCTGCTCGGCGGCGGGGTCGTCGCGAACGCCCGGCTGCGGCAGGTGGCCGAGGAGCGATGCGCGGAAGCCGGGGTGGCGTTGCGGATCCCGCCGTTCGACCTCTGCACCGACAACGGGGCGATGATCGCGGCGGTCGGGGCCCGGCTCGTCGCCGAGGGGCACGCCTCGAGCGACCTCGGCATCGCGGCCGACTCGACCCTGCCGGTGACGACCGTCCAGGTGTGACCGGGCACGACCCCGGCCGGTCCCGCTCCTGAACGGTCCCGGGAACCGTGTGGGAGGATCGGTGCCGGTGGCCGCCCGGTCGCCGGGAGGGGTGCAACGTGTCCGACCAGAACGACCGATCGACGCCGGACGAGACGCCGGACCAGGTGTCCGACCAGACGTCGGGTCAGGCGTCGGCTGCGACGCCTGCCGATCCGGACCGCGCGCACCAGCCGGTGACGCGCGACCCGTTCGCGTCCTCCGGGCAGGGTTCGGCGGCGCAGGGCGTCACGGACCCCGTGGGGGACCGCAGCGGAGGGGCCTCCTCGCCCGGACAGCAGAGCCCGTACGCGACGCCCGGCCAGTACGGGTCGGCGGGGCAGTACGGTGCCGCCGGTCAGTACGGCCAGGCGACCTCCGGCCGATCGGGTCAGTACGGGACACCGACTTCGTGGGGCTCGCAGGACCCGTACGGGCAGCAGTCCGGGCAGAGCGCCTACCCGCAGCCCGGGGCCTACGCCCAGCAGGGCCAGTACGGGTCGCAGAAGCCCTCCTCGAACCAGCAGCAGTACGGCCAGCAGCAGTACGGCCAACAGGGCGCAGCCGCGTACAACCCGTACGCCGCCACGAGCCAGAACCCCTACGGGCAGCCGCGCAGGACGAGCGCCCTCGCGATCCTGTCGATCGTCTTCGCCTTCGGTGGACTCGTCTTCGGACCGCTCACGGTCCTCACCAGCCCGGCCGGCGCGATCATGGGCCACATCGCCCTCGGCCGCATCCGACAGACCGGGGAGCAGGGCCGCGGTCTCGCGCTGGCCGGTGTCATCGGCGGCTGGATCCTGACGGCGATCTCCCTGCTCGGCGTCATCCTGTTCATCTCGTTCGTCGTGTTCGCCTCACAGAACCCGGGGTCGGGCGGCTACGGCTACGACGGCTACGACGGGTACGACACCTCCGGCGCCAGCGCGCTCATCGCCTGACCGGCAGCACCGGGGCGGTTCCGCCTCGACGAACGGGCACCGCCAGGACGGCGGTGCCCGTTCGTCGTCTCAGCCGGTCACGTCGTCCAGCCGCTCGCACAGGACGGCCGTGTGGCGACCCTCCACTCTGGTGAGCACGAGCGTGACGCGACCGCGGCCCCGCAGGCGCAGGCGCTTGCGGAACTCGGCCGGGTCCACGTCGACGCCGCGCTTCTTGATCTCGACCGTGCCGATGTCGTCGGCCGCCAGCCGGGCGGCGAGGCGCTTCACGTCGAGCGGCATCGTGTCGAGGACGCGGAACCCCTGCGCGAACGGCGTCACGAACGCCCGGTCGCTCGTCACGTAGGCGATGCCCTCGGAGAGCATGCGCCCGTCGATCGACCGCGCCAGGTCCCCGATCAACCGGGCGCGGATGACGGCCCCGTCGGGCTCGTAGAGGTACGCCCCGAGCGACCCGACCTCGACGTCCTCGGCGTCGGCGGCCCCCGTCAGTTCGGCGATGCCGTGGGTGCCGATGACGGTCGCCGCGCGCCGGACGCCCGGACGGGCGAGCGGGCCGAACCACAGGGCGAGTTCGACGACCTCCCGGTCGACCGACGTCCACTGCGCTTCAGCGGTGTCGGGGATCAGGTCGCGGTCGATGCCCGGGCCGAGCTTGACGCCGGTGGGGGTGGTCGTCGCCGCCGCGAACACCGTGTCGAGCGAGGGCGACCAGTCGTCCGGGTCGGCGAGTCGTCGGGTGTCCGAGTGCCCGCTGGTCCGGCGGGCCGGGTCCATCCAGACCCCGTCCACGGAGGTGATGTCGAACGTGGCGGCATCGCCGAGCTCGACGCGGGCGTTCGGCCACGGCGCGAGGTTGTGCGTCGCGACGGCCGCCGTCACCTCGTCCCGGTCGACGGCGGTGACGTCGAGGTCGAGCGCCGCCATCGCGAGCGCGTCCCCGCCGATCCCGCAGCCGAGGTCGGCGACACGGGTCAGGCCGGCGGCGGCGAACCGTCCGGCGTGCTGCGCGGCGACCTGCAGTCGGGTCGCCTGCTCGAGCCCGGCGGCGGTGAAGAGCATGCGCGCGGCGAAGTCACCGAACTTGCCGCGGGCCTTCTGCCGGAGCTTCGCCTGGGTGAGGACCGCCGCGACGAGCGCCGGGTCGTGGCCCTCGGCCCGCAGACGTGAGACCACCCGGACGATCTCGCCGCCGTCCGAGACGGACGGCGTACGGTCGAGCAGGTCCATCCCCGCCGGGGTCAGCAGCTGGGTCAGTTCGGCGGCGTCCATGCCCCGATCCTCCCAGGTGCGGGGCAGCGCGAGGCGCGCTGGCACTCGGATTGACCGAGTGCCAGTGACGTCCTACAGTTGGGGTTGGCACTCTCCCGAGGGAAGTGCCAACCCGGTTTTCGTCAGTACCGAACACGTACCGAGAAAGAAGAGGTCACCGTGGCCGTCAGCATCAAGCCGCTCGAAGATCGCATCGTCATCCGCCAGGTCGAGGCGGAGCAGACCACCGCGTCGGGTCTGGTCATCCCGGACACCGCGAAGGAGAAGCCCCAGGAGGGCGAGGTCGTCGCCGTGGGCCCGGGTCGCATCGACGACAACGGCAACCGCGTGCCGCTCGACGTCGCCGTCGGCGACAAGGTCATCTACTCCAAGTACGGCGGCACCGAGGTCAAGTACTCCGGTGAGGACCTCCTCGTCCTCTCGGCCCGCGACGTCCTCGCGGTCATCGAGCACTGACACCCGCTCCACGAACGCCCCGTCGGCCTGGCCGGCGGGGCGTTCGTCGTTCCGGGAACACCGCAGACCGCCGGGAGGCCCGGGTTCGGGCGCGTCCGTCGGCCCGCCTTCCTAGGATGGTTCCGTGAGTGAACCGATTCCCCCGCGCCCAGCGCGGAGCGAGGCGTCCGTCGGTGTGGTGCAGGCGCTCGTGGCGTACGGGCTCTGGGGGCTCATGCCGTTGCTCTTCGCGGCCATGGCCCCCGCTGCCGCGTTCGAGATCGTGTCGTGGCGCATCGTCTTCGGCCTGGTGTTCTGCGCCGTGGCGATCCTGGCGACCCGGTCGTGGCTCCGTACCCGGTCCCTGCTCGTGCAGCCCCGGGTGATGGGCGTGATGGGGGTCGCTGCCGGGCTCATCCTGGTGAACTGGACCGTGTACGTGCTCGCGACGACGACGGGCCACACGGTCGAGGCAGCCCTCGGGTACTTCATCAACCCGCTCGTCACGATCGCGCTCGGCGTCCTGGTCCTCCGCGAACGCCTGCGTCCGCTGCAGTGGACCGCGGTGGGGATCAGCGTCCTGGCCGTCGTCGTCATCGCGGTCGGCTACGGGCAGATGCCGTGGATCGCGCTCGTGCTGGCGTTCTCGTTCGGCTCGTACGGCCTGGTGAAGAAGCGCGTCGGGGGCACGGTCGACGCCCTCAGCGGGCTGACGATCGAGACGGTGTGGCTGCTGCCGCTCGCCGTCGGCACCCTCGTGGTGCTCGGGGTCACCGGGCTCGGCGGTGGGGTGACCTTCACGAGCGAGGGCTGGCCGCACGCCCTCGTCACGGTGCTGACCGGGCCGGCGACGGCGGTGCCGCTGCTGCTCTTCGCGTCCTCGGCGCGGCGCGTGAGCCTGTCGACGCTCGGGCTGACGCAGTACCTCGCACCGGTCATGCAGCTGCTCGTGGGCGTGCTCGTCCAGCACGAGCCGATGTCGGCCTCGCGGTGGATCGGCTTCGGGATCGTCTGGCTGGCGCTCGTGGTGCTCACGGTCGACTCGTTCACCGCAGCGCGGCGAGGTGCGCGACGTGACGTCGTCCCCGAGCCGGCCTGAGCTGACGGGGGCGGGGCGGGCCTCCCGGCCGGTGCCCGCCGGGTGTGGGCGAGACGCACCCGTCTGCATGGGGCGCCGCGGTCTCCTCGATGCCCCACGCGCGTGAGACACGCCCGTCTGCGCGAGACGCCGCCACCATCGGCGGCGTCTCGGTCGCTTCGCGGCGTCTCCCGTTGACACCGGTGTCTCGCCCCCCCCCGCCGCCATCACCCGGCCGTCCGCCACCGCCCGGCCGCGGGCTGCGCCGCCCCGACGGCACGTTGCGCCGCCCCGACGGCCGCCGCACAGGCCGTCGGCGTCCGCCCACGCGAACGGCCCCCGGGAGCAGCTGCTCCCGGGGGCCGTCAATCGTGCGGGGTGTTACTTCGAGACCGAGCCCTGGATGGCGCTCTGGTAGACGGGCTTGTTGTCGCCGTCGAACTTGTAGATGCCGATGTAGGCGCTCGACGGGTCGTTCTTGCTGTCGAACGGACCGATGCCGGACGGGCCGGTGTAGTGGATGTCCTCACCCTCGTCGAGGAGGTCCTTGCAGTCCTTGAACGTCGAGCACTCGGTGCCGCCGTCCGCCCCGGAGACCGCAGCCATGTTGGCCTGGATCGTGCCGGAGTCGGTGCCCTTGCCCTTCACCGCGGCGAGGGCGGCGAGGGTGGTGGCGTCGTAGGACTCAGCCGCGTACGAGAAGTCGGCGAGGTCGTCGCCCGACGACTCCTTGTAGAAGTCGACGAGGCGCTTCTTCAGGTCGTCCTTCGGGCTGGCACCGGGGATGGTCCCCTGTGCGCCCTCGAGGGTGCCCTTGTCGAAGTCCTTCGAGTAGTCCGCCGTGTTGCCGTCGGACATGTAGATCTTCGCCTTGTTCCCCTGCGAGACGAGCTCGGGGATGATCGACTTCGTCTCGTCGAACGCGAGCACGACGATCGCGTCGGGCTCGGTGGCGAGCGCCGCGGTCACCTCGGACGAGAACGTGGTCTGTCCGGGCGGGAACTCCTGGCCCTTGCCCTTGGCGCCGTAGACGACCTGGCCACCGGCGGACTCGACGGCGTCCTGGACGGAGTTGCGCAGGCCCGTGCCGTACGTGTCGTTGAAGACGAGGAACGCCACCTTGGCGTTGCCGTCGCCCGTGACGAGCTGGCCCAGCGCGGAACCCTGGACCGAGTCCGGCGGTGCGGTGCGGTAGTAGTGCGACGAGTAGCCGGACAGGTCGGTCGCCGTGTTCGCCGGTGAGATCTGCACCATGCAGTTGCTCGTGAGCTGGTCGATCACGTTGAGCGTGACGGAGGACGACTCGGCGCCGATGACGACCGGGACCTTCGCGTCGACGAGCTTGGTGGCCGCCGAGCTCGACACGGTCATGTCGTTGCTGTCACCGGAGTCGGTGGCGGGGTCGATGGTGACGTCCTCGTCGAGCACACCGCCCGCCGCGTTGATGTCCTCGACGGCGAGGCCGACGCCGGACTCGGCCGGCGGGTTGAGGTAGGCGAGCGATCCGGTCAGCGGCAGGATCGTACCGATCTTCAGCGGGTCGGTGCTGGGCGACGAGGGGGCCTCGCAGCTCGCGGCCGGGTCCTTCTTCGCGCCGCCGGCCTTGGCCGACTCGGATCCGCCGTCACCGGCGTTGCTCGAGGTGGAGCAGCCGACGAGGAGCACCGCGGCCGCTCCCGCCAGTGCCAGCGCCGTGGTGGCGCGGGTGGTTCTGATCATCCGTGGAACCCTTTCTCTGCGCGGAGGCCCTACCGCATCGGGTCGAGCGCGGCGTCTCCGCGTGGGATTGGAGAGAAAACTAGGGTCGATGTGTTTCGCCCGTGTGACGGAAGGACACACCTGGGTGTTTCGTTACATACCCGTGACACTTCTGAACGGACGTACGGGAAGCCCTGATCAGGAGTCCGTCTGGACGGTCTCCGCGGTTCCGGACGGGCGCCCTGGAGGTCCGGCGTACGTTCCGCAGGCATGAGCGACACATCCTCGACCACCGTGTTCCAGCCCACCAGGGCCATCGTCACCGGCGCAGAATCCGGCATCGGCCGTGCCACCGCCGTCGCGCTCGCGACCGCCGGCATGGACGTCGGCATCACCTACCTGTCCGAGCCCGAGCGCGCCGAGGAGACCGCGGAGGAGATCCGCGGCCTCGGGCGGAAGGTCGTCGTCGAGCAGATCGACGTCACCGACCTCGCCGGGGCCGGTGCCGTCATCGAGCGGATCGCCGAGCAGCTCGGCGGCGTGGACGTGATCGTCGCCGACGCCGGGACGGGCGACAACGCACCGTTCCTCGACATCACGCTCGACCAGTGGCGTCACACGGTCGCGACCGACCTCGACGGCGCCTTCGTCACGATCCAGGCCGCGGCCCGGCGCATGGTCGCGCAGGGCACCGGTGGCCGGATCATCGGCATCACGAGCGTGCACGAGCACCAGCCCCGCTACGGCTCGAGCGCCTACGACGCCGCGAAGCACGGGCTCGGCGGACTGCTGAAGACCATCGCGATCGAGCTCGCCGAGCACGGCATCACCGCGAACGCCGTCGCACCGGGTGAGATCGCGACGCGGATGACCGGCGCCGAGGACGAGGACCCGCACACCATCGACCGACCCGGCGTGCCGCTCGGCCGTCCGGGCAACGCGTGGGAGATCGCCGCCGCGGTGGCCTTCCTGGCCTCGCCCGCGTCGTCGTACATCACGGGCGTCTCACTGCCCGTCGACGGCGGCATGCTCCAGATGGGCCCGCACGGCGGCAGCCACATCACCTCGAACGACTGGCGGAGCGCGTAGCCCTCGCGCTGGCCGGTCGCCTGAGACGCCCCCGTCTCCCCGAGACGCCGCCGACCGCTCGAGACGCGCCGGACCCGGCGGCGTCTCGAGCGGTCGGCGGCGTTCCGCGTTGACGGGGGTGTCCCGCGAACGGGAAGGGGTGGCCTACCTGGCGGCGTCTCGAAAGCCCAGCCCGCTAGCCGCGGTAGTTCGGCGCCTCGACGACCATCTGGACGTCGTGCGGGTGCGACTCCTTCAGCCCGGCCGCGGTGATGCGGACGAACTTGCCGCGGGCCTTGAGCTCCGGGACCGTCCGACCGCCGACGTAGAACATCGACTGCCGGAGGCCGCCGACGAGCTGGTACACGACGTTGCCGACCGAGCCGCGGTAGGGCACCTGGCCCTCGATGCCCTCGGGGATGAGCTTCTCGTCCGAGGGGACGTCCGCCTGGAAGTAGCGGTCCTTCGAGTACGAGGTCTTCTTGCCGCGGGTCTGCAGCGCCCCGAGGGAGCCCATCCCGCGGTACGCCTTGAACTGCTTGCCGCCGACGAACACCAGGTCGCCCGGGGACTCGTCCGTGCCGGCCAGCAGGGAGCCGAGCATCACGGTGTCCGCACCGGCGACCAGGGCCTTCGCGATGTCACCCGAGTACTGCAGGCCGCCGTCGGCGATGACCGGGACACCGGCTTCGCGTGCGGCGAGTGAGGCCTCGTACACGGCGGTCACCTGCGGCACGCCTACACCGGCGACGACGCGGGTGGTGCAGATCGAGCCCGGACCGACGCCGACCTTGACGGCGTCCACACCGGCGTCGATGAGCGCCTGCGCACCGGCACGGGTCGCGACGTTGCCGCCGATGACGTCGATGCCGTCGAACGACGAGTCGGCCTTGATGCGGCGGACCATGTCGAGCACGCCTTCGCTCTCGCCGTTCGCGGTGTCGACGACGAGCACGTCGACCCCGGCGTCGCGGAGGGCCTCGGCGCGCTGCCAGGCGTCCCCGAAGAAGCCGATGGCAGCACCGACGCGCAGCCGGCCCTCCTCGTCCTTCGTGGCGTCCGGGTACTTCTCGCTCTTGTCGAAGTCCTTGACGGTGATGAGCCCGCGGAGCTTGCCGTCGACGTCCACCAGCGGCAGCTTCTCGATCTTGTGCTGCGCGAAGATGGCGATCGCCTCTTCGGGGTCGATGCCCTCGGGTGCCGTGATGAGCGGGGCCTTCGTCATGACGTCACGGACGAGCGTGCTGGACATCTCGAACGGTGCGACGAAGCGCATGTCACGGTTGGTGATGATGCCCACGAGCGTGCCGTCAGCCTCGACGACCGGCAGCCCGGAGACGCGGAACTGCCCGCAGAGCGCATCGACGTCGGCGACGGTGGCGTCCGGGGTGGTGGTCACCGGGTTGGTGATCATGCCCGACTCCGAGCGCTTCACCTTGTCGACGTAGGCGGCCTGGTCCTCGATGGACATGTTGCGGTGCAGGATCCCGATGCCGCCCTGGCGCGCCATCGCGATCGCCATCCGCGACTCGGTGACGGTGTCCATGGCCGCGGAGAGCAGCGGCACGTTGACCGAGATCCGCTTCGTGAGCCGAGACGCCGTGGACGCCTCGCTCGGGATGACGTCGGTGTGCCCCGGCAGGAGCATGACGTCGTCGTACGTGAGTCCGATGAATCCGAACGGATCCGGCTGGTCCATGGGTCCCCTTCGTGAGCGAGGTGAAGTGGTCGAGACACCGGGACGCTGCGGTGGGCTCCGGATAGGACATGGTAACGCGCGACCCGCGCGCGCCATTCCGGCGGTCCCGATCGGCTGCTGTACCGGCCGGACGGGAGGCTCTCGGCTGGAAAGCAAATCGACGCGCCTGAGGAAGATCACGGTTCCGGCACGATTTGTGCAGGGAACGTGCCGGAAACACGGGGGACACAAAAAATCCCTAGGGTCCTCGACTATCCGAACGAGAGGCTCATCCGTGGGTTCCATCACTCCGCCGGGGTCAGCGCTGGCGCGCCGACTCCGCCGCGGGGCACCAGGCCGCCGTCGCCTGGTCCTCGCCGCCGTGCTCTTCCTCGCCTTCCTCGCCACCTTCGCGGTCGACTGGGCACTCTCGCCCGCGGCCGACGCGGCGACCAGCTCCCCGTCGGCCAGCAGCGCGCCCGCGAGCACCGGGCCCTGCGTGGTCAGCCCGACGAACGGCTGCATCCAGGGCACCATCCTCGACTCCGACCGGGAGCCGGCCGACGGCGTCGACGTGTACGTCACCGGACCGGGTTCCTTCGCCGGCTCCTCGACGACGAACGCCGACGGCCGCTGGTCGGTCAGCGTCCCGGAAGCCGGGTCCTACACGGTCAAGGTCGACCAGGACTCACTGCCGAAGGGGCAGTACCTCACCGACGCGAAGGACGCCGAGCGCACGGTGCAGGGCAACCTGAACGCCAACGCCGGCACGATCTTCCAGCTCTCCGACCAGGAGGGCGCGACCACCGACACCGGTGCCACCAGCGTCACCGCCGCACGGTTCTGGCAGCAGTTCGCCTCCGGCATCCGACTCGGGCTCCTCATCGCCCTCGCCTCGATCGGTCTGTCGCTGATCTACGGCACGACCGGCCTGTCGAGCTTCTCGCACGGCGAGCAGGTCACCCTCGGCGGGCTCCTCGCCTACGTCTTCGCGAACCAGCTCGGGTGGAACATCTGGCTCGCCGGCATCGTCACGGTGCTGCTCTGCGCGGCCACCGGGTACCTGCAGGACGCGGGCATCTGGAAGCCGCTCCGCAAGCGCCGGATCAGCCTGACCCAGCTGATGATCGTGACCATCGGCCTCTCGATCGCCGCCCAGTACGCGTTCCAGTACTTCTTCGGCGCCTCGACCGTCCGCATCCAGCAGGGCAACCCCGAGACCGTGACCTTCGCCGGCATCACCCTCACCGTGCAGTCCTACGTCGCCATGGGCATCGCGCTCGTCGTGCTCGTCGGCACCGGGCTGTTCCTCGCGAAGACCCGCTTCGGTCGGGCGACCCGCGCCGTGTCCGACAACCCGGCGCTCGCCGCGGCCTCGGGCATCGACGTCGACCGGGTGATCCGGTTCGTGTGGACCCTCGCCGCCGGCCTCGCGGGCCTGTCCGGTGTGATGCTCGGCCTCGTGCTGAACGGCGTCAACTGGCAGACCGGTCTGCAGCTGCTGCTCCTCATGTTCGCCTCGGTGACGCTCGGTGGTCTCGGGACCGCGTACGGCGCGCTCGTCGGCTCGATGATCATCGGCATCGTCGTGGAACTCACGAACCTGGTGCTGCCCGGTGACTTCAAGTACGCCACCGCCCTCGTCATCCTCATCCTCATCCTGCTGTTCCGGCCGCAGGGCATCTTCGGCCGTGCCGAGCGGATCGGTTAAGGGAGCACCCGCATGGACTACATCCTCCAACTCCTCAGCTCCCTCACGCAGGAAGCACTCGCCCCGACGACCGCGGCGTTCGCCCTCGCCGCGATCGGCCTCAACGTGCACTTCGGTCTCACCGGCTTGGTGAACATGGGCCAGGCGGCGTTCCTGCTGCTCGGCGCCTACGGCTTCGCGATCTCGATCTCGAACGGCCTGCCCGTCGGTCTCGCGGTGCTCATCGCCCTGGCCATCGCGATCGTCTTCGCGGTCATCCTCGGCATCCCGACCCTGCGGCTGCGCGGTGACTACCTGGCGATCGTGACGATCTCCGGCGCCGAGATCATCCGCATGGTCGGCCGCTCCAGCCTGCTCACCGACACCACCGGTGGCTCGAACGGCATCACCGGCTCGAGCTACCGCGAACCGTTCAACGCGCTGAGCTTCCTGCCCGACGGCACCACGACCATCCTGTGGTTCACGTACTCGAACAACGGCGTCAACGGATGGTGGATCCGCATCGTCGGCTGGGGTCTCGTCGCCCTGTTCACCCTCGTGCTGTTCCTCCTCATGCGCAGCCCGTGGGGCCGTGTCGTGAAGGCGATCCGCGAGGACGAGGACGCGGTCCGCTCCCTCGGCAAGAACGTCTACTCGTACAAGATGCAGGCGCTCGTCTTCGGTGGCGCGCTCGGTGCCCTGGCCGGGGTCATCTACGTCCTGCCGAGTTCGGTGCAACCGGACGCCATGGGCCGCTCGATGACCTTCTTCATCTGGACGGCACTCATCCTCGGTGGTGCGGCGACGGTGTTCGGGCCGGTGCTCGGCGCGATCCTGTTCTTCGTCGTCCGTCTCTTCATCCGCACGCTCGCGGGTGACTTCATCCCGAACTCGATCATGAGCGCCCAGCAGGCCGAGCAGTTCTCCTACGTGCTGGTCGGTGTCGCGCTCATGCTCCTCATCGTCTTCCGCCCACAGGGACTCCTGGGGAACAAGAAGGAGCTGACGTTCAGTGTCTGAAACCACCGGAACCACGCCCGGCGTCCCCACCGCCCTCACCGCGGTGCAGCACGCCCCCGGCTCGCCGAAGCCGGACGCCATCCTCACGGTCGACAACATCACCCGGCGCTTCGGCGGCATGACGGCGGTCGACGTCGACCACCTCGAGGTGCAGCGCGGCGCCATCACGGCCCTCATCGGCCCGAACGGCGCCGGCAAGACCACGTTCTTCAACCTGCTCACCGGCTTCGACAAGCCGACGAGCGGGAAGGAGGCGCGTTGGCAGTTCAACGGGAAGACGCTCGGCAACACCGGGGCCGCGAAGGTCGCCCGGGCCGGCATGGTCCGTACCTTCCAGCTGACGAAGGCGCTGTCCCGCTTGACCGTGATGCAGAACATGCTGCTCGGCGCGAAGGACCAGCCCGGTGAGAACTTCTTCGCCGCGCTGATCAGCCCGGTGTGGAAGAAGCGCGAGCAGGAGATCACCGCGAAGGCCGAGGACCTCCTCGCCCGCTTCAAGCTCCTCGAGAAGAAGGACGACTACGCCGGGTCGCTCTCGGGCGGGCAGCGGAAGCTCCTCGAGATGGCCCGCGCGCTGATGTCCGACCCGACGATGATCATGCTCGACGAGCCGATGGCCGGCGTGAACCCGGCGCTGACCCAGTCGCTGCTCGGGCACATCCAGTCCCTCCGCGACGACGGCATGACCGTGCTCTTCGTCGAGCACGACATGCACATGGTCCGGCACATCTCGGACTGGGTCGTCGTGATGGCCGAGGGCAAGGTCGTCGCCGAGGGCCCGGCTGCCACCGTCATGGACGACCAGGCCGTCATCGACGCCTACCTCGGCGCCCACCACGACACCGACCTCGGTGACGACTCGCTCCTCACCGAGGAGACCTACGAGGAGCTCGCCGACGAGGTCGCAGAAGAGGACGCGGCGGACGCCGCCGACGAAGGGAAGGCGACCCGATGACGGACGCGACGAACGGCACCGGCGCGGACCGGGCCTCCAGTGCGGAGCCCGCAGCGGTGGCCGTCACCCCGGGCAGCACGACCCCGGGCAGCACGACCCCGGGCAGCACGGCTCCGGGCAGCGCGACCGCGGCGACCCCGCGTGCCGCGACCGGCGGTGCCACCGCGGTGCAGGACCGCGAGCCGGTCATGCGCGCGGACAACCTCGTCGCCGGGTACCTGCCGGGCGTCAACATCCTCAACGGGTGCGACCTGGTCTGCTACCCGGGGGAACTCATCGGCATCATCGGCCCGAACGGCGCCGGCAAGTCGACGCTCCTCAAGGCGCTGTTCGGCCTCGTCAACATCCGCGAGGGATCGGTCACGCTGCAGGGCGAGGACATCACGAACCTCAAGGCGAACAAGCTCGTGCAGGCTGGCGTCGGCTTCGTCCCGCAGACGAACAACGTCTTCCCGTCGCTCTCCATCGAGGAGAACCTGCAGATGGGGCTGTACCTGCGGCCGAAGAAGTTCAGCGAGCGGCTCGAGGTCATCTACGACCTGTTCCCCGTCCTCGGGCAGCGCAAGGGCCAGCGGGCCGGGTCGCTCTCCGGTGGTGAGCGGCAGTCGGTCGCGATGGCCCGCGCGCTCATGATGGACCCGAAGGTGCTGCTGCTCGACGAGCCGAGCGCCGGGCTGTCGCCGGTGCGGCAGGACGAGACGTTCATCCGCACCCGCCGCATCAACAAGGCCGGCGTCTCGGTGATCATGGTGGAGCAGAACGCGCGCCGGTGCCTGCAGATCTGCGACCGCGGGTACGTCCTCGACCAGGGACGGAACGCCTACTCGGGCACCGGGAAGGAGCTCGCCGACGACCCCAAGGTCATCGAGCTCTACCTCGGGACGCTCGCGAAGGACGTCGACGCCACGAAATAGGGCGTCGACACCGCGGGTGCCGCTGTGGGGGCAGCATCCGCGACGGACGGGGCCGTGCTGGCTGCGCTTGCGCGCCGCACGGCCCCGCTCTCGTGCTCGGCAGGGACGAGGAGAGCCGTCGAGGCGCCTCCGTCAGTCCGCGACGCCCCGCGGTCACCGAGACGCCGAGGGATCCGGCGGCGTCTCGCGCACATCGCGGCGCCGTCCGCGGACAGGCGCGTCCCCTGCGACCGCGACCGGGCCTCCCGTCCGGCCGGGAGGCCCGCCCCGGCTTCGCCGGTCGGGTACCGTTCCAGCGTGCAACGCTTCGCCGACCGCGCGACGGACGCCCTGGTGTGGGTGGTGTTCGTCGTCCTCTTCATCGGTGCGGCCCTGCTCGTGAAGGTCGCCGCCGCGCTGCTCGTCGTGTTGGTCGTGCTGGCGCTGCTCCTGGGGCTGACGCTCCGGGTGCTCCGACGGACGCGCACGAACCGTGGCGCTCGTCCGCCCCGGCGCCGGGACCCGCGCTGACCGGTCCGGTCGATCGACTCCGCTGCCGCTCCCGACCGTCCGGCCGTGCCACCCGCGCACCCCGCCCGGTAGGGTTGGCGGGTGAGCGAAGTCGAGATCGGTGCAGGCAAGCGCGGACGTCGGGCGTACGCGTTCGACGACATCGCGGTGGTCCCCTCGCGACGGACGCGTGACCCGCGTGACGTCAACGTCCAGTGGTCGATCGACGCGTTCACCTTCGAGTCGCCGATCCTCTCGGCACCGATGGACTCCGTCGCCTCGCCCGCGACCGTCATCGAGATGGGTCGTCTCGGCGTGCTCGGGGTCCTCGACCTCGAAGGCCTCTGGACCCGCTACGAGGACCCGGAGCCGTACCTGGCCGAGATCCGCACGCTGACCGACGGCAACGTCACGAAGCGCATGCAGGAGATCTACGCCGAGCCGGTCAAGGCCGAGCTCATCACCCGCCGCCTGGCCGAGATCCGCGCCGCCGGGGTGCCCGTCGCCGGGTCGCTCAGCCCGCAGCGCACGGCCGAGTTCTCGCAGACCGTCGTCGACGCCGGCGTCGACCTGTTCGTCATCCGCGGCACCACGGTGAGCGCCGAGCACGTGTCGCAGAACACCGAGCCGCTCAACCTCAAGAAGTTCATCTACGAGCTCGACGTCCCCGTGATCGTCGGCGGTGCCTCCACCTACACGGCGGCCCTGCACCTCATGCGCACCGGTGCCGCGGGCGTGCTCGTCGGCTTCGGCGGTGGCGCGGCCTCGACCACCCGTGCCGCGCTCGGCATCCACGCGCCGATGGCGACCGCGGTCGCGGACGTCGCCGGTGCCCGTCGTGACTACATGGACGAGTCCGGCGGCCGGTACGTGCACGTGATCGCCGACGGCGGCCTCGACACCGCCGGTGACGTCGTCAAGGCGATCGCGATGGGTGCCGACGCCGTCATGCTCGGCACCGCGCTGGCGCGCGCCCAGGAAGCCCCCGGCGGTGGCTTCCACTGGGGTGCCGAGGCGCACCACCCGGAGCTGCCCCGTGGCCGCCGTGTCGAGGTCGGCACGATCGGTTCGCTCGAGAGCATCCTGAACGGCCCGACCCCGTCGTGGGACGGCCGCGCGAACCTCATCGGCGCCCTGCGTCGCTCGATGGCGACGACCGGATACTCCGACGTCAAGGAGTTCCAGCGAGTAGAAGTGGTCGTGGCGCCGTACCACCGCTGACGGCGGTGCGCTCGCGGACGTTCCGCGGGTGACGCTCCGGCGCCGCACGGCGACGGAGGCGAGCATGACAACGACGGTCACGAACGGTGCGGCCAGCACAGCGGGGTTCGACCCCTCGACGAAGCTCGGTCCCGATGAACGCGAGGCCGCGATCGAGACCATGAAGACCAGGGAGCTCGACGTCCTGGTCGTCGGTGGCGGCATCGTCGGCGGTGGTGCCGCGCTGGACGCCGTCACGCGCGGCCTGTCGGTCGGCATCGTGGAGGCCCGCGACTGGGGTTCGGGGACGTCCAGCCGGTCGTCGAAGCTCGTGCACGGTGGCATCCGGTACCTCGAGCAGCTCAACTTCACGCTCGTGCGCGAGGCCCTCATCGAACGCGGCCTGCTGCTGCAGCGCATCGCACCCCACCTGGTCAAGCCGGTCCGCTTCCTGTACCCGCTCAACCACCGCGTCTGGGAGCGCTTCTACATCGGCATCGGCATGGCGATGTACGACGTGTTCAGCTGGTCCGGCGGACGCCCGCCCGGCGTGCCGCACCACCGCCACCTCACCCGCACGCAGGTGCTCCGCTCGATGCCGTCCCTGAAGAAGGACGCGTTCGTCGGCGGCATGACGTACTACGACGCGCAGGTCGACGACGCACGCTACGTCGCCGCGCTCGTGCGCACCGCCGCCTCGTACGGCGCGCACGCCGCCTCCCGGGTCCGGATCGAGGGCTTCATCAAGGTCGGCGAGCGGGTCGTCGGGGCGCACGCGCACGACATCCAGACCGGCGAGCACTTCGACATCCGGGCGAAGCAGGTCGTCAACGCGACGGGTGTCTGGACCGACGACACCCAGGCGATGGTCGGCACCCGCGGGCAGTTCAAGGTCCGGGCGTCGAAGGGTGTCCACCTCGTCGTCCCACGCGACCGGTTCCAGTCGAACTCGGGCATGATCCTCCGCACCGAGAAGAGCGTCCTGTTCGTCATCCCGTGGGGTCGGCACTGGCTGATCGGCACGACCGACACCGACTGGTACCTCGACAAGGCGCACCCGGCGGCGACCGCGGCGGACATCGACTACATCCTCGAACACGTCAACAAGGTGCTCGCGGTGCCGCTCACCCGCGAGGACGTCGAGGGCGTCTACGCCGGCCTCCGACCCCTCCTGGCAGGGGAGTCCGAGGCCACGTCGAAGCTCAGCCGCGAGCACGTCGTCGCGCACACCGCTCCGGGCCTCGTCGTCGTCGCGGGCGGCAAGTGGACCACCTACCGCGTGATGGGCAAGGACGCCATCGACGAGGCCGCCGCCGCGATGGACGGCAAGATCCCGGAGTCGACGACGCAGGACATCCCGCTGCTCGGTGCCGAGGGGTACCCGGCTGCGTGGAACAAGCGGGCCCGCACCGCGAAGACGTTCGGCGTGCACAAGGTCCGGATCGAGCACCTGCTCAACCGCTACGGCACCCTGGCGACCGAGGTGCTCCAGCTCGTGCAGGACGACCCGTCGCTGGCCGAGCCGCTGCCCGGTGCTGACGACTACATCGGCGCCGAGGTCGTGTACGCGGCCTCGCACGAGGGCGCCCTGCACCTGGAGGACGTCCTCGCCCGCCGCACCCGCATCTCCATCGAGGCCTGGGACCGCGGCGAGTCAGCGGCGCCGGTGGCCGCGCGGCTCATGGCGGACGTGCTCGGCTGGGACCAGGAGACCACCGAGAACGAGGTGTCGAACTACCTCAAGCGGGTCGCCGCCGAGCGGGAGTCGCAGCTGCAGCCCGACGACGAGTCCGCGGACCGCGTGCGGCTGGAGGCGCCGGACATCGCGTTCGGGTTCGAGGAGGACGACGTCGTCGTCGGCGGTGGCCGCTCGAGCGGTGCCGAGGGTGCCACGGCGGACGACGAGCAGGTCGTGGGCGAGAAGACGACCGAGCCCAGCTGAGACGGCACGGACGCGGGGCCGGCACCGGCTGGTGTCGGGCCCTGCGTCCGACTGGCTAGGCGGCGGCGCGGGCGCGGCGGAGGGTCTGCACCATCGTCACGACGAGCACCGCCGGGATCGCGACCAGGGCCGCCAGGCTGGTGCCGTACAGGAGGCCCGCCCACGGGCCGTGTGCACCGCCGGCCACCCCGAAGGCGTCGGCCACGTCCATGCCGAGGAAGAAACCCGACTGGAAGGTCGCGACGGCACCGAGTGCGAGCAGAGCGAGGTGGCACACCGCGACGACCGGTGCAGGCATGCGCTTCCAGAGGGCGATGACCGTGACCGCCACCGCGAGGGCGACCCCGATGCCGGCCGTCACCAGCACCCCGACGACGTCCTGCCGGGAGTCCATGCCGATCGCGTCGACGCCTGCGTAGACCTGCGCGAGCGACTTCCCGGGTACGGCGGCGAGCGGGTCGAGCACGAGGGCGTCCACGGCGAGCAGTGCGGCGTAGGCGGTGACGACGAGCGCACCGGTCACGGCGACGACGGTCCTGGCGGTCATCCGGCCATCCTGGTCAGGCGGGGTGGACCGCCGCGTCCACCGCCGGGATGACCTGTGGAGAACGGAATGGCCGAGCCCTCCCGGTGGTTAGCATGGGTGTCCTGGGAAAGGGAGCCATCATGGTCGACGTCCATCGCGTCAAACTCCCCGGCGTCGGCGTGCTGCACAGCTTCTACACCGACGACGGTGGCAAGTGCGGTGTCATCACGCACCGGTCGGGTCACTCCGACCTCATCTCGTTCGCGGACGTCGCCGACGGCGCGGACAAGTCCGAGAAGGTCTCGCTCCGCCTGAGCGAGGACGAGGCGCACACCCTCGCCGAACTGCTCGGCGGCACCCGGATCACCGAAGGCCTCGACAAGCTCGACGAGATCCCCGGCCTCTCCATCGACTGGTTCAGCGTCGACTACGACGACGCCATCGCCGGCAAGCCCCTCGGTGACCTGCACGACTCCGGCTTCATCGGCCTGACGGTCGTCGCGGTGGTCCGCGGCGACAGCGCCAACCCGGCGCCCTCGTCCGACTTCGTCGTGTTCCCCGGGGACACCATCGTCGTCGCCGGGGCGCCCGAGAAGGTCGCGAAGGCGTTCTCCTTCTACCGCAGCGGTCAGCTGGCAGCAGCCGCTGCCGAGGCGCCGCCCGGGAGCTAGCGGATGCACCTGGGTGGTGAGCTGCTGACCATCGGCGGCCTGTTCCTCATCGCCTACGTCCTCGGACGTCTCGGCAAGACCATCGGCCTGCCGGCGATCCCGGTCTACATGGTGGTCGGGCTCATCGCGAGCCCGCACACCCCGTGGATCGGGCTGAGCGTCGAGTCCCACACGATCGAGCTCATCGCGACGTTCGGGCTCATCCTGCTGTTGTTCAACCTCGGGTTGGAGTTCGACCAAGAGGAGTTCTACGGCAACGCCGGCAAGCTCCTCGTGTCGGGCGGCACCTACGTCGCCATCAACATGGGCGTCGGGTTCGCGTTCGGGTTCTCACTCGGATGGGGCACGCGGGAAGCCCTGATCATCGCGGGGATGACGGCGACGTCGTCGAGCGCCATCGTGACGAAGCTCCTCATCGAGCTCCGGCGCCTGGCGAACGACGAGACACCGATGATCCTCGGCGTCACCGTCATCGAGGACGTCTTCATCGCCGTCTACCTGGCGATCGTCTCCGTGGTGCTCTCCGGCGACACGAACATCTGGGCGGTGATCGGGAAGCTCGCGCTCGCGTTCGGGTTCCTCATCGTCATGTTCAGCCTGGCGCGCTGGGGCGGCAAGCAGGTGTCACGCATCTTCGCGACCCGTGACGACGAGCTGTTCACCGTGCTGTTCTTCGGGCTCGCGGTGATGTTCGGCGGCATCGGCGACCTGCTCGGCGTGACCGACGCCATCGGGGCGTTCGTGATCGGCCTGCTCTGCGGGGCCACGCGCTACCGCGACCGCATCGAACAGCTCGCGCTCCCGATGCGCGACGTGTTCGCGGCGTTCTTCTTCGTGAACTTCGGCCTCGGGCTCGACGTGTCGACCTTCGGCGAGGTGCTCTGGCCCGTCGTCGCTGCCATCGGCATGACCGTCGTGCTCAACGCCGTCGCGGGGCAGCTCGTCGCCCGGATGAACGGCTTCAGCGTCCAGCAGGGCATCAACACCGCGGTCATCCTCGTCAACCGGGGCGAGTTCGCGCTCATCCTCGCGACGCTGTCCGCGGCGGCCGGACTCGAGGAGCGCATCACCGCCTTCGCCGGTCTCTACGTCCTCATCATGGCGGTGCTCGGTCCGCTGCTCGCGGTGAACTCCGACCGCATCGGGCGACTCGTGCTCCGGCCCGGCCGAGTGCGGAAGCTCCGCGGCCGCGAGCTCGCGGCAGCGCAGGCCGCCGCCGAGCGCAAGGCCGAGCGCGACCGCCGGTTCGCCGAGGAGATCGCGCTCGTGGAGGCCGCGGGCAGGGAAGAGCGCGAGAATGGGGAACCGGAGACGACGCCGACGCGCGAACAGCCGGCCACCCCGGAGCCCGTGAGCGCGAGCACGTCGTCGATCGAGATCCCCGCCGAGCGTCCCGAACGCCCGGTCCGACCACGCGATCCGGAGTACTGACACGCATGTGGGCCGTTGCACGACGTCCGAGGTGGATCGCGCTGCTGCTGTTGGCGCTGGTCCTGGCGGGCGTCTTCGCCGCCCTGGGCAAGTGGCAGCTCGAGCGGAGCATCGAGAACGGCAAGCCGCTGCCGGCCGGCACCGAGACGCGGCGCTCCCTCGACGAGGTCACGACGCCGGAGAAGCCCGTGGGCTCGACGCTCGCGGGGCAGAAGGTCACGGTCTCCGGGCGCTTCGTCCCCGGTGACACCACGGTCCTCACCGGCCGGAGCGGGGGCGGGACCTACCAGTCCGTCGGACACCTGGTGGACGACGCGACGGGGGCGAGCCTCCCGGTCGTGATCGGGTGGTCGGACCGGCGGTCGGCCGCGGTCGCCGGGGGCGACCGCCTGGCGGACGGCGCGAGCATGACGGTCGAGGGCCGGTACTACCCGGCGGAGTCGCCCGACCAGGACTCCTTCGAGGAGGGGGAGTACTCGGCCGTCGCGCCGGCGCGGTTCGTCAACACGTGGAAGGCGTTCGACGACCGGATGTACGGCGGGTACGTCGTCGCCGGTGCGGCCGTCGCGGATGCCGCCGACCTCGGCACCATCGCCGACCGGGCCCCCACGCGCGAGGTCCAGTTCGACTGGCTCAACCTGTTCTACGCGGTCGAGTGGGTCGTCTTCGCCGGCTTCGCCGTCTTCCTTTGGTACCGCTTCGTGAAGGACGCCTGGGAGCGCGAGCAGGACGAGGAGCGCGAGGTCGCCGAAGCAGCCGCCGGTGGCGCCGTCGGGGACGAGACGCCCGCCGACGAGGCTGCTGTGGACGACGCCCGGGCCGAGCCGGGTCGCCGGTAGGATCGACGGCATGGCTCTGACCGTCCGGACCCGCGACATCCCGAAGATCCCCGGGGCCGTGCGGTTCTACCGCATCTCCGCGTACATCACCGGTGTGCTGCTGCTGGCCCTGATCGTCGAGGTCGTCATCAAGTACACGCCCATCCAGCGTGAAATGCAGCTCGGCGGGGGAGCGTTCTTCGTCCCGAACGGCACCGCCGGCGAAGCACCCGGCACGTTCAACCTGTCGGTCGCGATCCTCATCGCCCACGGCTGGCTGTACGTCGTCTACCTCTTCGCCGACTTCCGCCTCTGGAGCATCATGCGCTGGCGGCCGACGCGTTTCCTGCTCATCGCCCTCGGCGGGATCATCCCGTTCATGTCCTTCGTGGTCGAGCACCGCATGCAGCAGGCCGCCATGACCACCTACCACGAGCTGACCGCGCAGCAGTCGCGGGAGAAGGAGAGCGCTCGGTGAGCGAGACCGAACAGCGTCCCGTCCTCGTCGTCGACTTCGGTGCGCAGTACGCGCAGTTGATCGCACGACGGGTCCGCGAGGCCAACGTCTACAGCGAGATCGTCCCGCACTCCGCCACGGCGGACGAGATCCGCGCGAAGGACCCGGCCGCGATCGTCCTGTCGGGAGGCCCGTCCTCCGTCTACGAGGACGGCGCACCGTCCCTGGACAGCGAGATCCTCGACCTCGGCGTCCCCGTGCTCGGCATCTGCTACGGCTTCCAGGCCATGGCGAAGTCGCTCGGCGGCGAGGTCGCGAACACCGGCCTCCGGGAGTACGGCGCCACCGACGTGACCGTCAGCGGGACCGACAGCGTCCTGCTCGGCGGACAGCCGGCTGCGCAGACCACCTGGATGTCGCACGGTGACGCCGTGTCGAAGGCCCCGGAGGGCTTCGAGGTCCTCGCCTCCAGCGACTCGACCCCGGTCGCGGCCTTCGCCTCCGACGAGCGCAAGCTCTACGGCGTGCAGTGGCACCCCGAGGTCAAGCACTCCGCGTTCGGCCAGGCCGTGCTCGAGAACTTCCTGCACCGTGCCGCCGGGCTGCCGGGGGACTGGAACTCCGCGAACGTGATCGAGGAGCAGGTCGAACGCATCCGCGCGCAGGTCGGGTCCTCCCGCGTCATCGCCGGGCTCTCCGGTGGCGTCGACTCCGCCGTCGCCGCGGCGCTCGTGCACAAGGCCGTCGGCGACCAGCTGACGTGCGTGTTCGTCGACCACGGGCTCCTCCGCTCCGACGAGCGCAAGCAGGTGGAGGAGGACTACGTCGCCTCCACCGGCGTCCGGCTCGTCACGGTCGACGCCCGCGAGCAGTTCCTCGACGCCCTGGCCGGCGTCAGCGACCCGGAGCAGAAGCGCAAGATCATCGGGCGCGAGTTCATCCGCACGTTCGAGGCCGCGGCCGAGGCGCTCGTGCTCGAAGCCCGCGCGTCCGACGGCGACGCCGAGGTGAAGTTCCTCGTGCAGGGCACGCTCTACCCCGACGTGGTCGAGTCCGGCGGTGGATCGGGCACCGCGAACATCAAGTCGCACCACAACGTCGGCGGACTGCCCGACGACATGACGTTCCAGCTCGTCGAGCCGCTGCGCACCCTGTTCAAGGACGAGGTCCGTGCCGTCGGCCGCGAGCTCGGGCTGCCCGAGGTCATCGTCGGTCGCCAGCCGTTCCCCGGCCCGGGGCTCGGCATCCGCATCGTCGGTGAGGTCACGGCCGAGCGCCTCGAGATCCTGCGCGCGGCCGACGCGATCGCCCGCGCCGAGCTCACCGCAGCCGGCCTGGACGACGAGATCTGGCAGTGCCCGGTCGTCCTCCTCGCCGACGTCCGCTCGGTCGGGGTCCAGGGCGACGGTCGCACGTACGGGCACCCGATCGTGCTCCGGCCGGTCTCGTCCGAGGACGCCATGACGGCGGACTGGACGCGCCTGCCGTACGACGTCCTCGCGAAGATCTCGAACCGCATCACGAACGAGGTGCGCGACGTCAACCGGGTCGTGCTCGATGTCACGTCGAAGCCGCCGGGGACGATCGAGTGGGAGTGAGTCTCCCCTGAACGCCCGAGGGCCCGGTACGCACTGCGTACCGGGCCCTCGCTCGTTCTGCCGGGCGCGGCTCGCGGCTCCCGGCCCGCGTCTCCCGGCCCACGTTCCCCGGCGCGCCGTGGTTCCACGACTCGCCGCCCGCGGTCGTCCTGGTTCCGAAAGGGCGGCATCTCGACGAGCGAGGTTCCGCGATCGCGGAACCGGTGCCGCCGGGGCCGCGCTGTGCCTCCTGGCCGGTGGCTCGCCCAGCTACCCGTTGCCGCCCGTCGAGGTTCCAGGGCGTACCGCGTGCGGTCGCCCCGGTTCCAGGATCGTGGCATCTCGGCGCGCGAAGTTCCGTCATCACGGAACCTCTGGGGGGGGAAACGACGGAGGGCCCCGGCGACTGCCGGGGCCCTCCGAGTGCTGCGAGCTAGTTGCGCGAGCTGCTGGCGATGATCGCCAGGATGCGCAGGATCTCGAGGTACAGCCAGACGAGCGTGACGATGAGGCCGAACGCCGCCGTCCAGGCGTAGATGCGGGGAGCGCCGCGCTCGACACCGGTCTTGATCTGGTCGAAGTCGAGGATGAGCGAGTACGCCGCCATCAGCACCACGAAGATGCCGATCAGGACGCCGAGCGGGATGCCGAACACCGTGACGCCGAGGAGGCCGAAGGCGCTCTGCGTCACACCGGTGAACATCAGCACGATGTTGACGAGCGAGAACGCCATGTAGCCGACCATCGCGACCAGGAAGAACCGGGTCAGCTTCGGCGTGGCACGGACCTTGCCGGACGAGAAGAGCAGGAGCGTCACCGCGAAGACACCGAGTGTGCCGAACACCGCCTGCGTGACGATGCCGTCCCACATGGTGTTGTACATGCCCGAGATGCCACCGACGAAGAGGCCTTCGAAGAAGGAGTACGCCAGCACGAGGCCGGGCGACGGCTTCTTCTTGAAGGTGTTCACCAGTGCGAGGACGAACCCGACGAGCGCCCCGACGATCCAGACCACCGGCGGGAGGTTCCACCCGGCGACGGCACCGACGATGAGCACGCCGAACGCCAGGAGCGTCTTGACGATGGTGTCCTCGTACGACATGCGGTCCGTGTCGACCTTGTTCGCCGACGGGCGGTCGTACATGTCACGCAGCTGGTCGGGTGACAGCCCGGGCTGCTGCGGCGCCTGTCCCCAGCCGGTCTGGCCGTACGGCGCCTGCGGGTAGCCGCCCTGCTGGGGGTACCCCTGCTGCGGGTAGCCCTGCTGTGCGTTCGAGCCGGCGCCCCATGCGTTCCGGCCCGCGTCGTTGAAGGCGGGGGACTGGTCGAAACCGGGCTTGAAGGCCATGGTGTCCTCTGATTCCTCTGGTGTGGAGTCGTGGAGCCGGTACCCGGATGGCATCGGCTCGTGGGCTCGGGAAGGAGTGCGGCGGAGCCGTTCCTTCGTGTCCTCACAGCGTACGGGCCGATCGGGCCCGATGGCTGTGGATTCGCGGGAAGCGGAACGTCTCCGGGTCCTCCTACCGGGGAGCCTATTGGCGCTCGCTGTCGGTCCACCGAGGGATCTCCGCAGGCTCGCTGAACGTCCACGGTGTTCATCAGCACTCCGTATCGTCGCCTGCATGCAGCCGCTCGTCATCGCCCACCGCGGCGCCTCCGGGTACCGCCCCGAGCACTCCCGCAGCGCCTACGAACTCGCGATCGAGTTCGGCGCGGACGCCGTCGAGCCGGACCTCGTGCCGACGAAGGACGGCGTCCTGGTGCTCCGTCACGAGAACGAGGTGTCCGGCACCACGGACGTCGCGGACCGCCCGGAGTTCCGGGACCGCCGGACGACGAAGACGATCGAGGGTCGACGACTGACCGGCTGGTTCACCGAGGACTTCACGTGGGAGGAGCTGCGCACCCTGCGGACCCGTGAGCGCCTGCCGGAGCTGCGCCGGGCCTCCCGTCAGCACGACGGCGAGGACACCGTCCTGCGCCTGGAGGACCTGCTCGCGATCCTGGACGCCGCCCCTCGCCGGGTCGGCCTGGTCGCCGAGGTCAAGCACGCCAGTGCCTTCGCCGCGGCGGGGTTCCCGATGGCCCCGCTCCTCGACGGCGTGCTCGGCGCCGCCGGGTGGCGCGGGGACGACCGGCTGACGGTCGAGTCGTTCGAGAAGGGCGTCCTGCGCGAGGTCGCCGCGCTCGGCACGGGCGGGCGGCTGGTGTACCTCCAGGAGGCCCGTGGTGCGGCCGCCGACGAGGTCGCCTCCGTCGGGTCCGCCGCCCCGACGTACGCCGCCGAGCGGTCTGACGCCGCGCTGGCCCGACTCGCGACCGAGTTCGACGGCGTCAGCGTGGACCTGCCGACGCTGATGGCCGGTGTCGACTCCCGTGCCCTCGACGACCCCGGCCCCGTGCGGAGCGACGTCGTCGAGCGGGCCCACGCCGTCGGCCTGGCGGTGTACACGTGGACGCTCCGCCCGGAGAACCGCTTCCTGCCGGCGGTGCTCCGACGTGGTGGCGACCTGGCGGCGTACGGCGACTGGGAGCGGTGGTTCACATCGGTCGTCCGGACCGGTGTCGACGGCGTGTTCGCGGACCACGCGGACCTCGCGGTGCGCGCCCGATCGCTCGTCGCGGAACGAGCCTCCGGAGCCTGATCCCTGTCGGGGGTCGCGCCTAGACTGTCCCGGACATGACGATCGTGCTCGACCCCTTCGACTCGACGCCCGGCCGCACCGACGGTCCCGGCGCCGGTGACCGCGCGTACGAGGACCCGTTCACCGCGGGTCTGAACCCGCAGCAGAAGGAAGCCGTCGAGTACCGCGGTGAGTCGCTGCTGATCGTGGCGGGCGCCGGTTCGGGCAAGACCAGCGTGCTCACCCGGCGCATCGCGCTGCTCCTGGCGAACCGTGAAGCCTGGCCGTCGCAGATCCTCGCGATCACGTTCACGAACAAGGCCGCCGCCGAGATGCGTGAGCGGGTGCAGGCCCTGGTCGGGCAGGCGGCCGAGGGCATGTGGATCTCGACGTTCCACTCGGCGTGCGTGCGGATCCTCCGGCGCGAGGCCGAGCGGTTCGGGTTCCCGCAGTCGTTCACGATCTACGACTCCGCCGACTCGCGTGCGCTGCTCAAGCGGATCATCAAGGACCTCGAAGCGGACTCCCTCGGGCTGACCGTCGGTGCCGCGGCGTCGAAGATCTCGAAGCTCAAGAACGAGCTGCAGGACATCGACACCTACGCGCGCAACATCAACACGGACGACCCGCAAGAGGTCATGTTCACCGAGGTGTTCCGGCGGTACACGAGCGAGCTCCGCCGGGCCAACGCCTTCGACTTCGACGACCTCATCGGGCAGACCGTGTTCCTGTTCCGGGCCTTCCCGGAGATCGCCGCGCTCTACCAGCGCCGCTTCCGGTACGTCCTGGTGGACGAGTACCAGGACACGAACCACGCGCAGTACGCCCTCATCCGCGAGCTCACCCGTCCGGTGCCCGTGGATCAGGTGGACAAGCTCGAGGACGCCGGTCAGCACGTCGAGCGGATGCGGGAGACCGACGGGTCGATCGCGCCGGCGTCGCTCACGGTCGTGGGTGACTCCGACCAGTCCATCTACGCCTTCCGCGGGGCGGACATCCGCAACATCGTCGAGTTCGAGCGGGACTTCCCGAACTCGAAGGTGATCCTGCTCGAGCAGAACTACCGCTCGACGCAGAACATCCTCGACGCCGCGAACGCCGTGATCGCGAACAACTTCGACCGGCAGGCGAAGAACCTGTTCACGGACGTCGGAGCGGGCGAGAAGATCGTCGGCTTCACCGGGTACACCGGCCACGACGAGGCGCAGTTCGTCGCCGACGAGATCCAGCGTCTGCACGAGGACGGCATGGACTACCGCGACATGGCGGTGTTCTACCGGACGAACTCGCAGACGCGTGCACTCGAGGAGATCTTCATCCGCGCCGCCATCCCGTACCGGGTGCTCGGCGGCACGAAGTTCTACGAGCGCGCCGAGATCAAGGACGCGATGGCGTACCTCATCACCGTCGCGAACCCCGCTGACCCGCTGTCGCTCCGTCGCATCCTCAACGTGCCGAAGCGCGGGATCGGTGCGGTCACCGAGACCGCGCTGCAGCGGTACGCCGACGAGCACGAGGTCTCGATGCGCGAGGCCCTGCGGCACGCCGACGAACTCGGCTTCGGGCCGAAGGTGCGCACCGCGATCACCTCGTTCGCCGGGTTGCTCGACGAGGTCGCCGCCAAGGCCGGGGAGCAGCCGGTGGTCGACACGTTGACGCAGCTGCTCGACGGCTCGGGTCTGCTCGAACAGCTCCGCAAGTCGCCGGACGCGCAGGACGCCGCCCGCGCGGACAACATCGACGAACTCGTCGCCGTGACGCGTGAGTTCCAGAAGAACAACCCCGAGGGGACGCTCTCGGACTTCCTGACCGAGGTCTCCCTGGTGGCCGCGGCGGACGAGCTCGACGACTCCTCGGGAACCGTGTCGCTCATGACCCTGCACACCGCGAAGGGCCTGGAGTACGACGCCGTGTTCCTGACCGGCGTGGAGGAGGACCTGCTCCCGCACCGGATGTCCGCGAACGAGCCGGGCGGCCCGTCCGAGGAACGCCGGCTGTTCTACGTGGGCATCACCCGCGCGAAGAAGGTCCTGTTCCTGTCGCTCGCGATGACCCGAGCCCAGTTCGGCGACGTCAACGTGGCGATGCCCTCGCGCTTCCTGCAGGAGATCCCCGAGGGACTCATCGAGTGGAAGCAGTCACCGGGGATGGCGAACAGTCGCGGCGGCACACAGCCCCGCGCGCTCAACGCCAAGCGCGAGGGCGGCTTCGGCGGCGGTGGCACCGGTGGCGGCGGCTACCGCGGTGGTGGCGGCTGGGGCGGCGGGTCCTACGACCGGGCAGCCGCCGCGGCCAAGACCAAGCCGAAGACGGAGTGGGCGAACCGGGTGTCCGGGCAGGTCCGGGACAACGGCGACATGGAGCTGGCTCCGGGGGACCGGATCTCGCACGTCGACTTCGGGCAGGGGACCGTCTCGGCGGTGACCGGTCAGGGCGCCAAGCGGATCGCCGAGATCGCGTTCGACAGCGCCGGGCGGAAGAAGCTGCTCATCAAGATCGCGCCGATCGAGAAGCTCTAGCCGACGGCTCAGCGCACCATCCGGGCGGCGAGGAGTGCATGGTCGCCCAGCCGTTCGGTCTTCGTCGTGCCGTCGCGGCGGAACCCGTTCCGGCGGTAGAAGGCCTGCGCCCGGGGGTTGTCGTCGGCGACCCAGAGGTACGCGGGCGCGTTCCCGAGTGCGGCGTCGAGGAGCAACTGGCCCGCGCCGGAGCCGTACACGGCCGCCAGGACGTAGATGCCCTCGAGCTCGCGATCGCGGACGGGGTGCTCGTCGCGCCCGGGGCCTGCGGTCGCCCAGCCCACGACGGACCCGTCCTGTTCCGCGGTGACGACCGTCACGTCGGGGTCCGCGATGATGCGTCGCCAGCGGGTGGTGCGCGCGACGGGGTCGAGCGACGCGAGGAACGCGGCCGGCAGCAGGTGGGCATACGCCTCGCGCCAGGCCTGTACGTGCACGGCGGCGATCCCCGGCGCATCCGCGTCGACGGCGGGCCGGACGGTGACCGGTGGTACGAGCCCCATGCCCCGACCGTACCGGGAGCGTCTGCCCGACCTCTCCTCGAGGGTCGCTCGCGTCCGCCACGCCCGGTACCCCGGACGGGTGACAGTGAAGGCAGGTGAGGTTAGCCTCACCTAACATGACCTCGCTCGACACGACTCCGCTCGACATGATCAGCCCCGAGACCGCGCAGCACTACCGGGAGGCCGTCGGCGCGACCGTCGACCGGCTCGCGGACCGCATCGCCGTCGCTGCGCTCCCGACGACCGACACCCCCGCGGCGGACCTGCACGAGCGCGTGGCCGCGGTCGACCTCGACGGACCGGCACTCGGCACGGAGCGTGCGCTCGCCGAACTCGACGAACTGTTCGTCCGCGAGGCCGTCTGGTTCCACACGCCCGGGTACCTCGCACACCTCAACTGCCCGGTCGCCCTGCCCGCGGTCGCCGCGGAGGCCGTGCTCGCCGCCGTGAACCCGTCGGTCGACACCTGGGACCAGTCCCGTATCGGCACCGACATCGAGCGGCACGTGGTCGACTGGCTCGCCCGGCGGATCGGCTTCCGGGCGGGCGACGGCGTCTTCACGTCGGGCGGCTCGCAGTCCAACCTGCAGGCCCTCCTCCTGGCGCGGGAGGCCGCGACGGCCGACACCGCGACGGCGGCACCGACCGCGACGGCGGCACCGACCGCGACGGCCGCGACCACGACGCTCGCTCCCGCGCTCACCGACCTGGCCGTGTTCGCCACCGCCGAGACACACTTCAGCGTCCGCAAGTCCGTCCGCCTGCTCGGCCTGCCCGACTCCGCGGTCGTCGACGTCGAGACCGACACGGCCGGCCGGGTGCTCCCGTCCGCACTGGCCCTGGCGATCGCCGACGCCCGTGCCGACGGCCGCACCCCGATGGCCGTCGTCGCGACCGCCGGCACGACCGACCGCGGGGTCATCGACCCGCTGGCGCCGATCGCGGACGTGTGCGACCTCGAGGGCGTGTGGCTGCACGTCGACGCCGCCTACGGGTGCGGTCTGCTCGTGTCCCCGTCGCGACGGCACCTGCTCGACGGCATCGAGCGTGCCCGCAGCGTCACGACCGACCTGCACAAGTCCTTCTTCCAGCCGGTGTCGTCGAGCGTGCTCGTGGTGCGGCACCCGGCGGACCTGCGCCGGGCCTCCTGGCATGCGGACTACCTCAACCCGGAGGACGCGACCGAGCCGAACCAGGTCGACAAGTCGCTGCAGACCACCCGCCGGTTCGACGCGCTGAAGCTCTGGGCGACGCTGCGGGCCTCCGGTGCGGACGCGATCGGGCGGGCGTTCGACGCCGTCGTCGACCTGGCCGCGGAGACGCACGCGATCGTGCAGGCCGACCGGGACCTCGTCCTCGTGGCGCCGACACAGCTGAGCACGGTCCTGTTCCGCTGGCAGCCGGCGGGGGTCTCCGACGAGGAGTCGGACGCGATGGTGGCGCCGCTCCGCGCGGCACTGCTGGCGGAGGGGCGGGTGCTCATCGCGAAGACCGTGATCGACGGGCGGCCGTGCAACAAGCTGACCCTGCTCAACCCGGCGACGACGGCCGAGCAGATGCGCGCCTCCCTCGACCACGTTGTGGCCACGGCGGAGCGCCTGCGTGCCGCGTCGTCCCAGCCGACCGTGACCGGCGGAGCCGCACGATGAGCGCCGTCGACGCCGCCGCCACGACCCCCGTGCACGACGTCGTCGGGATCGGCATCGGCCCGTTCAACCTCGGGCTCGCCTGCCTGACGAACCCGGTCGCCGACCTCGACGCCGTGTTCCTCGACGCGCGCGACGGCTTCGCCTGGCACCACGGCATGATGCTCGACGACGCGACGATCCAGGTGCCGTTCCTCGCCGACCTCGTCACGATGGCGGACCCGACCTCGCCGTTCTCGTTCCTGGCCTGGCTCAAGGAGACCGGTCGGCTCTACCCCTTCTACATCCGCGAGGACTTCCACCCCCTGCGCCGCGAGTACGACGCCTACTGCCGCTGGGCTGCCGACCGGCTCGACTCCCTCCGCTGGGGACGCCGGGTGGTCGCGGTCGAGCACGACGCCGAGCAGGACCTGTTCACCGTGCACGCCGAGACGGCGGACGGCCCGGAGACGTACCGGGCCCGGCACGTCGTGGTCGGCGTCGGCACCGAGCCGTCGGTGCCCGCCGCACTCCGCGACCTGGACGGCCCGGTGCTGCACTCGGCCGACTACCTGCCGAACCGGGACGCCCTCCGCAGCGCCGGGTCCGTCGCGGTGATCGGCAGCGGCCAGTCCGCCGCCGAGGTCTACCGCGACCTCCTCGAGGGCATCCGCGACGGCGGGTACCGCCTGGACTGGATCACCCGGTCGCCGCGGTTCTTCCCGATGGAGGACACCAAGCTCACCCTCGAGATGACGAGTCCGGAGTACACCGACCACTTCCACGCGCTGCCCGAGCACGTCCGGGACCGTCTCGGCCGCGAGCAGCGCGGGCTGTACAAGGGCATCAGCGCGGACCTGGTCAGCGAGGTCTACGACGCGCTGTACCGGATCAGCGCCAGGGGTCCGGTCCCGACGACGCTGCGCACCGAGACGAGCGTCACCGCCGCCAGGTGGGACCCCGACCGCGCGGTGTACCGGCTGACCCTCCGACACGAGCAGCTCGGCGAGACGTACGAGCACGAGGTCGAGCGGCTGGTCCTCGCGACCGGTTACGCGCCCCGGCCACCGCGGTTCCTCGATCCCGTCGCGCACCTCGTGACGCGTGACTCCCGCGGCCGGTTCTCGGTCGCCCGGGACCACCACGTCGACACCCTCGGGGGCCGGATCTGGGTGCAGAACGCCGAGGAGCACACCCACGGCCTGACCGCACCGGACCTCGGCATGGGGGCGTGGCGGAACGCGTCGATCATCCGGTCCGTCACCGGGCGCGAGGTCTACGGCCTGGAGGCCCGGATCGCCTTCCAGGAGTTCGGTCTGCCCGCCTCGGTCCGCGCCGAGCGCGCGGGGCACGGCGAGCATGCGGTGCGCGGGGAGCGCGCGGAGGTGCGCGCATGAGCGCGGTCCAGCACGACCGGACCGTTGTGGCGGAGGCGCTGCCGGGCCTCCTGTCCGTGGTGCCGGTGGACCCGGAGCGGGACGCCGCCCGCGTGCAGTCCTGGCTCGCGGCACCGCCGTCGTCGTGGTGGGGCATGCAGCACGTCGACCTCGGCGGCGTCACGACCTACCTCGGCGCGGTGCAGAGCGACCCGGCGCAGGACGGCTGGCTCGTGCTGCGCGACGGTGCCCCGTGCGCCTACGTCGAGACGTACGACCCGGCAGCGGTCCTGCTCGTCGACGTCTGGGACGCCCGTCCCGGTGACGTCGGCATGCACCTGCTCGTCGCCCCGCCTCCCGTCGGTGGCCGGGTCCACGGACTCACCAGCGCCGTGATGCGCGCCGTGGTCGAGCACTGCCGGGACGCCCTCGGGGCCCGGCGCGTCGTCGTCGAACCGGACGTGCGGAACACCGCGGTGCAGACGAAGAACGCCGAGGTCGGGTTCCGTGCGCTCCGCGAGGTCGACGTGGACGGCAAGCGCGCGCTGCTCTCGGTGCTCGACACCGCATCGATCGGCATCCCCGACGACGACGGCCCGGCCGCGCACCTCCGGCCTGAGCACCTGGTGGTCGCGCAACGACACCTGGTGGCGAAGGCCGTCGCGGAGTTCACGCACGAACGACTCGTCACACCGCGGCCGGACGGCGACGGGTGGCTGCTCGACACCGGCGGCTCGCGCTACCGCTTCCGGGCACGGCAGCACCAGCTCGAGCACTGGTCCGTCGACGAGCGCACCCTGACGCGGGAGTCCGCCTCGGACGACCCCGTGCCGCTGCCGCTCGACGCGCAGGAGCTGGTCCTCGAACTCCGCGACGTGCTCGGGATACCGGACACCCTGCTCGGAACGTACCTGGAGGAGGTCGCCTCGACGCTCGCCAGCGCCGCCGCCAAGCACCGCCGCGGGGGACCGTCGGCGCGGCAGCTCGCCCGCGGCCGACGGGACGGGGACGTCGTCGCCGGATTCCAGGACATCGAGGCGGCGATGACCGAGGGGCACCCGGCATTCGTCGCGGCGAACGGGCGGATCGGGTTCGGCCTCGACGAGTACCGGGCGTACGCACCGGAGTCCGGCGGCCGGTTCCGCATCCGGTGGCTCGCCGCCCGTCGGGCGCACACGCACCTGGCGCTCGCCGCGGACCGGACCGAGGCGGAGCACTGGGCCGCGGAACTCGGGGCCGACACGGTCGCCGAACACCGCCGGACGCTCGCCCGCCGCGGCCTGGACCCCGACGACTACGTCTGGCTGCCGGTCCACCCCTGGCAGTGGCAGCACCGCATCGCCGTGACGTTCGCGCCCGACCTCGGACGGCAGGACCTCGTCGACCTCGGTGAGGGTCCGGACCTGTTCCAGCCGCAGCAGTCCATCCGCACCGCCTTCGACCGCAGCCACCCCGAGCGCTCGTACGTCAAGACGGCACTTGCGGTGCAGAACATGGGGTTCCTGCGGGGCATGTCACCGGCGTACATGCGCTCGACCCCCGCGGTGAACGACTGGGTCGCGTCGCTCGTGGCGGCCGACACCACCCTGTGGGACGCCGGGTTCCGGGTGCTGCGCGAACACGCGGCGATCGGGTACACCGGCGACGCGTACCACCGCGTGGACGTCGCATCGCCGCAGCGGAAGATGCTCGCGGCGCTGTGGCGGGAGAGCCCGGTGCCACGGACGGCTCCCGGGGAGCGGCTCATGACGATGGCGGCACTGCTGCACCGGGACGCCGACGGGCGTGCGGTCGCAACCGAGCTCGTGCGGGCCTCCGGGCTGGACGCGGCGACGTGGGTGCGGCGCTTCCTCGACGCGTACCTGCGGCCGGTCGTGCACTGCCTGACCGTGCACGACCTGGCGTTCATGCCGCACGGCGAGAACCTGGTGCTCGTCGTCCGCGACGGTGCCGTGACCGGGGCGTTCATGAAGGACATCGGCGAGGAGGTCGTGGTCCTCGGGGAGCACGACGACCGCCCGGTGCCCGAGGACATCCGCCGCATCGTGCACCCGGTCGACGACGACGAGGCGGCGCTCGCCGTGTTCACCGACGTGTTCGACGGGGTGCTGCGCTTCCTGGCGGCGGTCCTCGACGACGACGGGGTCCTGCCCGGGGACCTCTTCTGGCGGCTCGCCGGCGAGTGCGTCGACCGGCACGCGGCGGAGCACCCGGACCGTCGGCGTCCGCTCGACCTGCGGGTGTCCACGTTCGAGCACTCGTGCCTCAACCGGCTGCAGCTGCGGAACACGCTGACGATGGTCGACCTGGCGGACCAGTCGTCCTCGCTCATCCGGGCGGGGGTGATGCCGAACCCCATCGGACGGGGCTGACCCGCCGCGTCGCCGCGCGACCGATCGGCGGTGCCGGGGCGGGGCGCCTCTGGCGGGCGCGGCGCTAGGGCTGGAGGCGGGTGGCCGACCAGTCGCCGTGGGCGCGTGCGTACTGCAGGCGGCGGTGCATCCGGTCGCGGCTGCCGTGCCAGAACTCGACGAGGTCGGGCTCGAGGCGCCACGCGACCCAGCCGGCCGGGCGCGGGACGTCGTCGTCGGACTCGTCGAGCAGCACGTTCGCGTCGTCGATGAGGTCCTGCAGCGTCCGGGGCTCGAGCACCGCGGACTGGTCGGCGACGGCCGTGGCGGCGCGCGACTTCGGCGACCGGTCGGCGAAGAGCGCGTCGGACTCCGCGTCGGAGAGCTGCACGGCGCGGCCCTCGAAGCGGAGCTGCTGCATCGTCTCGCGCCAGTACACCTGCAGGGCGGCGTGCGGGTTCTCCGCGAGCTGCCGTCCCTTCGGGCTGAGCGTCGAGGTGCCGAACACCAGGCCGCGGTCGTCGATCCGCTTGACGTCGACCGTCCGGGCACCGACGCGGCCGTCCGCACCCGCGGTGGCCAGCGTCATCGAGAGCGGCTCGGAAACCTCGTGCTCGCCGGCCTGGTCGAGCCACGTGCGGGCGAGGTCGAGCGGGTCCGCGGGCGGCGCGTCGAACTCGGGCAGGAGCAGGGAGTCGTCACCGGACAGGGAGGAGGACATGGCCCCACTCAACCGCGGTCCGCGTCCCGACGTCCAGGATCGCGGGGGACGCGGCGCCGCCGGGACGGACGGCTCAGGCCCGCGCGTGCCGGGCCGCGGTGCGGTGCATCGCCCGGAGCAGCAGCGGCCCCGGCAGGCGCAGCAGGGCCCCGGGCAGGACGGTGCGGAGCGCCCGGAGCGCCGACAGGGTCCGCCGGTAGCGACGCTCCTCGCGCGGGCCCCAGGCGAAGCCGTACGCGGTCCGGACCGGCTCCGGCAGCATCCCGACGGTGACGATCCGCTCGACGGGCATCGCGGCACGCACCCACCACGGGGCGGCGACCGGGTGCAGCAGGTCACGGACCACCCCGCGAGCCTCGTCGGTGACCTGCAGCCGGGCGAGCGTGTCGGTCCAGTACGTCTCGAACGCGGCCACCGAGCCCGGCCACCGCTCCGGCGGCACGCGGAGGGCGGTGGCGATCGGGGCGTAGGCACGGAGGACCGCTTCCGCGCGCTCGGCGTCGACGGGATCGCCGAGCAGCCGGTGGGTCAGGAGCGCGGAGTCGTACAGGGTCGCGGCCACCCAGAGCTGACGGTCGACGTCGTCCGCGCCCGCGACGGGCCGGTGCGCGTGGTGGACGAACGCGGCGGCGACGGCGGCGTCGTGCGGGGTCCCGACCACCACCGCGTACACGTACATCAGGGTGTGCGCGAGGCGCTGCTGCGGCCGTCGCGCGAAGTCCGAGTGCCGCCGGACCCCCGCCGCCACGACCGGGTCGGCGATCTGCAGCAGGATCGCGCGGCCACCCGCCACGACGGGCGTGCTGTCGGCGAGGAACCGACGGAGCGCCGGATCACGGTCGTGACCACGCGGCCGGAGGGAGGCCCGGCACACGTCGTGCACCGGACCTCCCGTCCGTCGACCGGTCACGGTCAGAGCGGCTTCGTGCCCAGGTCGCCGCCGAGGTCGGGACGGTCGTCGCCCTGCTCCCACAGGTCCGGCGAGCCCTCGCGCGGGGCGCCACCGGTGGGGCCGTCGTCGGTGCCGTCGCCGAGCTGCGGCTCGGCGGTCTCGCCGGCGACGGCGTCGTTCGTCACGGTCTCGAGCGCCTCCTCGGCGGCGTCGGTCTCGTAGGCGCCCACGTACTCGCGGTCCACGTCGTCGGCGCGGCCTTCGTCGTCGGAGTCGCTGACGCCGTCGCTGAACTCGTCGCCTGGGGTGATGCCGGGGTCGGACATGTGTCGCTCCTGTCGATCGTGTTGCGTGCTCGTGCGTGGTGCCCGTCGCGTCGTACGTGCCCGGACCGGCCCACGGTTCCTTGCTACCCGGATGCCGGTGGGAACGTCCGTGGTGCCCGGGGGACGGCGTGACGCGGCCGGACGGGTGACGGTCGGACGTGCCGGTTCGCACGCCGTTCACCTGCGGGTCACCGTCAGGTCATCCCCGCGGTGTCTACTGCCTGTGCTCGGGGGAGTGGAGCGCGGTCGCCGACGGGTGGTCGAGCGACCGCGCCTTCCCCCGGGGCACCGGGTCAGACGCGCTCGAGCAGGTGCCGCTCCGTCACGTCGGCGAGGGCCAGTGTGCGGTACCCGGCGGACTCGAAGAACACCGTCAGTCGGTCGTCCTCGGTGCTCATCACGGTGCCGCGGCCCCACTCGGCGTGCTCCACCGGGGCGTCCGGCGGCCACTCGGCGTCGTGCGACCCGTCCGCTCCGTGCGCGTCGGCGTCGGTGGCCGTGCCCGACGAGCAGGTGTCGCAGTTGCCGCACGGCTCGGGCAGTTCGTCGCCGAAGTAGCCGAGCAGGAACTGCCGACGGCAGCCGTTCGTCTCGGCGAAGCGGCGCATCATCTCGATGCGGGACTCCTCCACCCGCTCCCGTTCCTTCGCGTGGGCCTTGGCGAGCTCGACAGCGGCGTCGGCGTCCACCGGTCCGTCCGCTGCTCGGCGGAGTCCGTCGGCATCGTCGGTCAGTGCTCCGGCGTCGACCAGGGCGTTCGCGACCCGGGCGGCGGTGCGGGCGGCGAGCCCGGAGCGCTCGGCGACCTCGGATCGGGGGAGGACGCCGTCGGCGGGGACGGCGTCGAACACGGCGCGCAGCGACGCGGGCCGGGGGGACCCGGAGGCGAAGAACCGGCGGAGCCCGAGGTCTTCGGAGCGGTAGTGCAGGGTCGCGAGGCCGACGTCGCCGTCACGTCCGGCACGGCCGACCTCCTGGTAGTACGCGTCGACCGACTCCGGCACGTCGGCGTGCACGACGAACCGCACGTCGGGCTTGTCGATGCCCATCCCGAAGGCGCTGGTCGCGACGACGACGTCGAGGTCCCCCTCGAGGAACTCGTGGTGCACGTGTTCGCGGTCCCGCACCCGGAGCCCCGCGTGGTACCCCTTCGCGCGGCGGCCGTGCTCCGTGAGCTCGTCGGCGTAGAGCATGGTCTCGGCGCGGGTGGCGACGTAGACGATCCCCGCGCCCTCGAGCCCGACCACCTGGGCGATGACGGCGTCGCGCTTCTCGTCGGCATCGCTGTGCCGCTGGACCTCGAAGCGCAGGTTCGGTCGGTCGAAACCCGTCGCGACGACGAGCGGGTCGCGCATCCCGAGCCGCTCGACGATCTCGTTGCGGACGGGCGTCGACCCGGTCGCCGTCATCGCGAGGACCGGAGGACGTCCGAGCCGTTCGATCACCTCGCCGAGCACCAGGTAGTCCGGGCGGAAGTCGTGGCCCCAGCTCGACACGCAGTGCGCCTCGTCGACCGTGACGAGGGCGACCCCGGCCTCGCGGAGCCGGTCGACGACCTCGTCCTTCGCGAGCTGCTCCGGGGCGAGGAAGACGTAACGGGCCTGGCCGGCGGCGACGGCCTCCCACGCGTCCTCGAGCTCGCGGTGCGCCCGGGTGGCGTTGATGGTCACGGCCCTGGGCGCGTCCGGGTGGTCCTCGATGCCGACGACCTGGTCCTCCTGCAGGGCCACGAGGGGCGAGACCACGACGACGGGTCCGTCGAGCGCGAGGGCGGCGACCTGGTAGATCGCGGACTTGCCGGAGCCGGTCGGCATGAGGGCGAGCGCGTCGCGGCCCTCGAGGACGGCGTCGACCACGGTCTCCTGGGCGTCGCGGAGGTGCCAGCCGAAGACCTCGACGGCACGGGTACGGAGTTCGTTCTGCACCCGATCGACGGTGCACGGAACGGCCTGGTCGGTCGCCCGGAGATCGCGTACCCCGGACGACAGGACGGGGGTGGTGGCCGAGCGGGTGGTCCGCGTTCTCCACCGGGGCACCGCGCGTCCACCTGCCAGCGCTAGGCTCGGTCGCGGCCGTTGTCTCGACATCGAGCGACCCTCGATGTGGAGGCGCGACCGGACACCGATGCCGATCGCACGAACCGTGCGGGAAGAAGAACAGCGTGGATCTTTTCGAGTACCAGGCCAGGGACCTCTTCGAGTCCTACGGCGTCCCCGTCCTCCAGGGGATCATCGCCGACACCCCCGAGCAGGCGAAGGCGGCGGCCGAGCAGATCGGCGGTGTCGTGGTCGTCAAGGCGCAGGTGAAGGTCGGTGGCCGTGGCAAGGCCGGGGGCGTCAAGGTCGCGAAGACCCCGGACGAGGCCTTCACGCACGCGCAGGCGATCCTCGGGCTCGACATCAAGGGCCACACCGTGCAGCGCGTGATGGTGGCGCAGGGTGCGGACATCGCCGAGGAGTTCTACTTCTCGGTGCTGCTCGACCGGGCGAACCGCTCCTACCTGTCGCTCACCAGCGTCGAGGGCGGCATGGAGATCGAGCAGCTCGCGGTGGAGAAGCCCGAAGCGCTGGCCCGGGTCGAGGTGAACCCGCTGACCGGCATCAACCAGGAGGCCGGCGAGGCCATCGCACGCCAGGCCGGGTTCCCGGAGGAGCTCGTCGAGCAGGTCGCCGGCGTCTTCGTGAAGCTCTACGACGTCTTCGCGGGCGAGGACGCCACCCTGGTCGAGGTCAACCCCCTCGTGCGTACGGGCGACGGTCAGATCCTGGCCCTCGACGGCAAGGTCTCCCTCGACGAGAACGCCGACTTCCGCCACGAGGGCCACCAGGCGCTCGAGGACACCGCCAGCGAGGACCCGCTCGAGGCCAAGGCGAAGGCCCACGGCCTGAACTACGTGAAGCTCGACGGCGAGGTCGGCGTCATCGGCAACGGCGCGGGCCTGGTCATGTCGACGCTCGACGTCGTCGCCTACGCCGGTGAGCGCCACGACGGGGTCAAGCCCGCGAACTTCCTCGACATCGGCGGCGGCGCCTCGGCCGAGGTCATGGCCAACGGCCTCGACGTCATCCTCGGCGACCCGCAGGTGAAGAGCGTCTTCGTCAACGTCTTCGGCGGCATCACCGCCTGCGACGCCGTCGCGAACGGCATCGTCGCCGCGCTCGGCATCCTCGGCGACGCGGCCACCAAGCCGCTCGTCGTCCGCCTCGACGGCAACAACGTGGAAGAAGGTCGCCGGATCCTGGCGGAGGCAGCGCACCCGCTCGTCACCGTCGCCGAGACCATGGACGATGCGGCCGAGAAGGCCGCCGAGCTCGCCGCGGCCGCGGCGTAAGGAGCACCAGAGCAATGTCGATCTTCCTCAACAAGGACTCCAAGGTCATCGTCCAGGGCATCACCGGCGGTGAGGGCACGAAGCACACCGCACTCATGCTCAAGGCCGGCACGAACGTCGTCGGCGGCGTCAACGCCCGCAAGGCCGGCACGACCGTCACCCACGGCGACGTCGAACTCCCCGTGTTCGGATCGGTGCGCGAGGCCATCGACACCACCGGTGCCGACGTCTCGATCGTCTTCGTCCCGCCGGCGTTCGCGAAGGACGCCGTGATGGAGGCGATCGACGCCGAGATCCCCCTCGTCGTCGTCATCACCGAAGGCATCCCGGTGCAGGACGCCGCCGCGTTCTGGGCGCACGCCAAGGCCCTGGGCGGGAAGACCCGCATCATCGGGCCGAACTGCCCGGGCATCATCACCCCGGGCGAGTCGCTCGTCGGCATCACCCCCGCGACGATCACCGGCAAGGGCCCGATCGGCCTCGTGTCGAAGTCGGGCACCCTGACCTACCAGATGATGTACGAGCTGCGGGACCTCGGCTTCTCGACCGCCATCGGCATCGGCGGCGACCCGGTCATCGGCACGACGCACATCGACGCGCTCGCCGCGTTCGAGGCCGACCCGGAGACCGAGGCCATCGTGATGATCGGCGAGATCGGCGGCGACGCCGAGGAGCGCGCGGCCGACTTCATCAAGGCCAACGTCACGAAGCCGGTCGTCGGGTACGTCGCGGGCTTCACCGCCCCCGAGGGCAAGACGATGGGCCACGCCGGCGCGATCGTGTCCGGCTCCGCCGGCACCGCCGAGGCGAAGAAGCAGGCGCTCGAAGCGGCCGGCGTCAAGGTCGGCAAGACGCCGTCCGAGACGGCCGCGCTGCTGCGCGAGGTCATCGCCGCGCGCTGACGGCGGCACCTGTCGGACGGGAGGCTCGGTGCGGGACCCGCGCCGAGCCTCCCGTCGTGCGCGGGGTCGGGCACGTATCCTCGCTGCGATGAACCGCCTCGGAACCGCCCTCCTCGCCGTGATCGAAGCGATCGTGACGGTGGGCGTCGGCGTGGGCATCGCCCTGGTGCCGCTCACCCTGCTGTGGGCGTTCGAGTACGGCCTCCAGGTCGACTGGAGTGTCTTCTGGACCGCTGCCGGGAACGTCTGGCTCATCGGCCACGGCGTCGACGTCACGTTCACGCTGGGGTCCGCGGCCGCGAAGGCCACCGGGCTCTCCGGGGCGTCCGCGCCGATCGTCGTCACGCTCGCGGCCCTCGGGTTCGCCGTCGTCACCGCGTGGCTCGGCGGCCGGGCCGGACGTCGGTTCGCCGAGACGGAGCACCGCATCACCGGGGTCCTGGTCGGCACCGCGGCCGTCGCCGCACTCGGCCTGCTGGTCGCCCTCACCGCCACCACGAGCACCACCCACCCCGCCGTCTGGCAGGCCGTCGTGCTGCCCGCGCTCTGGTTCGGCGTCCCCGCCGTCGTCACCGCCGAGGTGTGCCGACGTCGGCGCGGCCTGGCGGCCGACCCGCTGACGCTCCGGGTGGTGGACCTGGTCGGTCGGGTCCCTGCGGTGTGGCGTGCCGTCGTCGGCTTCGGCCTGCGCGCCGGCACCGTCGCCACCGCGTGCGTCGTGGCGGTCGCCGGCGTCCTGGTCGGGTTCGCACTCCTCGGCTCCTTCGCCGAGGTCATCACGCTCTACGAACGCTCGCACGCCGGCGTCGTCGGCGGCATCGCCCTGACCGTCGGCCAGCTCGCGTTCGTCCCGGACCTGGTCGCGTGGGCGACGGCGTGGCTCGTCGGCCCGGGCTTCGCGATCGGCACCGGGTCGACGGTCTCGCCCATCGGCACGACGCTCGGGCCGCTCCCGGCCGTGCCGCTGCTCGGAGCGCTGCCGACGTCGGGGCACACGTTCGGCCTGGTCTGGATCCTGGTGCCCGTCGTCGCGGGCTTCGTCGCCGGTGGGCTCCTGCGTCCCCGGCTCGTCCGGACGCTCGGGCCGGCCGACTCGGCGCTGTACCGGGCGCTCGGCGGGGTCGCGACCGGACTGGTCGCCGGCGTCCTCACGGGCCTGGTCGCGGGCCTCGCCTCGGGGTCGGTCGGGCCGGGGCGCCTGGCCGCCGTCGGACCGGACGCCCTGGTGGTCGGGGCCTTCGCCGCGCTCGAGGTCGGGGTCCCCGCGATCGTCGCGCTCGCGATCGGCAGCGACCTGGTGCGGCTGCCCGAGCGCTCCTGGATCGGCGAGCGCTGGCACGAGGCCGAGGACGACGTCGCCACCGCGGACGCGAGCGACGAGCACGGGTCGCTCATCGCCGCGCTCGAGCGTGCCGGTGCCGGCCGGACCACCGACGTGCACCGGTTCTCCGTGGACGAGGTCCATGACCCGGTGACGCACGCTGCGGACCGCACGCAGACCGGGGAGCACCCGACCGACGACGACGAGGACGTGACCGTGCATGCCGGGGTCGACGCGGGCCTCCCGGCCGGTCGCACCGTCGCTCCCAGCTCCGCGACGGACACCGAGGTGCCGCTCCCGGACTGGGCCCGCACCGACGCGGTCGCCGGAGAGCGGCTCGTCGCCGCTCCGGGCGAGGACGTGCGAGCGGGTGCGGCCGGGGCGGGTGGCCTCCGCGGCGCACTGCGGTCGGCGGCGAAGGGGGCCCGTGACCGCGTGGCCGGCGTCGGGGACCGTGCCGGGGGCCTCCGTGACCGGGTCGACGGCCTCCGCGACCGCGCCACCGACCTCCGGAACCGCACGACCGCGGACGACCGGGCCACCGGTGACCGGACCGCGACCGATCGGGCCGCTGGTCCAGGGGACCGACCCGGCACGGACCGGGAGACCCGCAGCGGTGACCTCGGAGCGGTCGCCTCCGCCGGCGTCCCGGCCCATCCCGACGAGCAGCCAGCGTTCCCCTGGAGCACCGAGGAGTTCGTCGCCGGTCGTGACGACGTCGACCCCGAGGACGACGGGATCGACGACCCGGCACGGCCTCACTCTGCTGCGACTGACCGCCCGCAGCCGTCCGGCTCCTCCGCCTGGTCCGGGTCCGGCCGTCCCGCTGGCTGGGACACGACCGACCAGATCCCCGACGACGAACTGCCCTGGTGGCGGCGCCCGAAGGACGACGCGTAGCGATCCGTCAGGCGGCGGTGGACACCGACGCCTGACGAGCGTGCCGCCCCGCTAGGGTTGTCCCCGTGCTCGAACTGGTCGTCCTGATCTCCGGTACCGGGTCGAACCTGCGAGCCCTGCTCGAGGCGACCCGCGATGCCGAGTACCCCGCCCGCGTCGTCGCGATCGGGGCCGACCGTGACGCCGAGGGCCTGCAGCTCGGCGAGGAGTTCTCGATCCCGACCTTCACGGTGCCGTTCACGCGCTACGCCACCCGTGCCGAGTGGGGCGAGGCGCTCGCCGAGCAGATCCGCCCGTGGACGCCCGACCTGCTGGTGCTGTCCGGGCTCATGCGCCTGCTCCCGCCCGCCGTCGTCGCGGAGTTCGGCCCGTCGGTCATCAACACGCACCCCGCGTACCTGCCCGAGTTCCCGGGAGCGCACGGCGTCCGGGACGCGCTCGCGGCCGGTGTCACCGAGACCGGGGCGAGCGTCATAGCCGTGGACGACGGCGTCGACAGCGGTCCGATCCTGGCGCAGGAGCGCGTCCCGGTCCTGCCGGACGACACCGAGTCGACCCTGCACGACCGCATCAAGCCCGTCGAACGCCGGCTGCTCATCCAGACCGTCCTCGACATCGCCAACGGACACATCGACCTGAAGGGCACCACCCCCGCATGAGCGTGCACGCCGCCGACCCCAGCCTGTACCGCGACCGGGACGTCGTGCCCGTGCGTCGCGCCCTCATCTCGGTGAGCGACAAGTCCGGCCTGCTCGAGCTCGCCGGCGCCCTCGCCGACGCGGGTGTCGAGCTCGTGTCGACGGGCTCCACCGCGCAGACGATCCGCGACGCCGGGTACGCCGTCACCGACGTCGCGAGCGTCACGGGCTTCCCGGAGTCGCTCGACGGTCGCGTGAAGACGCTGCACCCGGCCGTGCACGCCGGCCTCCTCGCCGACCTCCGGCTCGAGTCGCACGAGCAGCAGCTCACCGACCTCGGCATCGCGCCGTTCGAGCTCGTCGTCGTGAACCTGTACCCGTTCGTCGAGACGGTCGCCTCGGGTGCCGACACCGCGACCGTGGTCGAGAACGTCGACATCGGCGGCCCGGCGATGGTCCGTGCGTCGGCGAAGAACCACCCGAACGTCGCGATCGTCGTCTCGCCGTCGTCCTACGCCGAGGTCGTCGAGGCCGTCCGCGCGGGCGGCACGACGCTCGAGCTCCGGAAGCGTCTGGCGGCGCAGGCGTTCGGCCACACCGCTGCCTACGACACCGCGGTGGCCTCGTACTTCGCCTCCGACGTGGTCGCGGCCGACGGCTCCGCTGCTGCCGACGACGCCGGCCGGGAGGCCCAGAGCGCGTTCCCGACGTCGCTCACGCTGTCCGCTGAGCTCGCCGACACCCTCCGGTACGGCGAGAACGCGCACCAGGCAGCGGCGCTCTACACGAGCACGGACGGCACCGGGATCGCCCAGGCGACGCTGCTGCACGGCAAGGCGATGTCGTACAACAACTACGTCGACGCCGACGCCGCCGTCCGAGCCGCGTACGACTTCACCGAGCCGGCCGTCGCGATCATCAAGCACGCGAACCCGTGCGGCATCGCGGTCGCCGCTCCCGACGCGGGCGACCCGATCGCCTCCGCGCACGCGGCCGCCCACGCCTGCGACCCGCTGTCGGCGTTCGGCGGGGTCATCGCCGCCAACCGCCCGGTCACGCTGGGCATGGCGGAGACGATCGCCGACGTCTTCACCGAGGTCGTCGTCGCCCCGGCGTTCGACCCCGAGGCGCTCGAGGTCCTGTCCCGCAAGAAGAACATCCGCCTGCTCACCCTGCCGGCCGACTTCGCCCTCGCCGAGCGTGAGGTCAAGCAGGTCTCCGGCGGTTTCCTCGTGCAGGACGCCGACCGCTTCACCGCGTTCGACCAGTCCACGTGGACGCTCGTCTCCGGCGAGCCGGCCGACCAGCAGACCCTCGCCGACCTGGCCTTCGCGTGGAAGGCCAGCCGCGCGGTGAAGTCGAACGCGATCCTGCTCGCGAACCAGGGCGCGAGCGTCGGGGTCGGCATGGGGCAGGTGAACCGCGTCGACTCGTGCCACCTCGCCGTCAACCGGGCCGGTGACCGCGCTGCCGGGTCGGTCGCCGCGTCCGACGCGTTCTTCCCGTTCGCCGACGGTCTGCAGGTGCTGCTCGACGCCGGGGTCCGCGCGGTCGCCCAGCCGGGTGGCAGCGTGCGCGACGACGAGGTCATCGCGGCGGCGACGGCGGCCGGCGTGACGATGTACTTCACGGGCGAGCGGCACTTCTTCCACTGAGTCCGGTCGGCTCGGCACCCATCCAGCACGAGATGCTGGTTGCGCGCTGAGAGTCGCTGCCGATAGTCTGCGAGGCTCCGCGGCCTCCGCCGACGACCGCTCCACGGGTCGGCGGCACCGCGGACACGACGGTGACGAAGACGACGACTGGAGTGACGATGGACACGACGACCGGCACCACGGCAACGGCTGCCCGGACGGCACGGACGTCCATCGGCGGGACCACTCCCGACGCGCGACCCGCCCTGCGGGCCGTCGCGCCGTACTCGGCCGCGGGCACGCCCGTCGTCTCGGTACCGCCGACCGCGTAGGGCTGCCTCCCACAGCCACCGGGGCCGCAGCGGGCCCAGCCGGACCGAGCGCGAGGGACACGATCCCTGTCGCTCCCGACCACGAGACCCATCCGTCCTCCGACCGACGCCGCACCAGCGGCGGCGGCCGCTGACGCGAGTGGGCACCTGGCCGACCAGACCACGCAACGCAGCCCGGGCCTCCCGTCCGGACAGGGGGCAGCCCCTGGCCGACGGCACCCGGCACGAAGCACGAGGACGCACACGCATGTCCCAGGGACCCCACCGGGAACCGGCGCCGACCCCGGCGCGCCCATCCACCGCCCGCGCGATCGCGCGGCTGTGGCCCTACGTCAGGCCGTACCGCTGGCGGCTGCTCGGCGGGATGGTGGCGGCGCTCGGCGCCTCCGTCGTCGCGCTCGCCATCCCGTACGTGTTGCAGGCCCTCGTCGACGGGCCGCTCGCGTCCGGTGACGGCGCCCTCATCCTGCCCGCCGGCGCCGCCGTGCTCGCGCTCGGTGTCCTCGAGGCGTTCTTCATCGCCTCCCGTCGGAAGATGGTGATGCGACCGTCGACCCGCATCGAGGCGAGCATGCGCAACGCGCTCTACGCCAAGCTGCAGGACCTGCCGGTCGCGTTCCACGACCGCTGGGAGTCCGGGCAGCTGCTGTCCCGCTCGGTGTCCGACCTGTCGCTCATCCGCCGCTGGCTGGCCTTCGGCATCGTGCTCCTGGTCGTCAACGTCGTGACGATCGTCATCGGGTTCGCCGTGCTGTTCACCTTCGGGTGGCAGCTCGGCCTCATCTTCCTGGTGGCGTCGATCCCGGTCTGGGTGAACAGCGTCCTGTTCGAGCGGAAGTACTCGATCGTCGCGCGCCGCAGCCAGGACCAGGTCGGCGACCTCGCGACGAGCGTCGAGCAGTCGGTGCACGGCATCCGCGTGCTCAAGGCGTTCGGACGCGGGCGGTACAAGCTCGACGAGTTCGCCGAGCAGGCCGAGCAGCTGCGCGGCACCGAGATCGAGAAGGCGAAGGCGATCGCGGCCATCTGGTTCTGGCTCCTGCTCGTGCCGGACGTGGCGTTCGCACTGTGCCTGCTCGCGGGCATCTGGCTCGCCAGCCAGGGGGACCTCAGCGTCGGCCAGCTGTTCGCGTTCTTCGCGACGGCCACGGTGCTGCGCTTCCCGATCGAGTCGATCGGCTTCTTCCTGTCGATGACCTTCGACACCCGGACCGCCGTCGACCGGTTCTTCGAGGTGATGGACTCCGAGAACACCATCACGGACCCCGAGCGCCCGGAGACGATCGCGGAGCCGCACGGTGCGTTGTCGTTCAACCAGACGCACTTCCGCTACCAGGACTCCCCGCCGCAGTTCCCCGACCTCGTCAACGGCGTCGACCTGCACCTGCAGCCAGGCGAGACCATGGCGCTCGTCGGGCTCACCGGGTCGGGCAAGACGACCCTGCTGTCGCTCGTGCCGCGGCTGTACGACGTCACCGGTGGCTCGGTGACGATCGACGGCGTCGACGTCCGCGACCTCACGCGGGCCGAGCTCCGCCGCCACGTCGCGGTCGCGTTCGAGGACGCCACCCTGTTCTCGTCGAGTGTGCGGGACAACGTCCTGCTCGGCCGTCCCGACCTGACCGGTGACGACGCCGAGCGGATCATGCGCGAGGCCCTCGACATCGCGCAGGCGTCCTTCGTGGACGACCTGCCCGAGGGCGTCGACACCCGCGTCGGGGAGGAGGGGCTGTCGCTGTCCGGCGGGCAGCGGCAGCGGCTCGCGCTCGCCCGGGCCATCGCGGCGCGGCCGAGCGTGCTCGTCCTCGACGACCCGCTGTCTGCGCTCGACGTCGACACCGAGGCGCGCGTCGAAGCCGGGCTGCGCCGGGTCCTCGCGGAGACGACGTCGCTCATCGTCGCCCACCGTCCCTCGACCGTGACGCTCGCCGACCGCGTGGCGCTCATGGAGAACGGACGGGTCACCGCCGTCGGCACCCACTCGGAGCTGATGGCCAGCAACGAGCACTACCGGTACGTCATCTCGTCCCTGGACGACGACGACGCGAACGACCGAGAGGAGGCGATGGCATGAGCGACGAGACCGACCAGGACGCGCGCGTGACCGTCGACCAGGAACCTGGGCCCACGCGGCCCGGTACCGACGCGTCGCGGAGCTTGCGGAGCGACGTGGCGGCCGAGGCCGTGGGGAGAGGATCGGTGCCGGTCGCGCAGGTCGGCACCGGCACGCAGGCGGCCGAGGCAGCAGCCCCGGTGACGGCCTCGATCACCGTGCACGGTGTCCGCGGCGAGGAGCGCGAGGACTTCAGCAAGGCCGAGAGCCGACGACTGCGGCGCCGGTCGCTGTCCCTGCTCGGTTCGCTCGCCGCGCCGCTCAAGGCCAGGCTGTGGGGCATCGCGATCGTCGTGGTGCTCTCCACCGCCGGACAGGTCGCCGGCCCGTCACTCATCGCGTGGGGCATCGACCACGCGCTCCCCGCCGTGCTCGACCGGGACGACTGGACGCCGGCGTTCCTCGTGGTGGGCTCGTACATCACGATCGCGGTCGTCGGGGCCGTGCTCACCGCCTGGTACACCGTGCTCTCCGCGCGGATCAGCCAGGCGATCCTGTTCGACCTGCGGAAGCGCGTCTTCCTGCACACGCAGCGGCTCTCGCTCGAGTTCCACGAGACGTACACCTCGGGCCGGATCATCTCGCGCCAGACGAGCGACCTCGACTCGATCCGCGAGCTGCTCGACTCCGGTCTGAACCAGCTCATCCAGGGTGTCCTGTACATGCTGTTCACCGCGGTGGCGCTCGTGCTGCTCGATCCGACCTCGGGCCTGGTGCTCGCGATCGCCCTCGTGCCGCTGTGGTTCCTGACCCGGTGGTTCCAGCAGCGCTCGCAGCAGCTGTTCCGGTCGACCCGGACGACCAGTGCGCGCGTGATCGTGCACTTCGTCGAGACGATGACGGGCATCCGTGCCGTGCAGGCCTTCCGCAAGGAGTCCCGCAACGAGGTCGAGTACGGCGAGCAGGTCGAGCAGAACCGGCAGGCGAACGCCCGCGTGTTCAACCTGTTCGGGATCTTCGATCCGGGTCTGGTGCTCATCGGGAACGCGACGCTCGCCGCGGTCGTCATCGTCGGCGGCTTCCGGGTCGTCGGCGGCTCGCTCGCGATCGGCGCGCTGCTCGCGGTCGCGCTGTACGCCAAGCGGTTCTTCGACCCCGCGCAGGAACTGGCGATGTTCTACAACAGCTACCAGTCGGCCTCGGCGGCGATGGAGAAGATCTCCGGTGTCCTCGAGGAGCAGCCGAGCGTCCCTGACCCAGCGAAGCCGACGAAGCTGCCCGACGCCACCGGCCGGGTCGACTTCGAGCACGTCGAGTTCGCCTACAAGGAGGACCGCGTCGTGCTGCCGGAGTTCGACCTGCACATCCCCGCGGGGCAGACCATCGCCCTCGTCGGGTCGACCGGTGCCGGCAAGTCGACGCTCGCCAAACTCATGGCCCGGTTCTACGACCCGACCTCGGGCTCGGTCACCCTGGACGGGGTGGACCTGCGGGACCTCGACCCGAAGGACCTGCGTCGCGCCGTCGTCATGGTGACCCAGGAGGCGTACCTGTTCTCCGGATCGGTGGCCGACAACATCGAGCTCGGCCGACCGGGAGCCACGCGGGCGGACATCGAGGCGGCGGCGAAGGCGGTCGGGGCCCACGAGTTCATCATGGCGTTGCCGGACGGGTACGACACCGACGTGAACAAGCGCGGCGGCCGGGTGTCGGCGGGTCAGCGGCAGCTGCTGTCGTTCGCCCGGGCGTTCCTGGCGGACCCGAAGGTGCTCATCCTCGACGAGGCCACGGCCTCGCTCGACATCCCGTCGGAGCGGCTCGTGCAGGAGGGCCTCGAGACCCTGCTCGCCGACCGCACCGCGGTGATCATCGCGCACCGGCTGTCGACCGTCGCGATCGCCCACCGGGTGCTCGTGATGGAGTACGGCCGGATCGTGGAGGACGGCACCCCCGCCGACCTCATCGCGGGCACGGGTCGCTTCTCGCAGCTGCACGCCGCCTGGCGGGATTCGCTGGTCTGACCTGCGCGTCCCGACCCCACTCCGGCCATCGCGCCCCGTTCCGACGGGGCGCGATGGCCGTTCCCGGGCGCGATCCGGCGCACGGCCGTGGTTTGCTGGGGGGATGAGCAGCAATGACGTCCAGCCGGGAGGCGTCGCCCTGCGCGACCCCTTCGTCGGTGCCCCCTTCGCCGAGGCCGTCCGGCGGTTCTGGCGGAAGTACACGGTGTTCACCGGCCGGGCGTCCCGCTCCGAGTTCTGGTGGTGGTGGCTGACGTCGTTCGCGATCGGCCTCGTGCTGCAGCTCGTGCCGCAGGCCTTCACCCCGGACGCCCCGCTGCTCGAGAACCCCGTCGGCTCCTACCTGTTCGTGCTGTGGGCCCTCGTGACGCTCATCGGAGGTCTGGCCCTCGGCGCCCGACGGCTGCACGACGCGAACCTGTCCGGCTTCTGGCAGTTCCTGCACGTGCTGCCCGGCATCGGGTCGCTCGTGCTCTTCGTGTTCTTCCTGCTGCCGTCGAACCCGAAGGGCACGCGCTTCGACCTGCAGCCCGGTCCGGTGCCGCCCACGCGGCGTTAGCCCGACCAGCCGTCCGCGGTCGGCGACCAGCGCGCACGGCGCATGTCGAGCCTCCAGGCCGTGTCGTCGTCGACCGCGCGCGTCTGTCGGAGCGGTGTGCCCTCGGCGCGGTAGTGCTCGAGCGCACGCGCCTCGTGGTGGACCGGGGGCAGCCCGCCGGCGCGGACGACCCGCCACCAGGGCAGGTCGGCGCCCTCGTGGGCCATCACCTTCCCGACGGCACGGGAGGCGCGGGAGCCGAGTACGGCGGCGACGTCGCCGTAGGTCATGACGCGGCCGGAGGGGATGGCGCGGACGACCTCCGCGACGGCGGCGCCGAAGTCGTGCGCGGCCGCGTTCAGGGTGTCTGGGTCCGCGTTGCCATCGCCGTCTCCGGCGGAGGACGGTGCCGACACGGCGCTGCTCAGAGCGTCAGGGCTGCGAAGTGGTCGCCGTACTGGGTCTCGCCGATCACCTGGAAGCCGATCGCCTCGAAGAACGCCGCCGGGCTCCCGGTGCCGGGCTCGTAGACCACGGTCAGACGCTCGAAGCCGCGCTTGCGGGCCTCTTCCGCCAGACCGTGCACCGCGAACCGGCCGACGCCGCGGCCCTGCGCGTTGGCGGCGACGTTGACGCGCCAGATGCAGCTGCGCAGTTCCTCCTGCGCGTTCTCGGCGTCGAAGCTGCCGATGATGAGGCCGACGACCTCGTCCCCGTCGAGGACGACCCGGGGCCAGGACGCACTCGGCTTGACGTCCGACTCGGCCTGCGCGTAGGAGGTCGGCTGGACGAACTGCTCCTGCCCCGGCTTCAGCGTCAGCGAGTTGGCCGCTGCGGCGGTCGCTGCGGAGAGTTCTTCGAGGCGGAGGTCCGTCATGTCGGTCAGGCTAACGGTGCGAGCGGGTGAGAAGCCAGCGGTGCGACGGAGCGACCGTGCTCCGGCGGTATCGTCACTCGGGTGGCGGAGCATCGGCGTGGGGCGAACCTGCCGTCGCTGGGCGGGTTCAACCGCACGGTCGTGCTCGACGCCGTCCGCCGGTCCCCGGACGGTCTCAGCCGCGTCGAACTCGCAGCCCGCACCGGCCTCAGCCCGCAGACGGTCTCGAACGTCACCCGGTACCTCATCGACGCCGGCATGATCGTCGAGTCCGGGACGGTGGTGTCGGGGCGCGGCAAGCCGCGCACGATCCTCCGTCTGGAGGCCCGGAGTCGCTTCGCCGTCGGGGTGCACGTCGACCCCGCGGTCGTCACGTACGTGCTGCTCGACCTGGCGGGTGCGGTGGTGGCTGAGGCCACCACGTCGACCCCGAGCGCCGAGGACCCGGAGCAGGTCGTGCGGACGATGGCGGCGGCCGTCGACGAACTCGTCGGTCGCGCCGGAGTCGACACCGACGCGGTGCTCGGGGTGGGCGTCGCGTCCCCGGGGCCGATCGACGCAGCGGCCGGCATCGTGCTCGACCCGCCCTTCCTGCCGCGCTGGCGGGACGTCGCGCTGCGGGACGCCCTCGGTGATGCGACCGGCTACCCGGTGTTGCTCGAGAAGGACGTCACGGCCGCGGCGGTCGGCGAGGTGTTCCTGGCCCGGGAGGCGGCGGCGCGGGACTTCGCCTTCGTGTACTTCGGCACCGGGTTCGGCGTCGGGCTCGTCATCGACCACGAGCCCGTGCGCGGGGCTGGGGCCAACGCCGGGGACGCCGGACACATCATGGTCGACCAGGGTCTGCTCGCCGGGACGCCCGACGGCGAGGGCACGCGCGGCGAGGTCGGGGCCGCCGTGACCCCGGACCGGCTGGTGCGGATCGCGGTCGGACGCGGCATCCCGCTCGGTGACGTGGATGCCCCCGCGATAGGCACCGACGGTGCCGCCGTCGACCTCGCGGCCGTCGACCGGGCGTGGGACGCGCTCGGGGACGCCGTCGCATCCGGTGACCCGCTCGCATCGGCGTTCGCGGCCGAGGTCGGCACGGTCATGGGGCGGGCCGTGGTCGTCATCGTGAACCTGCTCGACGTCGACCGGGTCGTCTTCGGCGGGCCGTTCTGGTCGCGGATCGCACCGGCTGCCCTCCCGGCGGCGACGGCTGCCATCGCGGGGTCGCCGATCCTCGTCCCGAAGCACCCCGTCACCGTGGTCGAGAGCCAGCGCGGGGCGGACGTGGCCGCGGTCGGGGCGGCCTGTCTGGTGCTGGACGCGGCACTGTCGCCGCGCGCGAGTGCGATGCTCATCGCGCACTGAGCGCATCCCGCCCCGACGTGTCACGCACGCGACGCGGTCCGCGGAGGGCGGCCACCGACACCGTCCGTTCACCAACGCGACACCGCCCGTCCCACTGGATGCTGAACAGTCGTGCAGGCCCCCGACCCGAAGGACCTCCATGCGCACACCCGCCCTGCGTCTCGGCGCCACGATCGCGACGGGCCTGGTCGTCGCGGCCGGCGTCCTCGCCACCGCACCCGCCACGGCGGCACCCGTCGATGCCCCTGCCGTCGCGGCCAACGGCGTCGTCATCAACGAGATCGAGTCGAACGCCGACGACACCGACTGGGTGGAGCTGAAGAACACCGCGACCGTCGCCGCCGACGTCAGCGGATGGTCGATGCTCGACGACAGCGACAAGCACACCCGGTACGTGCTCCCCGCCGGGTCCGTGATCGCTCCGGGCGGGTACTTCGTGATCGACCAGCTGACGAGCACGGCGCCCGGGTTCGACTTCGGCCTCGGCAACCCCGACCAGGTCCGGGTCTTCGACGCCACGGGTGCGCTCGTGCTCGCCCACGCCTACGAGACCCACGCCGCGGTCACGTACGGCCGCTGCCCGGACGGCCTCGGGGCCCTCGTCGACACCACCGCCTCGACCAAGGGCCGGGCGAACGACTGCTCCTCGCCGGTCCGCATCAACGAGGTCGAGTCGCAGGGTGGCACCCCGGGCGACTGGGTCGAGCTGACGAACACCGGCACCACGACGGTCGACCTCGCCGGCTACGTGTTCCAGGACGCCGAGGACGACCACGCGTACACGATCCCCGCCGGCACGACCGTGGCCCCGGGCGGGTTCACCGTCCTGGACGAGGCCGACTTCGGGTTCGGGCTCGGCAAGGCGGACTCCGCGCGCATCTCCACGCCCGCGGGCGTCCTGGCCGACTCGACGAGCTGGACCGAGCACGCGGCCGTCACGATCGGCCGCAACCCGGACGGGACCGGCGAGTTCGCCCCGACGTCCGCTGCGACCAAGGGCGCGGTGAACGCCTTCGCCGGCGTCGTCACGGCCGAACCCTGGCCCGGCGGCCCGGACGAGACCGTCCTCGATGCCGAGGGCACGTTCTCGGGCGACCTCAGCGGACTCGACTGGCAGTCCTCGTCCACCGCGGTCGGCGGAGGCGTCATCTGGGGCGTGCAGAACGGCGACGGACTACTCTACCGCATGGTGTCCGACGGGAAGGGTGGCTGGACCCCCTCGAACGCCACCGGCACGACGCTGCACTACGCCGACGGCTCCGGCACTCCGGACGCCGAGGGTGTCACGGTCACCACGGACGACCCCGGCGCGGTGTACGTCTCCACCGAGCGCGACAACGACCGGTCGTCGACCAGCCGCCCGGCGGTCCTGCGCTTCGCGACGACGGACAGCTCCGAGCGGACGCTGAACGCGACGGACGAGTGGAACCTGGCCGGCGACTTCCCGGGCCTCGGCGCGAACGCCGGACTCGAGGGCGTCACCTGGGTGCCCGACTCCTGGCTCACCGCACAGGGCTTCACCGACGGGTCCACCGGCGCCGCCTACGCACCGGCACGGTACCCCGGTCACGGCGAGGGGCTCTTCTTCGTCGGCGTCGAGGGCACGGCGAGCGTCTACGCCTACGCCCTGATGGCGGACGGTTCGGCGGAACGCGTGGCCGAGATCGCCACGCCGTTCAGCGTCGTGGCCGAAGTCCAGTTCGACGCGACGCTCGACGCGCTCTGGGTGGCCTGCGACGACGCGTGCGCTGGCCGCACCGCACTGTTCGACGTGCAGGACGGCGTGTTCACCGCGGCGAGCGTGTACGAGGCTCCGTCCGGTGCGGCACGCGACCTGGCCAACGAGGGCTTCGTGGTGTCGGACGTGTGCACCGACGGTTCGCGGGCGACCTACTACGCGGACGACAACGACACCGACGGGTTCTCCCTGCGCACCGGGACGTTCCCGTGCACCGAGGAGACCGAGCCGGGCGACGGCGGCACGACACCGACGCCGGCCCCTGCGCCCGGCGACGGCACGCCCACGCCGACGCCCACCGCCGACCCGGGGACCGGTGGCGCGTCGCCGACCGTGCCGGGTGCCCCGGCTGAGTCGTCCCTGACCGCGGCGAACCGCGGCGGGATCAGCGCCCCGGCCACGGCACGCGTCGGCGAGACGATCACCGTGACGATGGGGCGCGAGCACGCCGGTGAGCGCGTCGCCGTGTACCTGTACTCGTCACCGGTGCTCCTCGGGACTCCGGTCGTCGCTGCGGACGGCACGGTCGGGGTCACGATCCCGGCCGGCACGACGATCGGCGCACACCGGATCGCGGTCGTCGGCGCGGACGGCGCACTGATCGGCTGGGCGCCGATCACGATCACCACCGCCTCCGGGCAGCAGCTCGCGTTCACGGGTGCCGAGCTCGCCTCGGGCACCGCGGCCGCCCTGCTCCTGCTCGCCGCCGGTGGCGGTCTGCTCGTCGCACGTCGGCGTCGCCGCACCGCCACCGCCACCGCCGAGTAGCGGTACGGGCGGTACGGGCGGTACCGGCGGTACCGCTCCCGGACGGGAGGCGCGGTGTGGGTCCGACCCGCACCGCGCCTCCCGTCCGTCGTCGGCACGTGCTCGCTACCCTCGGACCGTGCAGCACGTCGAGGTCCTCCGGTACACCGCGTTCGCCGATCCGGATGCCGGCGCGGATGGCGGCAACCCGGCCGGAGTCGTGCTCGACGCCGCGGCCCTCCGCGACGACGAGATGCTCGCGATCGCGCAGCGGGTGGGGTACTCCGAGACCGCCTTCGTGACCGGCTCGGAGGGCGACCGGATCCGGGTGCGCTACTTCTCCCCGGCCGCCGAGGTGCCGTTCTGCGGCCACGCGACGGTCGCCCTCGCGGTGGCGATCGCCGAGCGGCAGGGTCCGGGACGGCGGGTGTTCGTCACGCAGTCGGGCGACGTCGTGCTCGACACATCGGACTCCGCGGGCGGCGTGCAGGTCGCGATGACGAGCGTCGAGCCCGTGATCCGGCCGCTGCCGGACGACTGCCTCGTGCCGCTGCTCGACCTGCTCGGACTGGTGCCGGACGACCTCGACGCGGCACACCCACCCCTCGAGGCCTTCGCCGGCAACTGGCACCCGGTGCTCGTCGTCGCCGACGCGGACCTGTTCCACCAGTTCCGGTTCGCCCCCGCGGTGCTCGCCGACCTCATGCGGCGGAGCGGGTGGCCGGCGACCGTGACCGTGCTGCACCCGGTGGCGCCGGGGGAGTACGAGGCGCGGAACCTCTTCCCGGTCGGCCGCATCACCGAGGACCCGGCGACCGGATCGGCTGCCGCGTCCGTCGGGGCGTACCTGCGCGAGGTGGGGGCGGCCGCGCCGGGGGACCGGGTCGTGATCCGGCAGGGGCGGCACGTCGGACGGCCGAGCGTGCTGCTCGTCGACGTGCCCGAGGTCGGCGGCGTCACCGTGACCGGCGGGGCGACCCCGATCCGGTAGCCGGCCCGCGCCGCTCGGAGGTCACGAACCGGACGCGCTTCGCGTCGATCCCTTGACAACGTTCAAATCCATACGATGGACTAAACCCGCAACGCGGGCAACGGAGTCCGCGACCTTCACCCGTGCAAAGGAGCACCGATGAAACGCACCCGCATCATCGCCGGACTCGCCGCCGTGGCCGTCGCCTCGGTCGGACTCGCCGGCTGCTCGAGCTCGGGGTCCGCCTCGAGCGACACGATCAAGATCGCCTACCAGAAGTTCGGCGCCTTCCAGCAGCTCGACGCCCAGATGAAGGTCGTCAAGAAGGAGTACGAGGACGCGAACCCCGGCAAGAAGGTCGAGCTCGTTCCGATCCAGGCGCAGGAGGACGACTACGCCACGAAGCTCGCGCTGATGAACCGGGCACCGGCGACCGCGCCCGACGTCATCTACGAGGACACGTTCCGCATCAAGGCCGACGCCGATGCCGGCTACCTGCAGCCGATCGACCAGTTCACCGAGAAGTGGGACGAGTGGGACCAGTTCTACGACAACGCGAAGCAGGCGGGTGAGGGAGAGGACGGCAAGATCTACGGCGTCCCGATGGGCACCGACACCCGTGCGCTCTGGTACAACAAGGAGATCTTCGAGGAGGTCGGTCTGCCCGTGCCGTGGGAGCCGAAGACCTGGGACGACGTCCTCGCCGCCGCGAAGACCATCAAGGAGCAGCAGCCGGACGTCATCCCGTTCAACATCTACTCCGGCAAGGCCCAGGGCGAGGCCTCGACGATGCAGGGCTTCGAGATGTTGCTCTACGGTGCGGACGGCGACGGCAACACGCTGTACCGGGACGGCAAGTGGGTCGTCGGCTCGCAGCAGTTCCAGGACTCGCTGCAGTTCATCGAGGACGTCTACCAGGGCGACCTCGGACCCACCCCGCAGCAGGCCCTCGACACCAACATCGGGACGACGATCACGCAGACGTGGCTGCCGGAGGGCAAGCTTGCGATCGACCTCGACGGCTCGTGGCAGTCCGGCACCTGGCTGGAGTCCGGGACCGCCCCGTGGGCCGAGTGGAACGACGTGATGGGCCAGGCACCCTTCCCGACGCAGAACGGCCAGGAGCCGGGCTACAACTCGATGTCCGGCGGCTGGACGCTCGCGGTCGGTTCGAAGTCGAAGAACCCGCAGGACGCGTTCGACTTCATCACGATGTTCCTCGACAAGGACGGCTCCATCAAGTACGACTCGGAGAACAGCCAGATCGCCGTCCGGAAGGACGTCGCCGAGGACCCGGCGTACACCGACGCGAACCCGACCTTCGAGTTCTTCTCCGGATTGGTGGAGCACACCAACTTCCGTCCGGCGACGAGCGAGTACGCACAGGTCTCGAACGCCATCCAGGTCGCGATGGAGTCCGTGATGACCGGTCAGCAGTCGCCCGCCGAGGCAGCGGCGGTCTACGACAAGGCCGTCGAGGGCGTCGTCGGCAAGGACGACACCGTCTCCGGCTGACCGGCCGGCACCACCTGACGGGAGGTGCGGTGCCGACCCGCCCCGCGCCTCCCGTCAGTCCCCATCTCCGGAACCCTCTCCGCACCCGGAAGGCATCCACCGTGTCCAGCACCCCCCTCGCGCCGACGCTGTCGGCCCCCGGTTCGCCCAACCGCGCCGACCCACCGGCGCCGCGGAAGCGGCGCCCGATGCGGAACGCGACGCGCGTCGTCCCGCTCCTGCCCGCCGTCGTCCTGCTCGTCGTGTTCCTGCTCGGGCCGGTCATCTCGTCGTTCTACGGCTCCTTCACGAACGCGGCGCTGACCGGCATCGACGCCGCGAACCAGCAGTTCGTCGGCTTCCAGAACTACGTCGAGCTCTTCCAGGACCCGGACTTCCCGAAGTCCGTGGTCCTGACGATCGTGTTCCTCATCGCCTCGGCGGTGGTGGGGCAGAACGTGCTCGGCCTCGGCCTCGCGCTGCTCATGCGCAGCGCGAACAGGGTCGTCCGCGGCGTCGTCGGCACCTTCGTCGTCGCTGCGTGGGTGCTGCCCGAGATCGTGGCCTCGTTCGCGGCGTACGCGTTCTTCCACGACGAGGGGACGCTGAACACGTTCCTCGCGTCGCTGGGCATCAGCGGGCCGAACTGGCTCTACACGTACCCGATGATCGCGGTCATCCTCGCGAACGTCTGGCGCGGGACGGCGTTCTCGATGCTCGTCTACTCGGCCGCCGTGCAGGAGGTCCCCGAGGAGATCACCGAGTCCGCCGAGGTCGACGGCGCCACCGGCTGGCAGCGTCTCGTCTACATCACGCTGCCGGTCATCCGGCGGAGCATCTCGACGAACCTCATGCTCACGACGCTGCAGACCCTGTCGGTCTTCACCCTCATCTTCGTGATGACGGGCGGCGGACCGGGCACGAACTCGTCGACCCTGCCGATCCTGGCGTACCAGGAGGCGTTCCAGTTCTCGCAGCTCGGCTTCGGGACGGCGATCGCGACCATCCTGCTCGTGGTCGGTGCCGTCTTCTCGATCATCTACATCAAGGCACTGAAGCCGGAGGTGGACTGACCATGGCCCTCACCGCTGACCGTCCGGTCGCGAACGTCACCCGCTCGGTGACCGCCCCGGGCTCGCTCCACATGACCTCGCCACGGGGTCGCACCCTGCGGTGGGTGTCGAACGTCGTCCTGCTCGTGATCGCGGTGTGCTTCGCGGTGCCGCTGCTCTGGCTCGTGCTCGCATCGGTGGACACGCAGGCGTCGCTGTCGGTGAAGCTGCCGTCGCAGTTCACGCTCGACAACTTCGCCCAGGTGCTCACCCCGGAACTGTCGTTCATCCCGCTCGCGAACAGCCTGCTGCTCTCCGGTGGCACGGCCGTCGTGACGGTCGTCGCCGCGCTCCTCGCCGCGTACCCGCTGTCCCGGTACAAGCTGCGCGTGAACAAGCCGTTCCTGTACAGCATCCTGTTCGGCACCGGCCTGCCCATCACCGCGATGATGGTCCCCGTCTACGCGCTGTTCGTGTCGCTCAACCTCATCGACAACATCTACGGCTGCGTCTTCTTCCTCGCCGCCACGAGCCTGCCGATGGCGATCTGGATGGCGAAGAACTTCATGGACTCGGTGCCGATCTCGCTCGAGGAAGCCGCGTGGACCGACGGCGCATCGATGTTCACCACGCTGACCCGGATCGTCGTGCCGCTCATGCGCCCCGGCATCGCGGTGGTGTTCATCTTCGTGTTCATCCAGGCGTGGGGGAACTTCTTCGTCCCCTTCGTCCTGCTGCTCTCACCCGACAAGGTGCCCGCCGCGGTGAGCATCTTCAACTTCTTCGGTCAGAACGGGGCCGTCGCCTACGGGCAGCTCGCGGCGTTCTCGATCGTCTACTCGCTGCCCGTCATCGCCCTCTACGTGCTCGTGTCGCGCGGCCTCGGTGGCGGCAACGCCCTCGCCGGCGGCATCAAGGGCTGACCACCGCACACCCAGCCGCGCTCCTTCGCGGAACGCGGAACGAAAGGACACCCATGCACCAGGACGAACCGCTCGTCGAGGCCCGGATCGCACGACTCGTACGGGACCGCGTCGACCCGAACGTCCACCGCCGGGCATCGCCGGTGACGATCGAGGCCTGGCAGGTGCCGGACGAACCGGTGCCCTTCGCCGAGGCCGTGCAGCAGACCTACACGCCGTTCACCGTCGGCGAGCCGTGGGGCGCCCGGCCGTGGGGCACCACGTGGTTCAAGGTCACCGGCACCGTGCCCGCCGACTTCGGCACCGCGGACGGCACCACCGCCGAACTCCTCGTCGACCTCGGCTTCAGCAAGCGGCAGCCCGGGTTCCAGGCCGAGGGGCTCGCGTACCGGCCGGACGGCTCCACCATCAAGGCCATCGAGCCGCGGAACGACACCGTGCCGCTGCCGGTCGGCCCGGGGAAGTCGTTCGAGCTCTACGTCGAGGCCGGTGCGAACCCCGACATCGGCGGCGACGACTTCCAGGGCGCCACCCCGCTCGGCTCGAAGCACACCGCCGGGGACACCCCGATCTACCGGCTCCGCGCGCTCGAGGTCGTCGAGCGCGACGACACCGTCTGGGAGCTGCAGCAGGACCTGTGGGTGCTGCGCGGGCTCATGGCGGAGCTGCCGACCGACGGCACCCGCGGTGCGGACGTCCTCCGCGTGCTCGAACGCGCTGCCGACGCGCTCGACCCCGACGACGTCGCGGGCACCGCCGGCGACGCCCGCGCCGTGCTCGCCGAGGCGCTCGCGGTCCCCGCCAGCGGCTCGGCACACCGGGCGATCGCGGTCGGGCACGCGCACATCGACTCCGCCTGGCTCTGGCCGGTGCGCGAGACCAAGCGCAAGTGCGCCCGCACCTTCTCGAACGTGCTGGACCTGATGGACCGCGACCCCGACTTCACCTTCGCCTGCTCGTCCGCGCAGCAGTACGCCTGGATGCGGGACGAGTACCCCGAGGTCTTCGGGCGGATCAAGCAGCGCGTCGCCGAGGGCCGGTGGATCCCGGTCGGTGGCATGTGGGTGGAGTCCGACACGAACCTGCCCGGGGGCGAGGCCCTCGCCCGGCAGTTCGTCGCCGGCAAGCGCTTCTTCCTCGAGGAGTTCGGCGTCGACACCCCCGAGGCCTGGCTCCCCGACTCGTTCGGCTACACCGGTGCCCTGCCGCAGATCGTGCGAGCCGCGGGCTCGAAGTGGTTCGTCACGCAGAAGCCGTCGTGGAACGAGACGAACGTCATCCCGCACACCTCGTTCCTGTGGGAGGGCATCGACGGCTCGCGGGTGCTCACGCACCTGCCCCCGGCGGACACCTACAACTCCGACGTCTCGCCCGCCGACCTGCACCGGGGGGAGCGCCAGAACAAGGAGCGCGGCGTCGCGAACACCTCGATGCTGCTCTACGGCTTCGGTGACGGCGGCGGCGGCCCGACCCGCGAGATGGTCGCCGCCGCTCGACGTCAGCACGACCTGGACGGCTCGCCCCGCGTCGACCTCGGCACGCCCGCACAGGTCTTCGAGGAACTCGAGCGGGCGCTGCCCACCCCCGGGGTCTGGTCGGGGGAGATGTACCTCGAGTTCCACCGCGGCACGTACACATCGCAGATCCGCACGAAGCAGGGCAACCGCCGCTCCGAGCACCTGCTCCGCGAGGCCGAGCTCTGGGCCGCCACCGCAGCCGTCCGGCTCGGGCAGGACTACCCGTACGACGCGCTCGAGGACGCCTGGCACACGGTGCTCCTGGCGCAGTTCCACGACATCCTGCCGGGGTCGTCGATCGCCTGGGTCTACGAGAACGCCGAGGCCGAGTACGCCCGCGTCGCCGAGGTCCTCGAGGACCTGATCGGCACCGCGACGACGGCGCTCGCCGTCGGTGGTGCGGAGCGCAGTGCGGACCGGCCGGGAGGCGCGCCCTCCACCGCACCGCATGTCCGGTTCAACGCGTCCCCGATGGCCGCTGACGGCGTGCGCGCCCTGGGCGCCGAGCCGGTCGACGTGGTGCGGGCCGTGCCTCCCGTCCGGGACGGTGACCGGTTCGTCTTCGACACCGGCGCGGTGGTGGCGACCGTCGACGCGGCCGGCCACGTGGTGTCGCTCGTCGACCGGGCCACCGGGCGCGACGCGATCGCCCCTGGTGCCGCGGCCGCCGAGTACACCGTGTTCCGGGACACCCCGAACCAGTGGGAGGCGTGGGACATCGACCGGGCCTACCAGCGGCACGGAGCGGTGCTCGCCGCCACGAGCGTCACCGTCGAGGGGGACGCGCTCGTCGTCGTCCGTCCGTTCGGCAGCTCGACCGTGACCACCCGGTACACGGCGACCGAGGGGCAGCCGGAGCTCGTCGTCGAGACCGAGGCCGACTGGCACGAGCAGCAGAAGCTCCTCAAGCTGGCGTTCCCGCTCGACCTCAAGGCCGACCAGGCGTCCAGCGAGATCCAGTTCGGACACATCGACCGGCCGACGCACCAGAACACCTCGTGGGACTTCGCCCGGTTCGAGACGAGCGCGCACCGGTGGGTGCACGTCGCCGAGCCCGGCTTCGGCGTCGCGGTCGCGAACGACTCCACCTACGGGCACGACGTCACCCGGAGCACCCGCCCCGACGGCGGGACGACGACGCAGGTGCGGGAGTCGCTCGTGCGCGGGCCGAAGTTCCCGGACCCCGAGGCCGACCAGGGGCACCACGTGTTCCGGACCGTGCTGCGGATCGGCGAGACCGTGCTCGACGCGGCGGACTCCGGGTACCGGCTCAACCTGCCGGTGCGCACGGTCCCCGGGGACGCCGTCGTCGAGCCGCTCGTCACGGTGTCGTCGCCGCAGGTGTTCGTCGAGGCCGTGAAGCTCGCCGAGGACCGGTCGGGTGACGTCGTCGTCAGGCTGTACGAGGCCCTCGGTGGTCGGGCGGGTGACGTCGGCGTCGACTTCGGGTTCGACGTCGCCGAGGTCACGCGGGTCGACCTGCTCGAGCGTCCGCTCGACGGCGGGGCCTGGGTCGACGGTGCACCCGTCGTGCTCACCATGCGGCCGTTCGAGCTCGTCACGCTGCGGGTGCGGCGGGCGTAGCGGGCGGCGGGGGACCGCGGCGTCGGACGGGGCTCAGGGTGCACCCGTCCGACGCCGCTTCCGCTGCGCACACCCCCATGACTGGGGGTGTGCACAGCACCGATCCTCCGAGTGGGGGTCCTCAGCCTGGGAGTCCGGCTGGCACGGCAGGCGATTCCCGCGTTCGGTGCCGATCGGCCCGGATGACGCGCATACTTCGGACACGGAGATCATGCGCTCGTCGTCGGCGGTCGCACTGTGCCTCTCCATCTCAGTCAGGTGCCTCCCATGGCCACGTCCCCGTTCCTCCGCAGAGTCCTGACGGGTGGTGCCGGCCTCGGCCTCGCAGCGTCCCTCGTCCTCACGATGTCGTCCGGTGCCTCCGCCGCCGCCGAGATCGACGGGCCCGTCACGCTCGAGACCGCGGCGACCTACGGCGTCCTCGGGGCCAGCGCCGTCACCAACACCGGACCCACCGTCGTCACCGGCGACCTCGGCGTCTCGCCCGGCACCGCGATCACCGGGTTCGGGGCGGCCCCGGACGGCGTCGTCACCGGCACGATCCGGTCCCGCACCGAGGCCGCGCAGGCACAGCAGGACGCTCGGACCGCCTACGACGCGGCCGCGGCGCTCACCCCGAGCGGTGTCGACGTCACCGACCTCGACAACCGCGCTCCGCTCGTCCCCGGCGTCTACTCCGGTGGTGCGCTGGACCTCTCGGACAACCGGACCCTCACGCTCGACGGTGACGCGCAGTCGATCTGGGTGTTCCAGGCGGCGTCCACGTTGGTCGTCGGGACGAACAGCCGGATCCTGATCACCGGCGGCGCGAGCTCGTGCAACGTCTTCTGGCAGGTCGGCAGCTCGGCCACCGTCCAGAGCGGGGCGCAGTTCCAGGGCACCGTCCTCGCCGAGCAGTCCGTCACCGCGGTCACCGGCGCGACGGTCCAGGGCCGGCTGCTCGCGCTGAACGGTGCGGTGACGCTCGACACGAACACCATCACCCCGGCGCAGACCTGCCCGCCGCCCACGACCCCCACCCCGACCGTCGCGCCGTCGATCACCTCCGGCACGCCGACGGCCGCGACCACGGGTCAGCCCTACAGCTACACGGTGACGGCCACCGGCACGCCGACCCCGACCTTCACCGCCACGGGGCTGCCGGCCGGTCTCACGATCGACAGCACCACCGGCGTCATCTCGGGCACCCCGACCGCCCCGGGTTCCTCGACCGTGACGATCACCGCCTCGAACGGCACCGCGCCGGCGGACACCCAGGTCGTCACCGTCCGGGTCGTGGCGCCGACGCCGACCCCGACCGACAGTCCGACCACCGCTGGTGTGGTCGCCGGCGACGGGCGGACCCCCACCGGGACCCTGGCGTTCACCGGCAGTGACCCGTCCGTCCCGCTCGGCATCGCCGGTGTGCTGCTGGCCGCGGGCATCGGCCTGACCATCGTCGCCCGAAGTCGTCGCGCAGGCCGGGTCTGACACCGATCGTCGCCACTCGCGCACGGCACCGCTCGTCCCCGGACGGTCGGTGCCGTGTTCGTGTGGGGGGCCGACGGCGGAGACGGGACCGCAGCACCCCCACGTGAACCGACCCAGCGCCTCCCGGCTAACCTCACCGCCATGGCCGTCACCGAGATCTGGCTCGTCCGTCACGGCGAGTCCACCGCGAACGTCGCAGCAGCCCGAGCCGAGGCCGCAGGTGCCGATGTCATCGAGGTCGACCACCGCGACGCGGACGTGCCGTTGAGCCCGCTCGGTGAGGAGCAGTCCCGCGCCCTCGGCTCGGAGCTCGCCGACCGCGGGGTCGACGACGTCCCCGTCGTGCTCTGGGTCTCGCCCTACCGGCGGGCGCAGCAGACCATCGGCATCGCGCTGGAGGCCGGCGGCCTCGCCGAACCCCCGCGCCGGGTCGACGAACGGCTGCGCGACCGCGAGCTCGGCGTGCTCGACCGCCTCACCCGCACCGGTTCGGCGAACCTGCACCCCGACGAGGAGCAGCGCCGCCAGTGGCTGGGGAAGTACTACCACCGGCCGGCCGGCGGGGAGTCCTGGGTCGACGTCATGCTCCGGCTCCGCTCGTTGCTCGCCGACGTCGACCGCATCGAGGACGCCGACCGCCTGGTCATCGCCGCGCACGACGCCGTCGTCATGCTGGTCCTCGCCGTCTGCCTCGACCTCGACGAGCCGGAACTCATGGACTTCGCCGAGTCGCACACCGTCGCGAACGCCTCCCTGACCCGGCTCCGACGCGACACGCTCGGTGGACCGTGGACGCTCGAGGAGTTCTCCGGCACCGGACACCTCGACGAGGACCCCGGCGCCACCGTCACCGAACACGAAGGCCGGAAGGACGACGCCCGTGTCTGAGCCCGTACCCGTCACCCCGAACCTGCTGCGCGAGTGGTCCCTGCCGGAGGTCGGCGGGAGCAAGTACGGCCGCGGGCAGGTGCTCGTCGTCGGCGGCGCCGCGAAGACCCCCGGTGCCGCGATGCTGTCGGCCACCGCGGCCCTCCGCGTCGGTGGTGGACGGCTCACCCTCGCCGTCGCCGAGAGCGTCGCCCCGCACGTCGCCGTCGCCCTGCCCGAGTCCGGCGTGCAGCCGCTGGCGCAGGACGAGGGCGGGCACGTCGCGGTCGGCGCGATCTCGAGCCTGACGGACGACCTCGCGAGCGCCGACGCCGTGCTCGTCGGACCGGGACTCGACGAACCCGACGGCAGCCGCGACCTCGTCGCCGGGCTCGCCGCGGCCGTCGGGGACGAGACGGTCGTCGTGCTCGACGCCTTCGCGCTCGGGGTCGCGGCGGACCTGGCGGACGAACTCGCGCCGCTCCGGGGTCGGCTCGTGATGACGCCGAACTCCGGCGAGGCCGAACGGCTGCTCGGCCGCGACTGCTCGGACGACCACACCGACGCGGCGGAGATCGCCGAGCGCTTCGGCGCCGTCGTGTCCCTCGGCGGGGTCGTCGCCGCGCCGGACGGACGTGCGTGGGCGAAGGGCACCGGTGCCGGCGGACTCGGGACGAGCGGCAGTGGCGACGTGCTGTCGGGTGCGATCACGGGGCTGCTGGCCCGCGGTGCCGACGTGGCACAGGCCACCGTGTGGGCGACCCAGGTGCACGCCGCGGCCGGGGACCGGCTCGCGGTGCAGGTCGGGCCGATGGGCTACCTGGCGAGCGAGCTGCTCGGCGAGATCCCGCGCGTCCTGGTCGAGTTCGGCGCCTGAGCGGGACGCCCTGAGCCGCCGTCGCGGGCGTCGACGCCATCGCTCCGGGCTCCTCGGCGGCGTCGGTTCGACCCGACGGACGCGGCGGGGGGCGTCCGTCACCCACCGGTGCGGATCACGACGTCCGTTCCCGGTCGAGGCGTTCCGCCACCGACGTCACCGGGATCGCCGACGAGGGGTCAGCGCTCGAAGCGTGCGGCGACCTCGTCGGCGAGGGCCGCGTCGACCCGGCGCCGCATGTTCTCCGGCATGTCCGGGAGGCTCGTGACCGGCGCCCAGAACGCCTCCGTGTTCTCGCCGTCGGCCGGGTACGGGTCGCCGGAGACCCAGCGGCAGGCGAAGACGAGGTCCATGTACTGGGCGCGGTCGCCGTTCGGGTAGGTCATCGGCTCGAGGGTCTGCACCCAGGCCAGGCGTTCGGCGACCGCGACGACGTCGGCCTCCTCGAGGACCTCACGCTCGGCGGCGACGGCGGGCTCCTCGCCCGGGTCGACGATGCCGGTGACCGGGGTGAGGGCGCCGTTGTCGGCACGGCGGACGACGAGGAGTTCGCGGTCGTCGCCCTCGCCGCGGGTCACGACCGCGGTGACGCCGGTGAGCCAGAGCAGGTCGTTCCCGACCTTCTCGCGCAGGGACAGGACGAAGTCGGGGGTGGGCATGCCGCCACGCTACCGACCCGCCGGGGTCAGGTCCTCCGTGCCACGTTCAGGCGGCGTGGCCGCAGCCGCACGAAGCGCGGACGACGAGGTGCCCGTCGAACAACTCATGCCGACCGTCGTGTCCCGGGGTGAGGACGCGGCTGACGGCGCTGCGGGCCATGTCCTCGATCGGCTGCCGGAACGAGGTCAACGCGGGCCAGGCGTACTCGGCGTCGGACGATCCGTCGAACGCGGCGATCGCGACGTCGTCCGGTACTGCGACCCGGCGCTCGTGGAAGGCGCGGAGGGTGCCGATCGCGGTCCGGTCGGATGCGATGAAGAACGCCGGCGCGGCGTCGGGGCCGCCGACCCGCAGGGCGTCCGCGATCCGCACGCCGGCGTCGTGGCCACCCTGGCGGGTCAGGGCCGCGGGCACGAACGGGCCCGGGGCGACGCCGGCCGCCGCACACGCCTCGAGCCATCCGACATGACGCGGCTCCGTGGGGTCGTCCTCGCCGACGAACCCGACGGATCGGTGGCCGTGGCCGAGGAGGTGCGCGGTCGTCGCGACGGCGCCGGCGCGGAGGTCCGTCCCGAGGGTGTCTGCCCCGGGCTCGGGAGTCACCACGTTCAGGGTGACCCAGGGCAGGCCGACCTGGTCGAGGGCCTGCCGGTCGAACGGCGTCCCGCCGGCCAACACGAGCACGCCGTCCACCTGCCGGGCCGCGAACTCACGGAACCGCGCGAGCACGTGCTCCGGCTCGAACGACGACGACGTCGTGTACAGGGCGTAGCCGCGCTCCCGGGCGGCGCTCTCCAACGTGCCGGCGTACTCGGCGAAGAAGGGGTTGTCGAAGACCGGATCGGGTCCGCTCGGGACCAGGAAGACGAGCGTGCTCGCCGATCCGGAGCGGAGTGCCCGTGCGCTGAGGTTCGGGCGGTACCCGAGCTGTGCCACGGCGGCGCGGACGCGCTCTGCGGTGGCCGCGGCGACCGGGGGGCCGCCGTTCAACGTGTAGCTGACGACCGCGTCGGACACGCCGGCGAGCTTCGCGACGTCACGGCGGGTGGGCTTCCGGGGAGCGCCGCCGGCAGTGCCGCTCGTGCCGTTGGCGCCGCTCGTGTCCATGGGCCTCCCTCGGCTCCGCTCCTGGTCCGCCTCGGGCCCGGTGGTCACCCTACGACGAGGTCCGACCCGTGTCGGTCACACCGACTCGGTGGTCGCGGGGAGGGCCGTCCCGACGGCGACCGGAGCGTCACCGAGGTCGGGGACCTGGAGGCGCTCGCCGCCGCGCAGCGCGGACTGGTACGCCACCAGGCCGGGCAGCGTGTACCGCGCGGCGACCCACGCGTTCACGGTCGGCAGGGTGCGCGTCTCGACCGCGCGCACGAAGTCGTCGACGAGGAACCGGTGGCTGCCCTCGTGGCCGTCGGGGGCGACGTCGAATTCGCGGGGCAGACGACGGGCCTCCTCCGCGTGCACCTCGGCGTGGCCGGAGCTGAAGGCCTCGCGCAGGGACGGCGCGATGTCCGCCAGGAGCGGGTCGTCCAGCCCGATCGACGGCTCCGAGGCCAGGCGGGTCGTGACGTCCTCGACGCCGTCCTTGTCCTGCCAGAGGGAGGTCGTGGCGAGCTGTTCGAAGCTGCCCTCGGTGCCGAACCACCGGAACCGGCTCTCCCGGATCGGCGACGGGTACCCCACCCGACGGAACTCGTTGATCCGCATGGAGCCGCCGCCTGCCAGTTCGAAGAGCGCGGTCATGTTCGAGAAGTCGTTGTCGAACATGCTGACCTCGGTGTCGAACACCCCGTCGTCCTGCTCGTCGTGCACACCGATGCAGCTGACGCTCGTGACATGGGTCGGGAGCGCCCCGAGCACACCGCCGATCGCATGCGTCGGGTACCACATCGGGGGGTAGCTCGCCGTGGCCTTCCAGCCGTCACCGCCGCTGTACCGGTAGGCGTCGTAGAAGCCGAGGTCCATGTCGTGCAGGTAGTCGCCCTCGGCGTAGAACACCCGACCGAACGCGCCGGCGTCGAGCTTCTGACGGGCGAACACGGTCGCCGGGTTGTACTGGCTCGTCTCGCCCATCATGTAGGTCAGGCCGGTCCGCTCGACGATCTCGACGACCGCGCGGATCTCGTCCTCGGTCACCGCCATCGGGACCGCCGAGTACACGTGCTTGCCCGCTTCGAGGGCCCGGGTGACGATCGGACCGTGTGTCCACCGCTGGGTGAAGACCGCCACGGCGTCGACAGCCGGGTCCGCGAGCATGGTGTCGAGGTCCGGGTGCGTACCCGCGAGTCCGAGCTCGGTGACCAGGCGCTCGGCGCGGCCCTCGATCACGTCGGTCGCGAAGACCGCACCGACACCCGGGTGCAGTTGGAAGAGGGAGGCGAAGTGGGCCGAGAACTGGCCGGCACCGACGATCCCGATCGTGAACGTCATGGGGGCTCCTGAACCGTGTCACGCCGGTCCCTCGTCGGACCGATCGGACCCAGACTGCTGTGCGGATTTACTCGTGTCAACCCTTCCAGGAGAAGGGATGCCCCTCGTTGCGCAGGCCGCCTCCAGGCGCCCCTGACGACACACTGGTCATGACCAGTAGGCTGACGACGTGGAGATCATCATCCTGCCCACCCCGGCGGAGGTCGGTCGCGTCGCCGCGGCCAAGATCGCGTCGGTCGTCACCACGAAGCCCGCGGCGGTCGTCGGACTCGCCACCGGGTCGAGCCCGCAGGGCATCTACGCCGACCTGCGCCGTCGGGTCGAGGCCGGCGAGCTGTCGTTCGCGCAGGCGCGCGGGTTCGCCCTCGACGAGTACGTCGGCATCCCGCTCGAGCACCCCGAGTCGTACGCCAGCGTCATCGCCCGCGACGTCGTCGAGCCCCTCGGCTTCGACCCCTCGCGGGTCCGCGTGCCGGACGGCCGCGCGGGGGACCTCGCCTTCGCCGCGAAGGAGTACGACGCCGCCATCCGCGCCGCCGGCGGGGTGGACGTGCAGATCCTCGGCATCGGGGCGAACGGGCACATCGGGTTCAACGAGCCGACATCGTCGTTCGCGTCCCGCACCCGGATCAAGACGCTCGCGCCGAGCACCCGCGAGGCCAACGCGCGGTTCTTCGACTCGCTCGACCAGGTGCCGACGCACTGCATGACCCAGGGTCTCGGCACGATCCTCGAAGCCCGCGAACTCGTCCTCGTCGCCCAGGGCGCGGCGAAGGCGGACGCAGTCGCCGCCGCCGTCGAGGGCCCGCTGTCGTCCTTCGTGCCGGGCTCCGCGCTGCAGCTGCACGAGCACGCCACGGTCGTCGTCGACGAAGAGGCCGCCGCCGGCCTGCAGCTCGCCGACTACTACCGGTACACGTACGCCAACAAGCCGGAGTGGCAGCGGTTCGAGTAGCCCCGCGGAGGTCAGCGGGCGGCGGCCAGGCGCGCGAGCCCCTCGCGCAGGGTCTCCTCCGAGCACCCGAAGTTGAGCCGGACGTGCCCGATGCCCTGCCGGCCGAAGTCCCGCCCGTTCGACAGCGCCACCTTCGCCCGGTCGACCAGGAGCGGCGCGGGGTCCTCGCCCCACGGCAGCGCCCGCAGGTCGAGCCACGCCAGGTACGAGGCCTGCGGCTGCCGGTACCCCGCGCCGGGCAGCGCCTCACCCAGCTCCTCGGCCAGCACCCGGCGGTTCGCCGCGAGTTCCGCGAGCAGGGACGCCAGCCACGGGCCGCCCTCAGTGAAGGCGGCGACGCTCGCGGTGTAGCCGAGGATCCCGGTTCGCTCGACGACCTCGCCCGGCAACCCGTCGAACCACCCGCGAGCCCGGTCGGATGCGCCGACCATGAGGGCGCACTTCGTGCCGGCGAGGTTGAAGGCCTTGCTCGCGCTCGTCAGGGCGACCCCGAGGGCAGCGGCCTCCGGGCAGGAGTCGAGGAACGGCGTGAACGCGGCGTCCGCGTGCACGAGCGGGGCGTGGATCTCGTCGGAGACCACCACGGCGTCCCACTCGGCGGCGAGCCGGGCGAGTGCCGCCAACGACTCCCGGTCGTGCACGAGCCCGAGCGGGTTGTGCGGGTTGCAGAGCAGTACGGTCCGGGCGCCGTCGGCGAAGGCCTGCCGCACGCCGTCCAGGTCCATCCGCCAGCCCGCGGTCGTGTCGAAGGGGTCGGCCGGGCCCTCGGGAGCGAGGAGCGGCACCTCGGTGACGGACCCGCCGGCCTCGCTGACGTACTCCCAGAACGGCGCGTACACGGGCGGCATGATGACGACCTGGTCCCCGGGCTCGATCACCCGGCGGAGCACCTCGACCGCGGCGACCGAGACGTCCGTGGTGGTTCGGACGAGGTCGGGGTCCACCGCCCAGCCCCACCGGTCGGCGGCGAACGTGGTGAAGGCCTCGGGCAGCACCCGGTGGTGCCCGACGTACCCGGTGTCGCCGTCCGTGACCGCTCGGACCAGGGCGTCCCGCACGGGTCCGGCGAGGGCGCAGTCCATCTCGGCGACGAACATCGGCAGCACCTCGGGGCCGAACGCGGTGTACTTCTCGCTCGTGCGGGTCTGGCGGGCATCGAACACGGAGACCATGACGCTCATGCCGTCATCCTCGCAGCACCCAGGTCCGGCGACCAGGGCCGTGCGCACCGACCCGAGGCGGCCACGACGTGAACAACCCCCGACCGCTCGGTGACGACCCTGGCGTCCCCCGTCCGAGGGGTCTACCGTCGCGAAGGTGACCAGCTCTCGCGTGCACCGCCGCCCGCTCCTCCGTCCCGTCCCACTCGCCGCGGTGGCCACGATCGCCGCGCTGCTCGGCACCGTGGTCGGTGCATCGCCGGCCACCGCCGCGCCCACCGCCGGTGCTGCGGGGGTGGCCACGGCCTCCCGGCCCGTCACCGATCCGGCCGCGTCCGTCGACCCGTTCATCGGCACCAGCCACGACGGCAACACCTGGCCCGGCGCCACCGCACCGTTCGGCATGATGCAGTGGAGCCCGACCGGGACCAAGGGCGACCAGACGTCGACCCCGGTCGCGAACGGCTACTCGTACGACGTGAACCGCCTGCGCGGATTCAGCCTCACGCACCTCAACGGCGCCGGCTGCGCCCCCGGTGCTGCCGGCGACGTCCCGATCATGCCGGTCACGACGCCCGTCACGACCTCGCCCTCCGCGGACTCGACCGACGCCGTCTACGCCGCGGGGTACTCGCACGACCAGGAGCACGCCAGCCCCGGCCGCTACGGCGTCACGCTCGACAACGGCGTCCGCACCGACCTCGCCGTGACCACCCGCGCCGGCGTCGGCAAGTTCGCGTTCCCGGCCGGGCAGGACGCGAACCTGCTCTTCCGCACCTCGAACTCGATCAACGGCAGCGAGGCCGCCGACACCCGCGTCGACCCCCGCACCCGCACGGTCAGCGGGAGCGTCCTGACCGGCGGCTTCTGCAGCCGCCGCGCGAACGGCGGCGGCGCGACGAACCCCGACCGCCGCAGCTACTACCGCCTGTTCTTCACGGCCACCTTCGACAAGCCGTTCACGAGCACCGGCACCTGGAAGGACGGGACCGTCCAGCCGGGAGGCACGCGCGCCTCCGGCGGGGAGGGCTACCTGACCGGCACCGACCGCGCGGGACGCGGCTCCGGTGCGTGGATCGGGTTCGACGCGCGTCGCGGTGCGACCGTGCACGCGAAGATCGGGATCTCGTACGTGAGCGCCGCCGGCGCCGTCGCGAACCGTGACGCCGAGGTGACCAAGCGGGCGACCGTCGCCAGCGTGGCGGCGGCGACCCGGGCCTCCTGGAACACGGAGCTGTCGCGCATCCGGGTCGGTGGCGGCACGACCGACCGCACCACGCAGCTGTACACCTCGGTGTACCACGCGCTCATGCAGCCGAACACGCTGAACGACCGCGACGGACGCTACCTCGGGCCGGACATGCGGGTTCACCGGATGGACCGCGGGCACCGCGCCGTCTACGGCACGTACTCCGGATGGGACCAGTACCGCGCGCAGATCCAGCTGCTCGCGCTGCTCCGGCCGGACGTCGCCGGGGACATGGCCCAGTCGATGCTGCGGTTCGCCGAGCAGAACGGCGGCGTGTGGGACCGGTGGCTGCACCTCGGCGCACCGACACACGTGATGACCGGGGACCCCTCCGCCGCGACGCTCGCCACCTGGTACGCCATGGGGGTCCGGAACTTCGACGTCCGCGCCGCCTACGCCTCCCTCAAGCGCCAGGCGACCGTCGAGAACGGAGACGCCGAGAGCGACATCGGGTGCCCCGGCCAGTGCCTCGCGCAGCGGCCCGCGCTCGACGAGTACCTGCAGCGGCACTACGCCACGAACGACGACTGCTCGTGCTGGGGCGGCGCTGCCGAGACGCTCGAGGACTCCATCTCCGACAGCGCCCTCGGGTACTGGGCTTCGTCGCTCGGGCTGCGGTCCGACGCCCGGATGTTCGCCGCCCGTGGCGAGTACTGGGAGAACACGTTCAACGCGGCCGTCGGGTACCAGGCTGCGCGCCAGGCCGACGGGTCATGGACGCCCGGGTGGTCGCCCTCGACCGGGACCGGGTTCGCGCAGGGGACGAGCGCGCAGTACACCTGGCTCGTGCCGCAGGACGTCAGCGGGCTGTCCGCGGCACTCGGCGGGGACGAGGCCGCGGTCGCTCGACTCGACGCGTTCTTCCACGCCGCCTCGGGCAACTGGGCGGTGACCGGCGGGGACGCGACGCGCTTCGACCCGACGAACGAGCCCGACATCCACACGCCGTGGATGTACAACGCGCTCGGACAGCCGTGGAAGACGCAGGAGACCGTGCGCCGGGTCGTCGACGACGCGTACCGCACCGGACCGAGCGGCTTGCCGGGCAACGACGACCTCGGCACGATGAGCTCCTGGTACGTCTTCGCCTCGATCGGGCTTTTCCCGCAGACGCCCGGCCGGGCCGAGATGCTCGTCGGCAGCCCGACGTTCAGCACGGTCGACATCCGGCGGTCGAGTGGGCAGCGGATCGTGATCCGGTCCTCGGGGACGGAGCAGTACGTGCAGGGCGCGCGGCTCGACGGGAAGGCCCTCACGAAGTCGTGGGTGCCGGCATCGTTCGTCAACCGGGGCGGCACGCTGTCGCTGCGGGTCGGGGCGACGCCGGACACGGAGTGGGCGACGGCGGTGCGGGACCGGCCGGTCGACCGCTGAGCGCACCACCACGCCCCAGCAAGCGGTCGAGGACGTCCCGGTGCCGGGTGGTTGCCGGCCCGACGGGCTGTCGTGCGAGAGTGTCCGCGTGCACTACCGGATGATGAACGACTACTCGGCGGACTGGCCGTTATGGGGCGATGACGGCCAGTGCCCGGACGGGGAACCAGCGCTCCCGCCGCGCCTCGACGCTGACGTGCGCCAGTGGGCGGCCGACTTCGACGGCGGCTACTCGTACGAGTTCGGCTGGCAGACGAAGGCGCGTGCCGACGAACACCGCCGTCGCGGTCGGGGTCTGTTCGGCGCGGTACAACGAGTCGTGGAGGCTGAGGGTCACACGGTGGAACTGGCGTACTGGGAGACCGCACACCGCAAGGGTTTCTAGTCCTCCAGGCTGCTGACCCCGCACCGTCGCGGAGGCCGGAGCCGTTCACAGCAGGACCACCCTCAGTGCCCGACGGAGCTCCTGGCACGGCTGATCGAGGCCGAGCACGACAACATGGGCGCTTCGGGTGACCTCTTCGCGGCGGAGCTCGGTGCCGCCGGTGTCGAGCTGGCACACCACGTCCTGCCGGGTACGCGGCACGCCTTCCTGAACCGCCCGACGCTGACGGAGTTCTCGACGGCCACGGCGATGATCGCGTCGTGGCTCCACGACACGGCGGTGCCGGTCGAGCGGTGAGGCGGGCCGGACCAGCTCCCGCGAGCCGCTACCCGGCGACGCGGGCGACGGCGTCGAGGACCGTCGCCACCTCGGTGCGCGTCGTGTAGTCGACGTGCACGTCGGCGAACCGGACGATCCGGTCACCGTCGACGACGAACACCGACGGGAACGGGACCTGAGCCGTGTGGTCGGCATTGCTGTCGGCGACGTCGAAGCCGAGCTTCGTGTGGGCCTCCCGCGCGGGCCCGTCCGGCGAGGTCACGACGCCCAGCCGCGCGGCCAGGGCGTTCGCCGGGTCGGACAGGACGGGGAACGCCAGCTCGCCGTTCGCGATCGCCTGCTCGGAACCCTCGGGTGTCTGCGGCGAGATCGCGATGAGACGGACCCCGCGGGTGGTGAGTTCCGGCAGGAGGTCCTGCTGGTACGTGCGGAGCGCCAGGTTGCAGTACGGGCACCAGGCGCCGCGGTAGAACACCACGACGGCGAGGGTGCCGTCGAGCTCGGCGGCCAGTGACGTGTCGGCCCCGGTCGCCGTCAGCAGCGCGGCGTCGGGGACGGTGTCGCCCACGTCGGCGGCGGTGCTCGGCACGCCCGCTGCACGGAGTGCCGCCTGCTCCCGGTCGAACACCGCGCTCAACTCCGGACCGATCTGGGCGGTGAAGCCCTCGTTGAACGTGTGGACCTGCTCGGCGATGGACTGCTCGGGCATCGGGGCTCCTCCGGGTGGCGGCGGTGGGTCCGCCGGTGCAGGGAGCCTATGCAGCGAGGTCGGGGCGGGTGTGCTCGGACGTCACGCTCCGTCACCGAGTGTCACGGGCCGTCACGGAGCCGCTTCCCGATCACGTGCCCGGACAGGGAACTCAGCGTTGCCCCACCGGACGCACGACGATCTCGTTCACGTCGACATCGGGGCGCTCGTCCACGGCGTAGGCCACCGCACGAGCGATCGCGTCGGCCGGGACGGACTCTGCGCGGTACGCCACCATCGCGGCGGCGGCCGATGCGTCGGTGATCGTGGAGGCGAGTTCCGAGTCCGTCACGCCGGGGGAGACGGTGGTCACGCGGACGGAGCGCGGGGACTCCTGGCGGAGTCCCTCCGTGATGGCTCGGGCCGCGTACTTGGTGCCGCAGTAGACGGCTGCCGTCGGCGAGACCTCGAATGCCCCGACGGACGCGATCGTGACGACGTGACCGGTGCCCTGGGCGAGCATGGTGGGCAGGGTCGCGGCGATGCTGTGCAGGAGACCGCGCACGTTGACGTCGATCATGCGGTCCCACTCGTCGACCAGACCCGCTGCCAGTGGGGACAGGGGCATGACTCCGGCGTTGGCGACCAGCACGTCGATGCGTCCGAACCGCGCGAGTGCGGCCTCGGCGAAGTGGCGGGCCGAGGCTGCGTCGGTCACGTCGAGGGGTACCGCGAGCGCCTGCCCTCCGGCAGCCTCGATCTCGGCCACGAGGGCGTCGAGGCGATCGGTCCGTCGGGCGCCCAGCACGACGGGGTGCCCGGCGGCGGCGAGGCGGAGCGCCGTGGCCCGCCCGATACCGCTCGAGGCACCGGTGACCAGGACGACCCTTCGGCGGTGCAGCACCATGCCGGCGTGGTGCAGGACGTCGTCACGGAAGTCGCCATCCGCGGTGAAACCGGTGTCGTCGACGTACTCGACGTGGCCGCCGGAGACTTCGTAGCGCCCGACGTACGCCGCTTCCCGGTCGCCGCGGGCCTCGACGTACCGCCCGTCGGCGCGGAGTTCGTGGCGGATCCGGCCGTCCGATGTGACCCAGAGCCCGACGTACGGATGTGTGGTGGTGGTCGTGTCCTCGTTCATGTCCACCACCTTGGAGCCGGCGCGGACCCGGACCCAGGTCGCATCGTCCCGGGGTGCGCGAGGGCCAGGGAGGCGCCACGATCTGCGCCTACCGTGGAGGTGTGTCTCCGCCCGATCACGACCGCAGCCTCGCCGCCTACCTCCGCGCCGTCCGTGGGCGCCTCTCCCCGGAGGCGCTCGGGTTGCCCGGTGGCGGCGTCCGCCGTGTTGCGGGGCTCCGGCGCGAGGAGGTGGCCGTGCTGGGCGGCCTCAGCGTCGACTACTACACGCGTCTCGAGCAGGGACGCGAGCTCAGCCCGGGCGTGGCGGTGCTCGAGGGCATCGCGACCGGGCTGGAGCTCGAGGGGGACGAGCGCGACCACCTGTTCACCCTGGCCGGGCTGACCGCGCCGCCACGGGTGCACGCTGCGGCGACGTCCGTGACACCGGCGCTCGCGCAACTCCTGGATTCCTGGTCGGCGCAGCCCGCGTTCGTGATCAACCCGGCCCACGACGTCCTCGCCGCGAACGCGCTCGCCCGCGCGGTGTACGCGCCCTTCGGCGAGTTCGACAACCTGGTCCGGATGACCTTCCTCGAGCCGGTGGCCCGGCGCTTCCACGTCGACTGGGCACGCACCGCCGATTCGACCGTGGCCAGCCTCCGGGCAGCGACGACGGGTTTCGAGGCCGACCCCCGGCTGCTGAGCGTGGTGGAGTCGGTGGGCGAGCGGAGTCCGGAGTTCGAGGAGCGGTGGCGAGCGCAGCGCGTCCAGCGCAAGACGGCGACCGTCAAGCAGTTCCTGCACGACGAGGTCGGACGGTTGGAGTTCGACGCGCACTCCTTCGCCGTCCAGGGCGCGCCGGGCCTGCATCTCGTCGTCTACGGGGTCGAACCGGGGTCCGCGACGGCACGAGCTCTTCCGCTGCTCTCCGTGGGCATGACGGCGAGGACCGCGGCGCGGCGGTAGCGTCCGCGCCAGCCGCCAGCCGCCAGCCGCCAGCCGCCAGCCGTCAGCGCAGCTCGCGTCCGCCGCCCCACACCCGCCGCACCTCGAGCGCCGGCGACAGCGCCACGAGGTCCGCCGCGGAGCCCGGAGCGAGGCGACCGAGGCGGTCCCCGAGCCTGAGCGCCGCGGCCGGGATGCTCGTGAGCGCCGCCACGGCCTGGGGCAGCGACCGCCCGGCGAGGGTCACGGCGTTCCGGAGTGCGACGTCCTGCGTCAGGGTCGACCCGGCGATGGTGTCCGTCCCGGCGACGCGCGCGACCCCGTCCGTCACGGTGACGTCGAGCGACCCGAGGCGGTAGTCGCCGTCGGCAGCTCCCGCGGCCCCCATCGCGTCGGTGATGAGTGCGACCCGACCCGGGGCAGCGCGGAACAGCGTCTCGGCCACGAGCGGGTGCACGTGGACCGCGTCCAGGATGAGCTCGAGCGTGACCCGGTCGTCCGACACCGCCGCCCCGATCGGCCCGGGCGCTCGGTGGTGCAGGCCGGGCATGGCGTTGAACGCGTGCGTCAGGACGGTCGCGCCGGCATCGAACGCGGCCCGCGTCTGGTCGACCGTCCCGACGGTGTGCCCGACGGCGACGGTCACACCAGCGGCGGCGAACCGACGGACGGCGTCGAGCGCCCCGGGCAGTTCGGGCGCGATGGTGATCTGTCGGAGGACGCCCTCGCCGGCCTCGAGCAGGGTGTCGACGTCGGCCGGGGTCGGTGCGATGAGGTGGTCCTCGTTGTGGGCGCCCTTGTTGTGCGGCGAGAGGAACGGCCCCTCCAGGTGGACGCCGAGCACGAGCGGGTCCGTCGCCATGACGGCACGCACCTGCGCCAGCGATGCGACGAGTGCGGGGACGGGGTTCGCGACGAGCGACAGCACCGACCGGGTCGTGCCGTGCGCCCGGTGCATGGCCAGGGCCTGGGCGAAGGAGTCGTCCTCGTACGCCTCGGTCGCGCCGCCGTGTCCGTGCAGGTCGATGGAGCCGGGCGTCAGGGTCGCGTCGCCGAGGTCGACGACCTCGTCCGCCGCGGGTGCTGCCCCGGACCCGACCTGGAGGATCGTGTCGCCGCCGACGAGCACCCACCCGTCCGCGACGGACCCGGCCACGTCGACCAGGCGGGCGGCCCGGACCAGGGTGGTGCGGGCCTCCAGGCCGGAGGCGCGATCGCGGTCCTGGAGGCCCGTGGTGCTCATGCGGTCTCCCTGCGGAACGCGACGACGCCGCTCACGGCGGCGACCACGACGAACACGAGTCCGACGAGCGGGTGCCCGAGCGAGACCCAGGTCGCGCCCGCGGCGACGACCAGGGCGGTCTCGACGACGGACTTGCCGACCACGTCGGTCTCGATCGGGGAGCGCGGCGAACGGAAGAGGTACCAGACGACGGCCGCGAAGAGCGGGGCGCCGACGATGAAGAACACCGCCGGGAACGGGTACGGCCACGCCAGGTAGCCCCAGTACGCCAGGGAGAGCAGGCCGAAGGCGCGGACCACGACGCGGAGGACGCTCCAGGTGTCGACCCGTCGCCGCGGGGCCGCCGGCGTCGCCGGCACGTGGTCGTCGCCGGGGTCGACCGGACTGCGGGGTGCGTCGCGCATCGTCTGACCTACTTGAAGATGATCGTCCGGGCGCCGTCGAGGAGCACGCGGTCCTCGGCGATCCACCGGACGGCCTGGGTGAGGGTGCGGGACTCCTCGTCCTGTCCGATCGACACGAGCTCGGCCGGTTCCTTGGTGTGGTCGACCCGCACGACGTTCTGCTCGATGATCGGGCCCTCGTCCAGGTCGCTCGTGACGAAGTGCGCCGTGGCCCCGATGAGCTTCACCCCGCGGGCGTGCGCCTGCCGGTACGGGTTGGCGCCCTTGAAGCCGGGCAGGAACGAGTGGTGGATGTTCACCGCGCGCCCGGCCAGGGCGGCGCAGAGCTCGGGGGAGAGGATCTGCATGTACCGGGCGAGGACGACGAGCTCGATGTCGTGCTCCTCGACCGCCTCGAGGATCCGGCGCTCCATCGCGGCCTTCGACTCGGCGTCGGTGACCGGGCGGTGCTCGAACGGCACCGAGTAGAACGACGCCAGCTCGGCGAGGTCGGTGTGGTTCGACAGCACGAGCGGCACGTCGATCGGGAGCTGCCCGCCGCGCTGCCGGTACAGCAGGTCGTTGAGGCAGTGTCCGGCCTTGGACACGAGGACGAGGGTGCGCATCGGCCGGCCGACCACGTCGAGCTGCACCCGCATGCCGTAGCGCTCGACGACCGGTGCCAGGGCCTCCTGGAACGTCTGGCGGTCGACCGGGGCCATCACCTGCAGGCGCATGAAGAACGTGTCCGTGTCGGCGCTGGAGAACTGCTGCGACTCGGTGATGTTGCCCTCGGCGGCGACGACGGCTCCGGAGACGGCGTGCACGATGCCGGGCTGGTCGTCGCAGACCAGCGTGAGGGTCCAGTGCGTGGGGGTCTCGGGCGTCGGGGTCGTCACCGGATCAGGGTACCGGGGGCGTGAGCGCGTCCGCGCGGGACGGGAGGCACGTGGCGGCGGTGTGACGGGCCTCCCGGTCGTCAGCGGGACGAGATCGTGACGACGAGGTGCTCCTGCACGTACCCGAGCCAGTCGTAGACGTCCCGCAGGCCGACGCTGCCGTCGTCGCCGTCCAGCCCGTTGTCGGCCGTCTCGCGATCGACGATGCCCAGGCGGTCCGCGATGGTGAGCCGCAGGTCGGTCAGCGACCGGAGCCAGGCCTGCTCGTCCGCGCGGGTCAGCGCGCCCTCCCGCGTGCCGGTGAGCCACTCGTGGACCACGGTCGCGTTCGACGACTTCGCCGTCCGCAGGTCATCCTGCGTGTAGCGGCGGAACTCGGCGCTCGCCTCGTCGTCCTCCGGGTACGCGTCCGGGAACATCCGGGCCGCCACCGGGTCTGTCACCAGGTCGTGGTCGAGGACCTGGCGCAGCTGCTCGACCAGCGAGGTGAGGACGGCGCGCTCGCCGGAGGCCAGACCGAGGTGCACCCCGTCGGCGCGACGGACGAAGGGGATCACGCGGCCGGGGCCCGGTCGACGGTCGCCTGCAGGCCGTACCCGTGCATGGCCTCCACGTGGCGCTCCATCTCCTCGCGGTGCCCGGTCGCGACGACCGCCCGACCGTCGGAGTCGACCTGGTGCATGAGGCGCTCGGCCTTCGCCCGGGGGAACCCGAAGTACGACTCGAAGACGTAGGTGACGTACGACATCAGGTTCACCGGGTCGTCCCACACCACCGTGGTCCACGGGACGTCGGCCCGCACCGAGGTGCGCTCGTCGACGTCCGGACTCAGCATGGTCATGCAGACAAGGGTGACACGAACCGGTGGCCTCGGTACGATCGAACGGTCGCGACTGGCGTTGGATGGGTCACCATCGGGGAGCGACACCTGACACGGAGCGCAGCCGTACGCCTGGGCCGCGCCCACCCGTCCACCCCGTCGTGCGTCCCTGCACGGCGGTGTCGCGTCGCTCGGCGCGGCCAGACAACGAGGAGTCCCGTGTCCATCACCGATCTCACCCCCGTCGCCGCGTCCGCCGACGCAGCCCGGACCACCTTCAACGCCCCGCTCGCCGAGGTCGACCCGGAGATCGCGGCCGTCCTCCAGCAGGAGCTCGGCCGTCAGCGCGACACCCTCGAGATGATCGCGTCGGAGAACTTCGTGCCGCGCGCGGTCCTCGAGTCGCAGGGCTCGGTGCTCACGAACAAGTACGCCGAGGGTTACCCGGGCAAGCGCTACTACGGCGGCTGCGAGTTCGTCGACGTCGCCGAGCAGCTCGCCATCGACCGTGCGAAGGCCCTCTTCGGCGCCGCGTACGCGAACGTGCAGCCGCACTCCGGCGCCAGCGCGAACGCCGCGGTCCTGCACGCCATCGCCTCCGCCGGTGACACCATCCTGGGCCTCGAGCTCGCCCACGGCGGCCACCTGACCCACGGCATGAAGCTCAACTTCTCCGGCCGGATCTACAACGCCGTGTCCTACGGCGTCGACCCGGAGACGTTCGAGGTCGACTACGACGACATCCGCGCGAAGGCGATCGAGCACCAGCCGAAGGTCCTCATCGCCGGCTGGTCGGCGTACCCCCGACAGCTCGACTTCGCGAAGTTCCGTGAGATCGCGGACGAGGTCGGCGCGACGCTCTGGGTGGACATGGCGCACTTCGCCGGGCTCGTCGCCGCGGGCCTGCACCCGTCGCCCCTCCCGCACGCCCACGTCGTCTCCTCGACGGTGCACAAGACGCTCGCCGGTCCCCGCTCGGGCATCATCCTGTCCAACGACGAGTCGCTCTTCAAGAAGCTCAACTCGGCCGTGTTCCCCGGGCAGCAGGGCGGCCCGCTCATGCACGTGATCGCCGCCAAGGCCACCGCGTTCCTGCTCGCCGCGACGCCCGAGTTCAAGGACCGCCAGGAGCGCACGCTCCGCGGGGCGAAGGCCCTCGCGTCGCGCCTCACCCAGCCCGACGCGAAGGCCGCCGGCATCGACGTCCTCACCGGCGGCACCGACGTGCACCTGGTGCTCGTGGACCTCCGCGAGTCCGAGGTCGACGGCAAGCAGGCCGAGGACCTCCTGCACGAGGTCGGCATCACCGTGAACCGCAACAGCGTGCCGTTCGACCCGCGCCCGCCGATGGTGACCTCGGGCGTCCGCATCGGCACGTCGGCGCTCGCGACCCGCGGCTTCGGGGACGCGGAGTTCACCGAGGTCGCGGACATCATCGCGCTGACGCTCATGCCGAACCCCGACGTCGCGGCGCTCTCGGCCCGGGTGAAGGCCCTCACCGACGCGTTCCCGCTCTACGCGTGAGCGACGCGCTTCCCCGCGAGCGCTGGGCCGGCGAGGGCAGTGCCGTCCGCATCGACGGCACCGCCCTCGCCGCCCGCACGCTCGACGACCTGAAGGTCCGCATCGACCGCCTGCACGACCACGGGTTCCGCCCCGGGCTCGGCACGATCATGGTCGGCCAGAACCCGGGCTCGGTGTCGTACGTCGCCGGCAAGCACAAGGACTCGGCGCAGATCGGGCTCGACTCGGTCCGCATCGACCTGCCGGAGACCGCCAGCGCTGCGGACATCCGGGGCGCGATCCTGCAGATGAACGACGACCCCCGGGTCACCGCGTTCATCGTGCAACTCCCGTTGCCGCAGGGCATCGACCCGATCCCGATGCTCGAGCTCATGAACCCGGCGAAGGACGCTGACGGCCTGCACCCGACGAACCTCGGTGAACTCGTGCTCGCCGTGCCGGGCGGTGCCGGCACGATCGACGCCCCGCTGCCGTGCACCCCGCGGGGCATCGTCGCGATGCTCGAGGCGTACGAGGTCCCGATCCGCGGCAAGCACGTCACGATCATCGGGCAGGGCCTGACGGTCGGGCGTCCGCTCGGCCTGCTGCTCACCCGCCTCGAGGCGACGGCCACGCTGACGCACTCGCTCACCGAGGACGTCGCCGCCGAGTGCCGTCGCGCCGACATCGTCGTCGCGGCCGCCGGCGTCGCCGGGCTCGTGCAGCCGGACTGGGTCAAGCCCGGTGCGGCGGTGATCGACGTGGGCATCAGCCGCATCATCGACGAGACCACCGGGAAGGCGAAGCTCCGCGGCGACGTCGACCCGTCGGTCGCGCAGGTCGCCGGCTTCCTGTCGCCCACGCCGGGCGGTGTCGGCCCGATGACCCGGGCGATGCTCATGAAGAACGTGGTCGAGGCCGCGGAGCGCCACCTGCGCTGAGCGCCGCGGCGCGTCTCCCGCCGGGCTGGTCGGCGGAAGCGAGCGTGTCCCGTCACCCGGACTGGAGGCGCGGATCACCGCAGCCACGCGCCTCCCGCGGTGCTACGGTCACCCCATGGGGGAGACGCAGTCGGTCCTGACCGCTCCGGTGACGGTGCCCGGAGGGCGCCGGTTCCGGCCGCGCGCCCGGGGGCTCGTGCTGATCGGCATCGTCGCCGTGCTGACGTCGCAGACCACCCTCTGGAGCGCCTCTGCCGGTCACGGCGGGACGGACGCAGCCGGCAACTGGATCGACGGCGCCGGCAACCCCGTGACCGCAGCTCCGCCGACCGTGGACGTCGTCGGGCACCCGGCGCCGGCTGCCCTCGCGGTCCTGCTGCTCGTGGTCGTCGTCGGGATCGTCGCGCCGCCGACGCTCGCACGGTACGGGCGCCCCGGGCTCGGCGAACTCGTCCGGTGGGGTGCGTACGCGGCGGTCGTCGTCTGCGCGGTCGTCGGGACGCTCGTCTACACGGTGTGGCAGGGCCACGTCGTGATGGACCAGATCAACCGGCAGGTCCTCGAACCACACGGCTTCCCGTGGGGTGGCGTCACCGTGACGACGGGACACGAGACGCGGTGAGGTCCGTGCGTGGGGCCACCGGGGAGTCACTGTTCACCCGCGACAGCCGCAAGCTCGTCTGGATCACGCTGATCTGCCTGTTCCTGCAGGTGCTCGCGCAGAACTGGTCGGCGGAGCCGCCCCTGCCCGGCAGCACGGACGCCGTGTCACTCGGCTCGGTGGCGTTCCAGGCGCGTCCGTGGCTCGGGTGGACCCTGCTCACGGTCGGCTCCGCCCTCGCGGGGTTCCTCGTCGGGGTCGCACGCAGAGGTGCTCGGCGCTGGGACCAGGACCGCGTGATCGCACTCGGACTCGCGGGCGTCGTCGGGGTGACGGTCCTGGTGTGGGTGTTGTTCCTCGTGCAGTACGAGTGGGCGTTCTGGGCGGTGGACCACGGGGTCCTGCACCCGTTCATGCTCGGCGACGTGTCGAGCACGGTGGAGTACCCGAGCCACGAGGGCTGACCGCGCGCGTCCGAGTCGCCCTGCTCGGGCTCGGCGTGCCCGGCTTGCCGGGCTGCGCGTCAGTCGCGCCGGGCGCCCTGCGCGGCGTGCACCGTGAAGACGGTCGGCTCGCGGTACCGGGCCGCCGCGAAGGCGGACGTGACCGCGTCGGTGATCGCGCTACGCGCCTCCCGGTCGACCAGCGCGATCGCGGCACCGCCGAAGCCGCCACCGGTCATGCGCGCACCGACAGCACCGTGCGCCATCGCGGTCTCGACCGCCAGGTCGAGCTCCGGCACCGAGATCTCGAAGTCGTCGCGCATCGACGCGTGCGAGGCGACGAGCAGGTCACCGATCGCACGCGGACCCTGCTCACGGAGCGTGCGCACGGTGTCGAGGACGCGCTGGTCCTCGGTCACGATGTGCCGGACGCGGCGGAACGTCTCGTCGTCGAGCAGCTCCTGCGCGCGTGGCAGGTCCGCGACCGACACGTCACGGAGCGCGGGCACACCGAGCACCTCGGCCCCCCGCTCGCACGAGTCACGGCGGGCCTTGTACCCACCGGTCGCGTGGGCGTGCTCGACGCGCGTGTCGATGACGAGGACCTCGAGCCCGTTCGCCTCGAGCGCCAGGTCGACGACGGCGGTGTCGAGCGTGCGGCAGTCGAGGAAGACGACCGCGTCCTGCTCGCCGAGGAGTGACGCGGACTGGTCCATGATCCCGGTCGGGGCGCCGACGGCGTGGTTCTCGGAGTACTGGCCGACGCGGGCCAGCGTCTTGCGGTCGAGCCCGAGCTCCCACAGGTCGTCGAACGCGAGCGCGACACCACACTCGATCGCCGCGCTCGAGGACAGGCCCGCGCCGACCGGGACGTCCGAGTCGATGAAGACGTCGAAGCCGGTCTTGTCCGACAGGTCCGCACCGGCCTGCTCACGCAACGCCCAGGCGATGCCGAAGACGTACGCCGACCAGCCGTCCATGGCGTCGGGAGCGAGGTCATCGAGGGACAGCGAGACGGCGCCGCCCTCCTGGTCGAACGCCGAGGCCACGCGGATGACGCGGTCCTCGCGCCGGGCGATGTCCGCCGTGGTCCGGCGGTCGATCGCGAAGGGCAGCACGTACCCGTCGTTGTAGTCGGTGTGCTCACCGATCAGGTTCACTCGGCCGGGCGCGGAGTACCGCACCGTCGGCTCGTACCCGAACACCTGTTGGAACGTCATGCTCGTTCGATCCCTCCTCGGATGAACTCGGCCGCCTTCTCGGGCACGAGGTCCCCGATCCAGGCGCCCATCGCGGCCTCACTGCCGGCCAGGAACTTCAACTTGTCCGCCGCCCGTCGCGGCGAGGTGATCTGCAGCATCAGCCGGACGGTGTCGCGCGCGGTGTGCACCGGCGCCTGGTGCCAGGCGGCGATGTAGGGCGTCGGGTCGCCGTAGAGCGCGTCGAGGCCGCGGGTGAGCCGCAGGTGCATGTGTGCAAGTTCGTCCTTCTCGGCGTCGGTGAGCCCGGCGAAGTCCGGCACGTGGCGGTGCGGGAGCATGTGGATCTCGATCGGCCAGCGCGCGGCGAACGGCACGAAGGCGGTGAAGTGCTCGCCGGCGAGGACCACCCGGTCCGACGCCCGCTCGTTCGCGAGGTGCTGCTCGAACAGGTCCGGCCCGAAGCGCTCGATCGACGCGAGCAACCGCTGGGTGCGCGGGGTGATGTACGGGTAGGCGTAGATCTGCCCGTGCGGGTGGTGCAGTGTGACGCCGATGGCCTCACCGCGGTTCTCGAACGGGAACACCTGCTGGATCCCGGGCATCGCGGAGAGTGCCGCGGTGCGGTCCGCCCACGCCTCGACCACCGTGCGGGCGCGCGATCCGGAGATCGACGCGAAGGAGCCGCTCGTCTCGGGGGAGAAGCAGACGACCTCGCAGCGCCCGACGCTCCGGAGCTCCCGGTTCAGGCCGACCTCGGACAGGGACTCGAGCGAGGACGGGGCGTCGTCGGCCTCGAGCACCGGACCGAACGACGGCGAACGGTTCTCGAAAACGGCGACGTCGTAGCGGCTCGGGATCTCGGACGGGTTCGCGGCGGTCTGCGGCGCAAGCGGGTCCTGGTCGGCGGGCGGCAGGAAGACCCGGTTCTGCCGGGCGGCGGCGATGGACACCCACTCGCCCGTCAGGACGTCCTGGCGCATCCGCGCTGTCTCGGGACGGGGGTCGAGGACGCGCTGGTCGATGCTCCGCTCGGCGGGGAGGGTGGAATCCGCATCGTCGAAGTAGAAGAGGTCGCGGCCGTCCGCGAGCGTCGTCGCACGTTTCGTGATCACCGCTTCACTGTACTCCGAGTCGAAGGGTTGCGAAAGCAAGTGGAAGCAGACGAAACTCGTGGTGTGACGTCTGACGAGCCTTCCGTCCTGCCAGCGCTGCTGCGCCAGGACCGCATCGTCGCGCTCCTGGACGGCGCCCCCGGCATGGTCCGGACCGCAGCACTGGCCGCGGCCGTCGGCACGAGCGAGGTGACGGTCCGCCAGGACCTGGCCGCCCTGGACCGGGAGGCCCGGATCCGACGGGTGCACGGTGGTGCCGTCCGCCTCGGGGCCGGGTCGCGCGAGCGCCCGCTCGAGGAGACCGCCGTCGAGAACAGCACCGCCAAGGCCGCGATCGGCCGGGCCGCGGCGGACCTCGTCCGCTCCGGGCAGTGCATCGTCATCGACGTCGGCACCACGCCAGCGGCCGTCGCCGAGGCGCTCGTCGCCCGCGAGGACCTGGTCGACGTCACCGTCGTCACGAACTCACTCACCACCGCACTCGCGCTCGAACGGGCGGTGCCGCGCGTCACCGTCGTCGTCACCGGCGGGACACTGCGCCCGCTCCAGCACTCGCTCGTCGCACCGTTCAACGCGACCGTGCTGCCGATGCTGTCGGCGGACCTGGTGTTCCTGGGCGGGACGGGACTCGACGTCGAGCACGGCCTGACCAACGTGAACCTGCCCGAGACCGAGGCGAAGCGGGTCCTCGCAGCGGCGGGCAGGCGTACCGTCGTGGTCGCGGACGGGTCGAAGTTCGGCCGGGCCGACATCGGCGTGGTGAGCACGCTGGAGGACGTCGACGTCGTCGTCACCGCGGGCGTCAGCGCGGACGCGGTCGACCCGATCCGGGCCGCCGGGGTCCACGTCGTCGTCGCGGATGCACCAGCGGGCACGACCCGCGCATCGGAGAGGAAGCAGACACCATGAGCACAGCGGCCAGCGCAGCGGCACCCACCGGCGGCCAGTACCACCTGCGGTACGCCGGACCCGACGGTGTCGTCGAGGCCGTCGTCACCGAGGTGGCCGCCGGCATCCGCGAACTCCGGGTCGCGGGCTTCGACCTGACCGAGCCGTTCCCGGCGAGCGAGGCGCCCGCAGGTGCGAACGGCATCGTGCTCGTGCCGTGGCCGAACCGCGTGGCCGGTGGTGTGTGGCAGCTCGACGGGAAGGCGCAGCAGCTCGACATCTCGGAGCCGAAGTACGGCAACGCCTCGCACGGGTTGCTCCGCTTCGCGCCGTACCGGGTGGTGGACCAGACCGAGTCGTCGATCGCGCAGCAGGCCACGATCCACCCGCAGCACGGCTGGCCGTTCACCCTCGAGACCCGCGTGCACCACGAACTCGTCGAGGACGGCATCCGGATCACCCACACCATCACGAACCGGTCGGGTCGCCCGGCGCCGTTCGCGGTCGGGGCGCACCCCTACCTGCGTGCGGGCGACACCCCGCCGGAGGACCTGGTCGTCCAGCTCGACGCGGCGACCGCGTTCACCGTGGACGAGCGGAAGATCCCGAACGGCACCCGGCCGGTCGAGGGCACGGACGTCGACCTCCGTCAGGGGCGCCGGGCCGGGGACTCGGACCTCGACACCGCCTACACCGACGTGCAGCCGGACGAAGCCGGCATCCGGCGGACGTCACTGCACGGCCCCGAGGGGGACGGCGTCGAGTTGTGGCAGGACGGGTCGTTCCCGTACGTGCAGGTCTTCACCTCCCGCGAGTTCCCCCGCGGCGACGGGAAGGGGCTCGCGGTGGCGGTGGAACCGATGACCGCGCCCGCGGACGCGCTCAACTCCGGCGAGGGCCTCCGGTGGCTCGATGCCGACGAGACCTGGACCGGCTCGTGGGGGATCCGGCGCGTCTGGTCCTGACCCGCTCCACGCCTGAGTCGACCCGGTCTCTCCGGTGGTGGCGCTGGCGCTGGCGGTGACTGGTGACACCGGTCGCCGGTCGCCGGTCTCAGGCGTGGCCGGGTCAGGCCCGGCGGCCGGGTCAGGCCCGGCGCATCCGCAGGGCTTCGACCGCCAGGGACTCGCTCGGGTAGCGACCGATCTCCTGCGCCCACGCGGGATCGTCACCACGCAGCGCCAGGAAGTCCTTGCGCTGACGGCAGACGTACCCGAGCACGGCAGTGCCGGTCGCGACTTCTGCGAAGTCATTGCGGATGTGCCGGATGCTGACCTTGGCGTTGCGGCGGAGGGTGTCGAGCAGGAGCTCGTCGCTCATGGTCGTCCCGGTGGCGGCGGCGAGCTCCACGAGGCGGCGCGCGTCACCGGTGGAGCTGGTCTGCGTGGCGTCGATGGGCTCGATCACGATGTACCCCGTTCGGTGTGGTTCGTTCAGTGCTGGCGTCCCGCGGTGAGCGGAACCAGGAACGACCATATCCGGGCGAATCCAACAGACTGCTGAGCGGGCCACTGATGTGGACAGAGCAGTGGCCAAGGAACACCTGGGGGTGACTTGTACCCCGGGGTCAGCTCGCTCGGGTGAGGTCCCACACCGGCGGGACGTAGGCGCGGGACCAGCCCTCGCGCAGGCGCGTGACGGCACGGTCGAACGACTCGAGCAGGTCCATCTCCGGGCGGACCATCGACTGCAGCTGCAGGCCCTCGTACGTGGCGAGCAACTGCTCGGCGCCGCGGGCAGGCTCCATGGTGTGCGGTTCACGGCCGGCCGCGATGTCCTGCACGAGCGACTGCTGCACGAAGCCGTGGAAACGACGCCAGCGGCTGTGGAGCATCGGTGCGAGCGGGTGCTTCGGGGCTGCGGCGATGTTCAGCGTCGCGGTGAGGAACCGCATGAGCGACGGGTCCTCGATGTTCTTCATGACGATGGCGCGGAGGAACCGGATGGTGCCGAAGTCCGCGGCGATCGGCATGAGGGGCGTCGTGCGCTGGTCGTTCCATCGGTCGATGCTCGCGAGGAGGAGGCCGTCCCAACTCGGGAACGAGACGGTCATCGACTCGACGCTCATGGTCGCCTCGTCGGCGACGCGAGCGGGGGTGACCTCGTGCAGGGGCAGTTCGTGGAGCACGCGGATCATCGCATCGACGATCTGCAGGCGGGTGGAGACGTCGTCGTGCTGTGCGGAGTCCATGGTGGGGCTGGGCATGTCAGCACCACATCACATGGCGGAGGCGTCGGGGTACCCCCACAACGAGAGTCCTGTCCGCTCGGCGTAGCGCCGGGCGGGGTCCGGCGACCTCGGTCCACGCCCCCGGGACGGTCGTCGTGTCGCCGTCTGGTCGGCCGTGGTCACCGGGCGCGGCAGTCCGGGGCGGTCGTCCCGAGCGCACGGAGCGCGGCGTCGATCCGACGTGCGAGGTACCGGTGTCCGTCGTCGTCGAGGTGTTCGCCGTCGGCGGCCGCGTACTCGTGGCTGTTGACCGACGTGAACCACTGTTCCTCGTCGGCATCGATGTAGGGCACACCGACCGATCCCGCACCGGCACCGACCGCAGCGTCGATCGTGCCGGTGGTCGCGGCACGTGGCTGCGGTGCCGACGGACCGATGGCGACGACCAACGCCCGTGGCCACTGACGCACGGCCTGACGGAGCGTCTGCTCGACACGTCGGCGGAGCGCGGTCTCACCCACCGTCCAGTCGTTCTGGCTGCCCTGCACGATCACCAGGTCCGGGTCCTCGTCGGCGTGGGCGATGACCCGTGGCAGGTAGGTGTTCTGCTCGGAGCCCGATGCGCCCGGGTTGGCGTACCCGGTGCCGGGTCGTCCGTCGAGCGTGCTGTCCCAGCCGTTGCGGGCCGACAGCATCTGCGCCCATCCGGTCCGCCCGTCGGAGGACCCGCGCCCAGCCGTGTACGAGTCGCCGATGACCAGGACGCGGGAACCCGGCGCCACCGCCCGCTGAGCCTGCTCGGTGGCGGGCGTCTCCACCGGCAGACAGGCCTCTGAGTTGGACGGCACCAGCACGAGGAACGCGACGACGCCGAGCGCGGTCAACACCAGTGGGATGGTCCGCCGTCGGCTGCGCCCAGCGCCTGCAGTGGCGTCGACGACCACGTCACCGTTGCTTCGCCTGGACACGTCTGGATCTTACGGAACGGAACTGACCGGGGAGGTGTCGGTCCTAGCCGGTCACCTCGGCGGCTCGCCGCCCCCGCCGCGTCCGGTCGGGACCGGAGATCCGGCGGGACACCCTCTTGGCGAGCCGATGGGCGGGGAGCTCGACGAACCGAGCGAAGAACACCGCCGCGACGAGCGCGAGCGGGATCGTCAGGATCGGTGTGATCCACGGGTACTCGACCGGGACCAGCTCCGCGATGCTGACCGCGATCGGTTCGTGGATGAGGTAGAGGCTGAAGGAGATGCGTCCGAGCGTCCGCGGGAGCGAGCCGAGCAACACCCGCTCCGCAGGCAGCCACTTGCCGGCCAGCACGACCAACACGGCGGCCGAGAGCAGGATCACCGTCGACCCGAAGACCGCACCGGGTGCCTCCCGCGGGTACCACCACGCACAGGTGAGGCCGAGCAGGCTCGCGAGGAAGAGCAACCAGCCGAGCGGACGCCGGACCTGCGGGATCCGCTCCCAGCCGGCGGCGAGGGCCGACCCGACCAGGAACATCGACAGGTACGTGAGCCACTGCACGCGGAGCGGATGGCCAGCGGTCGACAGGAGCGCGGCGATGATCGCGGTGATCCACCAGTACCGACGCGTGACGGCGGCGATCGAGACGAACAGCGGCAGGAGGAGTGAGAATCCCACCTCCCAGGTGAGCGACCAGAGCGGGCTGTTCATCCGGGTGGGGGCGAGCAGCGTCAGGTCACCGACGAGCCCTTCGAGACTGAGCGACTGCGCATGGCGGGCGACCCACGCGGACTCGCCCGCGTCCGGAGTGCGTGGGACGAGCAGGAAGAGGACGAGCGCGACGGCCACCGACGCAACGACGGGCACGTAGAGCCTCACCAGGCGCGCGGGGAAGTACGCCACCCAGTCCTGCGTGCGGCGCAGCGCCGGGAGCGTGAGCACGAAACCGCTCAACACGAAGAAGACGAAGACCGCCTCGCCTCCGGCCCAGAACAGGTGGAGTGGCGTGTACACGAGCCACGAGCGGCTCTCCGGCACGGGGAGGTGGAGGTTCCCGTTCGCGAACGACGGGATCGTCAACAGGGAGTGGTGGACCAGGACGACGGCCGCAGCGACACCACGCAGGCCGTCGAGCGAACCGATCCGGCCCGCTGGGCGATCGCGCATGGACTGATCCTACGAAGGTCAGCACTGAATCCGAAAACCCGTCATCTTGTATGAGGAAGTGGGCCCCGTGGGGCTCGAACCCACGACCCTCGGATTAAAAGTCCGGTGCTCTACCAACTGAGCTAGAGGCCCTCGTCGACAAGGGTATCGGGAGAGCAGCGCCTACACTGTCGCGGTGCCTCGCGAACACCACCGTCCTGTCCAGTTCACCGATGCCGAGTTCGCCGCCATCCAGGGCGGTGAGGACCCGGCGCTGGTGAACCGCGTCGCCCATGACACGGCGAACGCACTGCTGCACCGTGTGCGGGAGGACCCGGATCCGGCGGTCGTGGAGCGGTTGGTCACCTACACCGACGTGCACGGCATCGACGCGATCGCGGAGCTCTGGGCCCGCGTCGGAGCGCACACCCTGCCGGGAGCCCTGTGGCGCATCTACCTGGTGCGGACGGTCATCCGGCAGAACCCGGAGGAGATCGCGTACCTCTTCGAGCGGGGCACGCAGCTCATCGGCACGATCGACCAGGCCGTCGCGGGCGCGGAGGAACCGACGGGACCGGCCGAGATCCTCACCCTGTCCGACCGGATCCTGCACGGCCTCTACACGGGGGACTTCGCGGTGGCGCTGGAGCGCGGCGCAGCGTTCGCCCGGCTCACCGCGGCGGGGGCGACGTCGGTGGCGGACGACGCGGACCTGACGGCGGCGGAGCGGGCGTCGGCCCTGACGACCCGGGCGTACCGACTCGCCGAACTCGCCGAGGACCTGTCCGCCGCGGCGGCGCTCTGGCGGCGCGACAGCCTGGACTGATCCGCACGCCCGGAGGCCCGGACGCCACGGGCGGCAACGGCGAAGGACCGCACGGGCGGACCTGACCGCCGGGCGTGCAGCACGGGCGCGCAGCCGCCACGCGACCGGATCCACTTCCGGACATGAGAAGACCGGGCCGCAGAAGCGCCTCTCGGCGCGAGGCCGCTCGGAGCGGCGAATATTGGAGCCCGGGGCTTGCTGCGGCCCGGCGAGTTCAATTGTACGAGACACCTCCGGGTGTGCGCCCAGGTGTTCACTCTCGGTGGACAGATCCGGCACCGGGCGCGCCCCGGTTCGTTCCGCCCCGGCCCGTGCCGCCCGCGACACGGCGCCCGGGCAACGGCCGACGGGTGCACCCGCCCCCGCCGAGCGAACCCGAAGCGATCCTCACCCAATCCGACAGCGCGAGGGTGCCGAATCATCAGCGTGACCGTCGTACGACGGTCGCACGAGGTCCCCGTGCGACCCGGGCCCGCTCCCGGGTCAATTCCCTGTGGGTCGCACGGGGCCTCGCCACAGGCACCGCACCACCCGCGCAGCGACCGCTGCCGCGACCCGATCCGAACGGGACCCAGCTGATGACCACCGCGATCGCCGTCGCCGAGCGCTCTGTCCAGTGCGCGCGGAGGACGCCGTACACACGGGGAGGAGGAAAACCTGCAATGCTCACTCTCGTGGAAGGCGACATGGATGGTTGGACTCCCGCGGCGCCGGAACCGGTGTCGGCGGACGACCTGCTCAGTCGGGTCGCGACCGGCGACCAGGCTGCGTTCTCCGACCTGTACGACGAGCTGTCGGGGCGGGTCCTCGGACTCGTGACACGGCTCCTCAAGGACCGTGCGCAGTCGGAAGAGGTCACGCAGGAGGTCTTCCTCGAGGTCTGGCAGCAGGCGACGCGCTTCGACCAGGCCCGCGGCAGCGCCGCGAGCTGGGTGCTCACCATGGCGCACCGGCGAGCGGTCGACCGGGTGCGGGCATCGCAGTCCTCCCGCGATCGCGACACCAAGATCGGCATCCGCGACTTCGAGACGGACTTCGACTCCGTCTCCGAGTCGGTCGAGATCCGACTCGAGCACGAGCGCGTCAGCCGGGCGCTGTCCCGACTCACCGAGTTCCAGCGCCAAGCCGTGCAGCTCGCCTACTACGGCGGGTTCTCGCACAGCGAGATGGCTGAGAAGCTCGGGGTGCCGATCGGCACCGTCAAGACCCGTCTCCGCGACGGGATGATCCGACTCCGTGACGAGATGGGGGTGACATCATGACCAGCAAGCACGACGACCCCGAGCTGATGACCGGCTCGCACGCGCTCGACGCCCTCGACGACGACGAACGTGCCGCGGTCGAGCGGGCACTGCAGGGCTCCTCCGAGCTCCGCGTCGAGGCCGACTCACTGCGTGAGACCGCTCTGGCCCTCGCGTACGCGGTGCCGCCGGTCGAGCCGTCCGCTTCGCTCAAGAGCGCGCTCATGGCGAAGATCGCCACGACCCCGCAGCTGCCCGCCCTCGACGGCACGGAGCAGGCGAGTCCGGAACCCGTCCAGGAGGCCCGGCCCGCGCCCGTCACGGACGTCGCCTCCGACTCTGGTCGCGCCGCATCCACCGCCCGCGCCCGCTGGTTCCAGCGCCCCGCCGCGATGCTCAGCGTCGCTGCCGCCGGCGCGGTCGTCTTCCTCGGTGTCGGGCTGGGCGTCGGCACCGCCCTCGACGACGGCAGCAACACCCCGGCGACCACGCAGGCCGCCACGGGGCTCGACCAGATCTACGCTTCGCCGGACTTCCAGCGCAGCACCGCGAAGGTCAAGGGCGGCGGTACGGCCACCGTCGTGTGGTCCGGTCAACTCGGTCGCTCCGCGGTGATCCTCGACGGCGTCGAGGCGGCGCCCCAGGACAAGACGTACGAGCTCTGGTACATCAGCCCGGAGGAGTCGGGCGGCACCATCACGGCCGCCGGGCTCATGAACGACGTCGACGGTGGGGTCCGCTCCGCGGTCCTGCACGGCACGATGGGTGCCGGTGACGTGATCGGCATCACGGTCGAGCCGACGGGTGGGTCGGACCAGCCGACATCCGAGCCCGTCGTGGCCGTCCCCACCTCCGAGGCCTGACCCGCGCGGTCCCGGCTGCACGAACGGAAGGCCCCCACCGACCGGTGGGGGCCTTCCGTTCGTGCGGGGCGTCCCGCGCAACGACGGGAGGCCCGGTGTCGTCCGTGGCGGACGTGCACCGGGCCTCCCGTCCGATGGTCAGCGGACCGACCGGCGGTCGATCACCCGAAGCGACCCGAGACGTAGTCCTCGGTCGACTTCACCGACGGGTTCGAGAAGATCGTCGCGGTGTCGTCGAACTCGATGAGGTGGCCCGGCTGACCGGTGCCCGCGATGTTGAAGAACGCGGTCTTGTCGCTGACGCGCGAGGCCTGCTGCATGTTGTGGGTCACGATGACGATCGTGAACTCCTTCTTCAGCTCCTCGATGAGGTCCTCGATGGCGAGGGTCGAGATCGGGTCGAGCGCGGAGCACGGCTCGTCCATGAGCAGCACGTCCGGCTGCACCGCGATCGCCCGGGCGATGCAGAGGCGCTGCTGCTGACCACCGGACAGGCCCATGCCGGGCTTCTCGAGGCGGTCCTTGACCTCGTTCCACAGGTTCGCACCCTGGAGCGAGCGCTCGACGATGTCGTCGGCCTCGGACCGCGAGATGCGCTTGTTGTTGAGCTTGACCCCGGCCAGCACGTTGTCCTTGATCGACATCGTCGGGAACGGGTTCGGGCGCTGGAAGACCATGCCGACCTGGCGGCGGACGATGACCGGGTCGACGCCGGGGGCGTACAGGTCGTCACCGTCGACCTTGACCGAGCCCTCGACGTACGCACCGGGGATGACCTCGTGCATGCGGTTGAGGGTGCGGAGGAAGGTCGACTTGCCGCAGCCGGACGGGCCGATGAAGGCGGTGACGGTGCGGGGCTCGATCGTCATGTCGACGCCCTCGACGGCCTTGAACTTCGAGTAGTAGACGTTGAGGCCGTCGACCTCGATGCGCTTGGACACGTGGATCCTTCTGGGTTGGGTGGTCGAACCGCTGGGGCGGGAAGTCGGTGGAGGGGTGCTCGGGATCGCTTCCGCGCTAGCGCGGGAGCTTCGGGGCGAAGAGGCGGGTGATGAAGCGGGCCAGCAGGTTGAGCAGCATCACGATGAGGATGAGGAGCAGCGCTGCCGTCCAGGCCCGGTCGACGAACGGCACCGGGTTGGCGCCCTGCTGCGAGTACTGGGTGTAGGCGAACACCGGCAGCGTCATCATCGGGTCCCCGAACAGGTCGTAGTTCATGCTCGACGTGAAGCCGGCCGTGACGAGCAGCGGGGCGGTCTCACCGATGACGCGGGCGATCGAGAGCATGACGCCCGTCGTGATGCCGGCGAGGCTGGTGGGGAGGACGACCTTCACGATCGTCAGCCACTTCGGGACGCCGAGTGCGTAGGACGCCTCGCGGAGTTCCATCGGGACGATCTTCAGGACCTCCTCGGTGGACCGCACGACGATCGGGATCATCAGCACCGCGAGGGCGATGGAACCGACCAGGCCGAAGCGGGCGCCCGGGCCGAGGATCAGCGCGAAGAGCGAGTAGGCGAACAGACCGGCGACGATCGAGGGGATGCCGGTCATCACGTCCACGAAGAACGTGATGCCCCGGGCGAGGACGCCCTTGCCGTACTCGACGAGGTAGATCGAGGTGAGCAGGCCGATCGGGACGCTGATGAGCGCCGCGAAGAGCGTGATCTCGAGCGTCCCGATGAGGGCGTGGACCGCGCCGCCACCCTCGGAGATCACGCCGCGCATCGAGTACGAGAAGTACTCGGCGTCGAAGCGGGCCAGCCCCTTGGCGAGCACCGTGTAGAGCAGGGAGACCAGCGGCAGCACGGCGATCACGAAGGCGGTGACGACGAGCGAGGTGATGAGCCGGTCCACGGCCTTTCGTCCACCCTCGACGATCCGGGAGAGGACGACGATGAGGACGTCGAACAGGACCGTGCCGAGGAAGACCGCGGCCACGATGTTGAAGTCCTTCGTGGCGCCGCTGGCGGCGAGCAAGGCGAACACCAGGCCGAGGGCGACCCAGCTGCCGACGAGGAGCAGCCACGGGACGGACTTGTGGAGCTTCCCGTTGGCGAAGACGTTGCCGGCGGGCTGACGGAGTGCGAGGGACATCGGGTGTGCGACCTTTCCCGTCAGGAGACTCGCTTGCGGACGATGTACCGCGCGAGCATGTTGATGACCAGGGTGATGACGAAGAGGATCAAGCCGGAGGCGACCAGGGCGTTCAGCGCCGTCCCGGAGGCTTCGGCGAACTGCAGGGCGATGTTCGCCGCGATCGTCGACGGGTTGAGCGATCCGATCAGGTTGAAGGTGATGTTCGTCGACACCGACAGGACCAGTGCGATCGCCATCGTCTCGCCGAGCGCGCGTCCGAGGCCGAGCATGATCGCGGACACGATGCCGGACTTGGCGAACGGCAGGACGGACATCCGGATCATCTCCCAGCGCGTCGCTCCGAGCGCCAGCGCCGCTTCCTCGTTGAGGGTCGGCGCCTGCAGGAAGATCTCGCGCATGACCGCGGTCATGATCGGGATGGCCATGACCGCGAGGACGATCGAGGCGGTCAGGATGGTGCGGCCCGTGCCGGAGACCTGTCCGGAGAACAGCGGGATCCAGCCGAAGTGTTCGTTGAGGAACTCGTAGAACGGGCGCACGAACCGAGCCAGCACGACGATGCCCCAGAGGCCGTAGACGACCGAGGGGACCGCGGCGAGCAGGTCGATGACGTACCCGAGCACCGGCGCCAGACGGCGCGGCGCGTAGTGCGAGATGAAGAGCGCGATGCCGAGCGACAGCGGCACGGCCATCACGAGGGCCAGGAACGCGGACCACACCGTGCCGAAGACGAGCGGGCCGACGTAGTCCCAGAAGTTCGCCGCGTCGTTCGGCAGGTCGCCCGCCTTCGCGGAGAACGCCGGGAGGCTCTGCCAGACGAGGAACGCGGCCACGAGCGCGAGGACGAAGAGGATGAGACTGCCCGCCACGACGGAGGCGGTGGAGAACACCCGGTCGCCGATACGGACGACGGCTTTGGGCTTCGACGGGGTGGCGGTGTCCTGGTCTCGGACCGGTGCGGTCGTCATGGGGCTCCTGTCGGAGGATCGCGCCCGGGGTGAACGCGAGGGGTTCGGGGGAGAGGTGATCGTGCGGGTCACGACGGGCGCGGAGGCAGCTCGCGTCGGGACGGGCGAGAGCCCGGACGCCGGTCTGATGGGTGGGACCGGCGTCCGGGCGCTAGCGGGACTTACTTGATGGACTCGACCGCTGCTGCGGCCTTCTCCGACAGCTCGGACGACAGGGCGGCCGACTTGGCCTCCGTCGCCGCGGCCTTCTGCGCGTCCTCGGACACGACGTAGCCGAGGTACGCCTTCACGAGGTCGGCCTTGTCCTTGTCCTCGTACTCCTGGCACGCGATCGCGTAGGAGACGAGCACGAGCGGCCAGGCGCCCTCAGCGGTGTCCTTGCGGTCGATGTCGATCGCGAGGTCGTTCTCCTCGCGGCCCGAGGCCACGTCGGAGTCGGCCACGACCTGGGCGGCACCCTCGGCGGAGAGCTCGGTGGCCGTGTCGCCGACCATCAGCTTCGCCTTGTCGAGGTCACCGGCGCCGGAGTCGTCGATGTAGGTGATGGCGTTCGAGGCGCCCTGCATGGCCGAGGCCACACCCGAGGTGCCCTTCGCGCTGTCGCCGACCTGGAACGGGAAGGTCTGGCTCGGCTCCTCGGTCCACACGTCGGGGGCGTTCGCCGCGACGTACTCGGAGAAGTTCTGCGTGGTGCCCGAGTCGTCCGAGCGGTGCACGACGGTGATGTTCGACGACGGCAGGTCCACACCGTCGTTGAGCGCGGCGATCTCGTCGTCGTTCCACTTGGTGATCTTGCCGGAGAAGATGCCCGCGATGCTCTTCGCGTCGAGGGTCAGGTCCGAGACGCCGTCGACCTTGTAGGCGATCGCGATCGGGGAGATGTAGACGGGGATGTCGATGCCCTTGGAGTCCGCGGCGCAGTTCTTGAACTCGCCGGAGAGCTCCTCTTCCTTCAGCGCGGCGTCGGAGCCGGCGAAGTCAGCGGCACCGGACATGAAGTTCTCGCGCCCGGCACCGGAGCCGTCGGGCGTGTAGTTCACCGTGACGCCGGAGGCCTGCTCCTGGAAGCCGGCGGCCCAGGTGGCCTCGGCGGTCTGCTGCGCGGAGGAGCCCGAGCCGGTGAGGGTGCCGGAGAGGTTCGAGTAGTCGACACCCGAGGAGGAGGCGGACGACGAGGTGTCGCTGCCCGCGGTGTCCTCGTTCGCCGCGCAGGAGGAGAGCACGACGGCGCCGGCGATCGCGATTGCCGCGACCGAGCCGATTCGCTTGATGTTCACAGGGGTCCCTTCGGGAATGTAAGTGCAGTGGGACCGCTGTGTGGTCCCCGGGCCGGTGCTGACCCGGGAGTGACTGTAGGGACGAGAGGTGACCGGGATGACGCCCTCTGGTGAACGGAAGGTGAACGCGGGGTTCATCCGGTGCGGGTCGACGGACACCGGGGGCGGGCGCGGGCAGGATCGGGGCACGCTGCCCTGCGGACGGGAGGTCGCGGGGACACTCCGGGTCCGTCACCGGACGGAGGTGCTCCCGTCCGCGTGCAGCGGCAGAGTGCCGGCCGTGCCGGCCGTGCCGGGTTCACCGGCCCTGCCGCCCTGCCGGCCTTGCCGCCCTGCCGACCCTGCCGGTCTCTCGACCCGTTCAGCCCGCGAGATCGGCGTGTCAGGCGCTGACGGTGTTGCGGTGCGTCTCGACCGCGACGAGCTTGCGGCCAGCGATGTGCATGACGGCGAAGTCCCCGACCGAGAGCATCGCGGCACGGCGGAGGTCGAACCGCGAGCCGTCGTCAGCGGTGTCGGTCGCGATCCTGGCCACGATGTCCGGCAGCACGGGTCCGTGCGAGCACAGCACCGCGGACTTGGCCTTGTCGAGGCGCTTCCGGATGACGCCCTTCACGTCGGCGGTCCCGCGCTCGTGAGCGTCCTGGCTGATGTCGGGGGTGTCGGAGACACCGAGCTTCGTCCTGGCGGACAGCGGTTCGACGGTCGCGAGGCACCGCGCCGCTGTGCTGCTGACGATCTTCTTCGGACCGAACGCCGCGACCGGTGCCGCCACGGACTTCGCCTGCGCCCGGCCGACCGGCAGGAGTGGGCGGGTCGCGTCGGGCCCGTCCCAGTCCGAACCGGGCACCGTCTTCGCGTGCCGGAGCGCGATCAGGGCGAAGGTGTCGTGCTCGCCCGCTGCCGCCCGCTCGGCGAAGCGGTCGAGGATCGCCACGTCCCGCTCGTAGGTGAGTCGTGCGCGGGCGTCGTCGATCGACACCCACTCGACCGCGGCGACCTCGTCGTTCGGACGGAAGGCGCCCGCCCGCTCGAACTCCTTCCGGCTCACCCGCGCCGACCAGTAGTGCACGACCTTGTCGCGTCCGCTGGGCAGGACGTACTCGGCCCGACCGAGGGGAGCACCGAGGTGCACGCGGTACCCGGTCTCCTCGTCGATCTCACGTACGGCGGCCTCGGGGACGCTCTCGCCCGGATCGACCTTGCCCTTCGGGAACGAGACGTCCTTGTGGTGCTCCCGGTGGATGAGGAGCACGAACGGGACCCCGTCCTGCTCACGCCACACCACGGCCCCGGCCGCGACGACCGGGCCTGCCTGACCGCCACTCACCGGGTCGAGCGCTTCCGGGCCGAGATCGTCCGCATCTGCACGTTCTGGGCGTCGTCGAGCGGACGTCCGTCCCCGTCCGTCGAGTGGCGCGTCCACTCGCCGTCCGACTCCAGGTGCCAGGAGCTGGTGGTCTCGGCCATCGCCAGGTCGAACATCTCCTGGACCTCGTTGATGTGCGCCGGGGCCGTGAGCCGCACCAGGGCCTCGACGCGACGGTCGAGGTTGCGGTGCATCATGTCCGCGCTGCCGATGAAGACCGCCGGGTCACCGTCGTTGTGGAAGGCGAAGGCCCGGGAGTGCTCCAGGTACCGTCCGACGATGCTCCGGACACGGATGGTCTCGCTCACCCCTTCGAGCCCGGGCTTCAGCGAGCAGATCCCACGGACCCAGACATCGACCGGGACGCCGGCCTGGCTCGCCAGGTACAGCGCGTCGATGATCTGTTCGTCGACCATCGAGTTGACCTTGATGCGGATGCCCGACGGCTTGCCGTCGCGGGCGTTCTGCGCCTCCGTCTGGATGCGCTTGATGAGGCCCTTCCGCAGGTGCAGCGGCGCGACCAGCAGTCGCTTGAACTTCTTCTCGATCGCGTACCCGGACAGCTCGTTGAACAGGCGGGTGAGGTCCTTGCCCACGGTGTCGTCCGCGGTGAACAGGCCCATGTCCTCGTAGATCCGCGAGGTCTTCGGGTTGTAGTTGCCCGTGCCGATGTGGCTGTAGTGCTTGAGCGTGCCGCCCTCCTGGCGGATGACGAGCACCAGCTTGGAGTGCGTCTTCAGCCCGACCAGGCCGTAGACGACGTGCACGCCGGCCTTCTCGAGCTTCCGGGCCCACGTGATGTTGTTCTGCTCGTCGAAGCGCGCCTTGATCTCCACCAGGGCGAGGACCTGCTTGCCGGCTGCTGCGGCGTCGATCAGGGCCTCGACGATGGGGGAGTCGCCCGACGTGCGGTACAGCGTCTGCTTGATCGCGAGGACGTTCGGGTCGGCGGCGGCCTGCTCGAGGAACGCCTGCACGCTGGTCGCGAAGGACTCGTACGGGTGGTGGACCAGGACGTCGCGGCTGGCGATCGCGCGGAACAGGTCGGGCTTCGTGTTCGGCTCGCCCGGCTGGAACTGCACCGGGGTCGTCGGGACGTGGCGCGGGTAGTGCAGATCCGGGCGGGCGATCTTGGCGATCTCGAACAGCCCGCCGAGGTCGAGCGGCGACGGCAGGCGGTAGACCTCCTGCTCGGTGATGTCGAGCTCGCGCACCAGGAGGTCGAGCGTCACCGGGTCCATGTCCTCGGTGATCTCGAGCCGGATCGGCGGGCCGAAGCGACGGCGGAGCAGCTCGCGCTCGAGCGCCTGGATGAGGTTCTCGGCCTCGTCCTCCTCGATCTCGACATCCTCGTTGCGGGTGATCCGGAACACGTGGTGCTCGAGGACCTCCATTCCCGGGAACAGGTCCGGCAGGTGGTTCGCGATGAGGTCTTCGAGGGGGATGAAGCGCAACCGCCCCGAGTTGTCGTCCGGGAGCTTGATGAAGCGCGGGTAGTTCTGCGGCACCTTGAGGCGCGCGAACTCCTGCCGCTGCGACTTCGGGTTGCGCACCCGCACCGCCAGGTTGAGCGAGAGGCCGGAGATGTAGGGGAACGGGTGTGCCGGGTCGACCGCGAGCGGCATGAGCACCGGGAAGATCTGCTCGCTGAAGTACTCACGCATCCGCAGGCGGTCGTCCTCGCCCAGGTCGGACCAGTGCTCGACGTGGATGCCGGCGGCGTCGAGGTCGGGCTTGAGCGACCCGATGAAGGCGTTGGCGTGCCGTTCCTGCAGCTCGTGCGCCTTCATCGCGATGTCGCGCAGGACGTCGCTCGGGGCGCGACCGACGTTGGTGGGGACCGCGATGCCGGTGTCGATGCGGCGCTTCAGGCCGGCGACGCGGACCATGAAGAACTCGTCGAGGTTCGACGCGAAGATCGCGAGGAAGTTCGCACGCTCGAGCAGCGGCTGCGTCCGGTCCTCGCCCAGTTCGAGCACGCGCTGGTTGAAGCGGAGCCAGCTGAGCTCACGGTCGAAGTACCGGTCCGAGGGAAGCGACTCGTGCTCGATCTCCACAACCTCGTCGAAGTCGTCGAGGTCGTTCGCGACGGAGTCGCCGTCCAGCTGCGGTTCGGTGTCCATGGCCACATCCTGCCACCAGCACCCTGCACCGGGAGCGGCCCAGGTTGCGCCTGTGGAGACAGCCGGTGAACGAGCCGTTGTCGGAGGCCGGATCAGCCGTCCACAGGAGGGTACGAGCGGGTGGACGAATCGGTATGGTGGTGCGCGTCAGAGCCTCCGGGGGATCTTCTGCGCGGGGGTGCAGGTACGAAGAGAAGAGGGGTTCACCATGTCGCGTGTGCTTTCGACCGAGCAGGCGAAGACCGCCATCCGTCAGATCCAGTCCATCGTGAACGGTGGGTTCACGGACCAGATCTCGCAGCTCGATGCGCAGGGGCGCATCCTGTCCGACTCGAACGTGTGGGACGGCCCGTTGGCGTCGAACTTCCGTGGTTCGACGTGGCCGGAGACCAAGGCTGCGTTGGACAAGGCGAAGACGGAGCTGGAGCAGCTCCGGACGCAGCTCGACAAGATCTCGCAGGACATCTTCACCGCGGGTGGCGGCGCGTAACACCGCATGACAGCGCCCGGGCCGTCGACGAGTTCGGCGGCCCGGGTTCCCGCGTTGGACGCGGACCATCACGACCAGCACCACTTCTTCCGGGGGGACGACAACCGTGTCAGGACAGCTGCACGCCAACACCGATCCGATCGAGTTCGACGACGCCACTGCTGACGCGCTCGCCAGTGCCATGCGCAGCGCGGCGAGTGCGATCGACGGCCAGAGCGGGAGTCGTCAGTCGTACGTGTCAACGGCCTCGCATGAGTTCCGCGGCCACTTCTCGGAGTTGTTCACCGAGAACGCGACCATCGCGAAGAGCGACGGCACGACCATCTCCGACATGATGCGCACGGTTGCCGGCTGGGTCGACCAGATGAAGACGGCTGCCGCGGAAGAACGCGAACGCCGTCGCCAGGCCCGTGAGTGGCAGGAGCAGCAGGCTGACCGCAACGGGTTCGAGAAGTGGTGGGACGACACGTTCGGCACCGGGAACTCGCCGGACATCGAGAACAAGCCCGCGCCGGCCTTCGGTTCTGCGGACGTGCAGCCGAAGTCGAGGCAGACGCCCTCGCCGGGTTCCGGCGGCGGCGCAAGGGGCGGGACGTCGTCGGCGAAGCCAGAAGACCTCCGGTCCTTCGCCACGGGCTCCGCGACGTTGAACACCGAGCTGTCCGGGAAGCCCGCAGTGCTCCGTGGCAAGCTGTCCGACTTCGCGTCCCGCTGCTCGTGGGGAACGATCACCGCCGACGGGCTCGTCACCGGCTTCGATCGGTGGCTCGTAGCCAACGACCAAGACGTCGCCTGGGCGAAGACCATCGCCGACGCCTTCGCCGCCGCCGGGGGTGAGGGCTCGGTCTCGACCGTGTCCGACGCAGCGCTCGGCGCAGCCCTGCAGTCTGCGGGCGTGTCGGCCAACCGGACCGACCTGCAGATCGACCCGCCCACCGCCTACGGCGCGCAGCCGACGACCGGCTACTCGATGGACCCGATCAACACGACGACCGGCAACTTCCTCGAGCCGGAGCTCGACCTCTCCTTCGACGGCGCATCCGCGTCCCTCCGGATCTCGCGCATGTACAACTCCCTCGATCAGCGCGTCGGGGTGTTCGGTCCGGGGTGGGCGTCCGTCCTCGAGACCCGGCTGCTCCTCGATGACGAGGGCGCGTCCTTCGTCGGCGCCGACGGCCGGCTCGTCCGCTTCCCCCGGTCCGGCAGCGGTTGGGCGCGCGGTGTCGGCGAGAACCGGTGGCTCGCGGCGGAGGGCGAGCTCCTGGTCGTGCGGGACAACGAGGGTGGCCGCATCGACTTCACCCCGGCTGGTCTCTGGGTCGGCGAGTGCGACGGACCCGGTACCGCCGTGTCTGTGGAACGCGACGCTGTCGACGCGGTCGTGCGTCTCCGGCACGAACGCGGTCGCTCCGTGGACGTCGAGTACGTCGACGGCCGTGTCGCCGTCCTGCAGGCCTCCGACGGACGCCGGGTGGAGTACGAGTACGACGACCGCGGGCGCCTGGTCTCGGCCACGACCCCACTCGGGACCAGGACGTACGGTTGGGACGACGACGACCTCATCGTGACGGTCACGAGTGCCGACGGCGTGCTCGAGGTCGACAATGTGTACGACGGGCAGCGTCGTGTCGTCGAGCAGACCAGCCCCCACGGCCGTCGGGTCCGGTTCGCCTACCTGCCCGGCCGCGTGACCGTGGTCTCCGATCAGGACGGAACGCGATCGAACGCCTGGATCGCGGACCCGAAGGGCCGACTCGTCGGGGTCATCGACTCGGATGACCGTCGACAGTCGATGAACTACGACCCGCACGGCAACCTCGTGTCGGCGACGGAACGCGACGGCTCGGTCACCGTGCACGCCTACGACGCACGGGGTCGGCGCACGAGGACGGTCACGCCGACCGGTGGTGACCTCACGTACGGCTACGACGACGCCGACCGCGTCACGACCGTGGTCACGGAGAGCGGCAGCGTCGTCACGTACGAGTACGAGGGTGACGAGCGTGACCCGTCGGTCATCACCGACCCGATGGGAGGCCGGACCGAACTCACCTGGGAGCGCGGCCTGCTCGTGCGGGTCGTCGACCCCGCCGGTGTCACGCTCAGCCTCGACCACGACGCGTCGGCTGAGCTGGTCGCCGTGACGAACGCAGCCGGGCACATCGCACGGATCGAGCGGGACACCGCCGGTCACGCCGTCGCGACCATCAGCCCCACCGGCGCCCGCACGGAGTACCGCTACGGTGCCGCCGGTCAGGTCGTCGCTCGCCGAGACCCCGACGGCGCGACGTGGACGGTCGAGTACACCGCGGGTGGGCGCGTCAGCGCCGTCACCGACCCGATCGGTGCGCGGACCGTCCTCGCCTACGGCTCGGACGGCGAACTCGCCTCCACGACCGACGCGCTCGGACGGACCACTCGTCGGACGTACGACGACCAGGCCAACCCGCTGCAGGTCACCCTGCCGAGCGGTGCATCCTGGACCTTCGCGCACGACGCCTTGTCGCGCCTCCAGTCCGTCGTCGATCCCACCGGCGCAGTGTGGCGCCGGGAGTACGGGGTCAACGGCGACCTGCGCGCCGTGACCGACCCCACCGGTGTCCGCACGGAGTTCTCGGATGACCCGGCCACCGGTATCTCCACGTTGTCGGACGCGTTCGCGACGACCACGGTCCGGTCCGACGAGTTCGGACGCCCCGTCGAGGTGAGGTCCGATGAGACCGGTTCCGAACTCGTCACGTACGACGCGTGTGGCCGACCGGTCGAGCTCGTGGACGGTGAGGGTGGCCTCACCCGCATCGAGCGCGACATGAGTGGTCGTATCAGCGCCATCGTGTCGCCGAGCGGCGGGCGGACGACCTTCGAGTACGACGCCTGTGGCCGACCTTCGGCCGCCACCGACCAGCTCGGGGCCCGGACGACGATCACCTACGACGCAGACTCACGGGTCGTCGCGCGGACCCTGCCGACGGGGGACGTCGAGCGCATCGAGTACGACGTCGTCGGGCGCGTCGTCGCGCGGACCGCACCCGGAGAAGGAACGGCTCGCTACCGCTGGGACGCGGCCGGGAGGCTCGTCTCCGTCCACGACGCACGTCACGGTCGACGTCGGTTCCGCTACGACGCCGCGGGTCAGCTCACCGAGGCCGAGAACGGCGTCGGTGGAGTGACCGCCTACACGTACGACGTCGACGGGCGCCTGACCAGCGCGACTGACCCGGTGGGCGGCATCACCCGGTACACCTACGACGGCGCCGGACGGCTGACTGCCATCACGGATCCGCTCAGCAGGACGACCACCGCACGACTCGACGCCGCCGGCCGCCGCGTCCAGCAGACGGACCCCGACGGCGGGGTGGTCGAGTGGGCGTACGACGCTGCAGGACGTGAGCAGCGGCTCTCGGTGGACGGCGCCCTCGTGGCGGAGACCACGCACGACAGGGCTCGCCGGGCGGTCGTCGTCACCGACCACACGCGTGGCCCCGGACGGGACATCGAGCACGAGTTGTGCTTCGACCGGCGGGGTCTGCTCATCCGGCGGAGCCGTGGTGGGCGGGCGATGTCGTGGGAGTACGACGTCGACGGCCGTCGTGCTGCGCGGACGGACCCGGACGGCAACCGCACGACATGGCGCAGGGACGCCGCTGGCCGCGTCGTCGGCGTCGAACGGGAAGGGCTCACGCCCGCCGCCTTCACCCTGGACGCACTCGGCCGCATCGTCCAGGCCTCGACCGGTGACGTCGTCCAGTCGTGGTCGTACGAGCGCGGGTCGCTCGTCGAACACACCGTGACCACGCCGGAAGGCGGTACGACGACCCGCATCGACCACGACGAGGACGACCGCATCGCGGCGATCACCGGTGCGGACGGTCACCGGACCTACGTCCACGACGCCTCGGCGCAGCTCGTCAGCGCACTCGACGACAGCGGCCGTGGTCGGACCTGGCGGTACGACGCGGCCGGACGCCTCGTCGCCGAGACCGTCGACGGTGCGGAACTCCGGCACGAGTACGACGCTGCCGGGCAACTCGTCGCCACCACCGGTGCCGACGGTGCGCGGACCGAGTACGTGCACGACGGACTCGGTCGGCGCGTCCGACGGACTGCTCCGGACGGTTCGACCACCGAGTACGCATGGTCGGACCTCGGGTTCCTGGCCGGCGTCGTCGAACGGGACGCGACGTACGACGAGACCGGCCGACTCGAGGTGTGGACCGACGCCCTGGGCGAGGTCGCGGAAGTCGGAGGATCGGACACCTGGTGGGACACCGCTGCGGGTGTCCCGGTCCTGGCCTCCGTCGGCGCGACGCCTGTCCTGGAGGCTCCAGGCGGGATCGTGGCCATCGACGGGAACTGGACGGCATCGACCTGGCGCGGGGCGCGTGCGACCGATGCGACCGACCCCTGGGTGCTCCTCGCATCGACGAACGGGATCGGCGGCGGAGCGGCCCTGCCGTCCGGCGTCGGGCTGACCCCGGGCGGCAGCTTGAGCATCGCCGGAATGGAGTGGCTCGGGGCCCGGGTGTACGACCCCGTGGCGAAGGGCTTCCTGTCGACGGACCCGCTCGCTCCGGTCGTCGGAGCTGGGTGGTCGGGGAACCCCTACTCGTACGCGGGGAACGACCCGCTGCACGAGGTCGACCCGCTGGGGCTGCGGCCGGCTACGGACAAGGACCTGCAGGCGTACCGGGATGCGCACCAGGGCGTGCTCGGACGAGCAAAGCAGATCCTCGACGACAACGCTGATGTCATCGGGAAGGTGGCGGTGGGACTCGGCGTCGTCTTGGCTGTGGCGTCGCTCTTCACGCCGGTCGGTCCGCTGACTGTGTTGGCGATGGTCGGAGCTGGAGCGACTATGAGCGGAGGACTGTCGGTCTTGCAGCAAAAGTCGGAGGACGGCAAGGTTGATTGGGGCAAAGTCGGCATCGACACCGCCATCGGCGGCGTGACCGGTCTCGTCGGCGGTGGGGCAGCGAATCTGCTCACCAAGGCGGCACCAGCGGTGGAAGCATTCGCCGCGCCGGCCGTCTCGCGTATCGGCAGCCCACTCCTCCGACAGGTTGCAACTGCGACGGCGGGGGAGGCAGGGCGTTCAGCACTGGCCGCAGGTGCTCAGGGTGCGACGTCGAACGGGCTTTCCTATCTCGCGGATGGTGACAAGCACGGCAAATCGGCCGCCGAATTCTGGGACACCACGGCCGACGGCTTCAAGCTGGGTATGGTGGCCAGCGGTGCATCGAGTACTCTCGCGCCGCTTGCGGCGAGGGCTCCTGGGCTTTCTGCACTGCCAGGTATGGGCAAGGCGCTGGAAACGGCCACGGATCATGTCGTCAACGGCGCGGCGAGCGTGGTCAATGAGGTGACGAAGCCTGCAGATCCGGGCGACGGTCCCTCGATCGAACAACTCAGGAACTCTTTCCTGGGCGGCGTGATGCAGGGGGCGGAAGGGCCCAATCGCTGAACAGGTGAAAGAAAGTAAGGAGCAGTTATGGATACCTTCGGGCAACCGATGAGGGGTGGTCGGCACTTGTCGACCCCGGTCAAGTGGGTAATTTCTCTGCTGGTGTTGGGACTCTTCGCGCTCGTGCTCTTTGTTTTCTTGATCGGCCCCACGATGCTCAAGAATTTCGACAGCGCGCACAGAACGACGATCAGTTGCAAAATGACGGCGGCCTACGCCGGTTCCGCTTCGAGTCGATCATTGAAGGGAGTCGGTACATCCTCCAATCAGGTTGAGTACCGTTCGCCCGACTGTGGCACGCTCGTGATGAGCGGAGGCTTGACCACCGAGGCAGCCGAGAAGAAGGCAGACGAGGTCGTGCGCGGTGAGCGCTACGACGTCGAGATTGGTGAGGGCTCCGCACGTCTCAAGGGGATCTTCCAGGCCGTCGGTGTCGCCCCTAATGTCTTCGATGTGCAAGCCGGAATCGACGGGTGAGGCTTGCCTGAAAGCGCCACAGCGCTCTCACAGCAGAAGTCGACAGGGCGACCCACTACTTGCGGGGTCCATCGACGAGGAGCAACGTGGGAGCAGAAAGGCGCCGCGGGAACGTGCTGGTGATCTTGATGTTGAGCGCGATGATGCTCATCGCCGCGCTGGTCCTCGGAGGTTCATGGCGTGGAAGGCCTGCGACCGCACGCACGTGATCTCCGTTACGTGCACCGTGACGGGTGCCGAAGGAGACATCGGGTCGAGCGCTTCCGGCACGGGAATCGGATCGTCGTTCGACCAGGTCACGATCATAACGAAGGAATGTGGTCCGCTCGTCCTCCGGCGAGGGATGACAGCCGACAACAAGGACGCGATCGCCGCGAGGCTCGAAGCAGGAGGCTCGAGTCGGTTCGAGATCGGCGAAGCGTCATTCCGACATCGGGAGGCCCTCGTTCGTGTGCGCGAGAAGGTGGTCGTCTTCGGTTTCTCGGAGGAACCGTGACAGGGGCCTGCAGCTGTTGATCACATCGCGCTCCCAGGAGACGTATCGGTGACTGCCGCGAAGTGGAAGATGTCGAAGACCAAGGCCTGGGTGTTGTTCACACTGTGGGCCTTCGTGATCGTCTTCGTGAGTGCGTTCTTCCTCGCGGGACCCGCGGTACTCCAGTCGTACGACGATGCACATCATGTCCAGCTGTCATGTGTCATCTCTTCGGCTGAGGCAAGTAGCGGGTCCACGCGCTCGGCAGGAGGCGTCGGAGCATCGGTTCCGCAGGTGGTCATCGAGTCGGGCGAATGTGGGAGGTTCGTGCTGCGCGAGGGTGTCACCGCGGACAACAGCGACGACATCGCATCTGGCTTCGAGATCGGGGAGAAGTACGATCTCGAGGCCGGCGACGGATCCCTGAAGATGCGAGGTCTGCTGGGGGTGTTCGGTGCCTCTCCGGAACTCCTCGGATACCGTCGCTCTTGAGTCTGCGCCCCGTGACCCGCGTGGGTACGACCGGAGGGAACGACATGGGATTGCGTGACCTGGTCGACGCCCTGGATCAGCGCGGAGATGGGGACGCTGCTTCCGCCGAGCAGATCCTTGCAGTGCGGTCGGTCCTCGCCCGTGCTCTGGCGCAGGAACAGGGGAGTCCAGTGTCCCGGTCGATCGTGCGGGAGGCCGGACGGATGGTCGCAGACTCCTGGCCTCTCCAGAGCGAGCTCGGCGCGCTGGTGCTGACGTTCTCGCGATCGGCGTAGTCCTGGTCTCGGTGATCGCTTCACCGCTCGCCCGACGGCCTGCGGGTCGTCACCGCTGATCGTGTCGCCCGAACGGGGGACTCGTGGGCCTGTGGACAGTCGTCCCTGGACGCTGCAGCCCCGTTAGGATCGAGTCGCTTGTCGGTTCTTGAGGGGGACGATCGCCAATGTCGTTGCGCATGCAGCATCCAGGGGTACGAACGAAGAACGGCCGCGCGCTCGCCGTTGTCGCGATGGCGGGCGCTGCTGCGGTGGTCCTGGCGGGGTGCACGTCCACGGATCGCGCGGTGGAGAACCCGTCCCGCGTCCTGCAGACCGTCGACACGCGCTTGGCGGCGGACGGATCGATCACCACGATCTCCGACACCGCCATCTCCGTCGGTGCCGACGATTCGTCGTCCGAAGTCACGGAGCACGAGGCTGCCAAAGCTGCTTCCGACCTGCCGTTGCGCGTGACGACGCAGTACACGACGGCGAAGAAGAGCGGCACCGACCTCGCGGACCTGGCGGGCTACTCCGGTCGGGTCGAGATCGACCTGACCGTCGAGAACCTGACCGTCCGCTCGCGCAACCTCACCTACGACGTGGCGGGAGCCTCCCGGACGACCCCGGCGCTGGTGGGTGCGCCGTTCAGCATCGCGGCGTCGACGGTCCTGTCGGGGACCGCGCCGAACCGCGTCGTCACCGACACCGCGGACGCGGGCACGGCGACCGACGGCGTCGTCAGCGCGAACGGGGACGGCGACGCCGTCGTGCAGTGGGGCCGTCTGCTGGCTCCGCCGACCTCTGGTGCGAGCAGCACGCTCCACCTCGTCGCGGATGTCGAGGACTTCGCCGCACCCTCCTTCGACATGGCCGCGCAGCCGGGGGTCTCGACGGACCTGTCCTCCACCGGGGTCATGAACGCCGCGTTCGGGTCCGAGAAGGACTCCGAGCTCGCGCTGCAGCGGCGGACGATCGACCTCATCTCGCAGGTCAACGAGGTCCTCGCCCGCGCGGGCGGCACGATCACCGAGGTCCGCTCGAACCTCGAGACGACCTCGGCCACGCTCGGTGTCCGAACGGCGGAGCGGCTCGAGGACAGCAGCACCTCGCTGGCGAGCACCATGCAGTCCCTGTCGGGACAGCTCGGGTCCCTGCAGACCGACCTCGGCGCGACGGTGAGCGGGACCCGGTCCACGGTCCTCCAGCAGTTGCAGGAGACCACCGGCAGCCTCGACGCGCTGCTCGGCGACACGTCGGCCACCGTGCCGACGCCGGCCATCGACGGGAACGGCTGCGCTGCCGAACCGCAGCCGGCCACCGGTGGTGCCAGCGTGTACGGCAACCTCCTGCGGGTGTCCGCGCAGCTCGCCGGGTACGCCGAGGCGAGTGAAGCCTGCAAGCAGCAGGTCAGCGCGCAGCTCGCATCGTCGGTCGGGCCGAGCGATCCGACGGCGGAGAAGTGCGCGGCCGAGGCCGCCCGCTCCTCCCTCACGTGTGCGCTGTTCGCGTCCTCGACGACGATCATGCAGGCGTTGACCAGGCTCGTCGCCACCGGCAAGGACCTCGCGGACAGTCTCAGGAAGACGCAGTTCGCGGAGGACGCCCTGGCCGACTACGGCAAGGTCAGTGCCGCAGTCAGTGGCATCGACGAAGAGCTGGCACAGCTCACGTTCGGGTCGACGTCCGACTCCGGCGAGACTCGGAAGGCCCTCGAGGTGCTGCGAGCAAGCGTGGAGCAGATGCCCGGAAAGATCGACGCCGTCCGGGGTCAGCTCCGCGCGGTGCACGACCAGGCGGAGGGTGCGCGGACGGCGCTCGGCGAGATAGAGGACCCGTCCGGACCGTCGATGCAGGCGCAGAACGCTGCACTTGCGGAACAGATCTGCCGCCTCATCGGACGCGACGCGAGCGGGATACCGCTGTTGCCAACGACCTCGGGGCTCACCGAGAACCAAGCAAATGACCTGCGCTCCTACCTGACGGCGACGCCGTGCGAGGACGGTGACGACCAGACGGTCGAGGAGCCGCTCGACCCGCCGTTCCCGTTCTCCAAGCCGATGGACGTCCGGCTCGATGACCAGCACGACGCATGGGACGCCATCGTGAGCGCCACGAACGTCGATGACACGAAGTCCGCAATCGGCGCCACGCTCGGAGACCTGGAGACGAGCATTGACCAGGTCAGGACGGCAATGGATGCCGTCAGGACGGCCACCGAGGAGGGCGACGGAGGTGTGCAGGACTCGCTGCATGAACTTCGACGGCTCGTCAATAGTCTCGTCGAGTCCGACCAAAAGGTGGCGACCGGCCTCGGAGCGGTCGTAACGCAGAAGGATGCGCTGGCGGAGAAGGTTGAGGAGCGCTTCGCCGATGCCAACGAAGAGACAAAAAAGAAGGTCGACGACCTCATCGACCAGCAGGTCCGCGACGTCTCGGAGCAGGCGGAGACGAGCAACACCGCGGTGATCGAGGCGTTCGACCAGTCCATCGCCGGCCTCCGCTCGACCTCGACCGACGTCACCTCCGGTGCCAAGGGCACGATCGACGAGCAGAAGGGCAAGCTCGAGCAGGAGAACGCGGCCCTCGCGAGCGCGGTCGACGAGCAGACGAGGCAGAGCCTCGAGCGCATCAACGCGAGCACCACCGCGTCGACCCGTGACATCGAAGGTGCGCGCACCCTCCTGACCGGTGACCTCAACCGCGTGATGCTCGACCTCGGCGACCGCAAGGTCAACGGTTCCGGCATCCTCGGCGCGATGGCCACGAGTGCGGCGAAGTCCGATTCCGCGGACTACCAGCTCGCCCTCGCGTCCCAGAACGCCGCCGGGTACGCGAACGTCCGCGCCGAGGACGTGTCGGGCATCTTGTTGCAGCAGGAGCAGTTCCGCGCCTCGCTCGACGCCGCCACGACCCTGCCGGCGTTCCGGATGGACGTGCCGGAGGGTGCGACCTCGACGACGCTGTACACCTTCACCATCGGGGACGCACGATGACGCACCAGGCCGTCGACGAGGTCCAGAGCACCCGCGGCCCGCGTCAGCCGCTCGTCATCGTTGCCGTCGCGGTGCTCGTCATCGCCGTCGTCCTCGCCGCCGTCGTGTTCGTCGTCGACCGGAACACACCGGCCGCCGAGGCGGTCCCGGCGACCGTGCCCGTCCCGCTCCGCGTCGCGCACGTGCCGGACGGGACCAAGATCGGAGTCGTGGTCACCCTCGGTGACGGCGAAGGGTCCGAGTGGGACGAAGCGGCACAGGGGGCCCTCGTCGCCGAACGTCGACTGGCGCTCGGTGGCGTCGACGTCGAACTGGTCACCCGGAACGACGGCGGCAGCGCCGGCGGCGGGGAGCGAGCCGTCCAGGCCCTCGTCGACAGCGGTGTCGCGGGCATCGTGGTCGCCTCGTCCGGAGCACACGTCTCCGGCGCGCTCGAGGCCGCGGCCGACGCCGGCGTCCCGGTGGTCCTCCCGTACGCGTCGAGTGGCAGTGACTCGTGGTCCACCGCCCCCTCCGCCGCATCGGTCAGCGCGGCGATGGAGCAGGCGCTCCGGGGTGCGGAGTCACCGCTCCTGGTCGACCTCGGTGGTGGCGCTCCGTCCGGTCTCGATGTCGCGCACGTGCTGACCGCGGACGACGTCGCCGACGACACTGCCCTCGCGGCAACCGTCGCGGAGCGGACCGGCGCCGTCACGGGCGCATCCACCGCCACCCCCGCAGCCGGCGACGAGGAAGCGGACGAGCAGGCTCCCGTCGACTCCGACGCGGTCGTCGTGAGCGGGCCGGCCGCACGACAGGGGGCGTTCGTCGCCGCCTTGCAGTCCGCAGACGTCACCGTCCCGGTGGTCCTCACCCCGCAGGCGACCAGCCCCGCATTCGGCACGGCCCTGGCCGACGCCGACGGCAGCCTGTCGGGCACGTTCGTGTCGGCGGGGGTGGCGACGGACGATGCGCGCGCCCTCACGTCGGATGAGCAGGGACGCGCGATGTCGGCGTTCCTCAACGGTGTCCGCGTCCTCGCCGACGATGCGGCGGCGCAGAACCTCACAGCCGACCAGCCCTTCTCCGCCGTCGCCTGGGCCGCTGACTCCCGCAGCCACGACGCGGTCGTCGCGCTCGTCCGGGCCGTGGGGTCCGCGCGCAGTGACGATCCGTCCGCCGTCGCGGACGCCCTGTCCTCCCTGCGGCTCGGCGCTGGTGACGGTATCGCCGGACCGGCGCTGGACTTCCGGCAGCAGCAGGCGTTGCGCAGCGACGCGACGGTGCTGGCGGCTTCCTCCCAGACGCTCGGATTGCGTCCGACGACGGCCGAACCGACGGCGTCGCTGGTGTGGTTCCAGGACTCGACCGCTCGCTGATGACCACCCGCACGCCCATGACCTGCTGCTGATGACCGCACGCTGACCGCCGGGGCAGTCGAAGCAGGCGCGGGAAGGCACCGGTCCCCATCCGGTCGCAGCACCGCACCCGCGGCGACACACACCGCGGCACCCCCCCCGCCGCACGGACCACGAGGAGCGCGAACATGCGTCTGTTGATCGAACTCGACGACCGACGTGAAGCGGTCGAGGTCGACGGGTGGGCCGCCACGTCGTGCCTGGGCGAACTCGTCCAGTCCGCCGCTGGCATCACCCTGGAGCCCGGCACGACCCTGGCGGTCGACGGACACCGGACGAGCGTGGACACCCCGCTCCGCGACCTCGTCCTGCTCGAGGGGTCCCGCATCGCACGCGCGCCGGAGGAACGGCCGCAGCTGGTGGACGGGTGGACCGTCACCCTCGCGGGCGGCCTCGACACGGGGGCGGTCGTCCCGATCCCCCGGTCCAGGAGGCTCGTGGTCGGTCGCGCACCCCAGGCCGACCTGGTCCTGCCCACCGAGAGCGCCTCGTGGGAGCACTGCACGCTCGAGCTCGAGGACGACGGCGTCCGCATCCGCGACTCCGGCTCGACGAACGGCACCGTGGTGGCGGGGCAACGACTCGACGAGGAGGGCGTCCTCGTCGAGGTCGGTACGAGCGTCATCGTCGGCGGCGCCGTGCTGCTCGTGCGCCCGGACCTGCACGAGACGACGGTCCCCGCTCCCGGCTCGCTGCCGAACCTGACGCCCGCGGCGACGGCGCCGTTCAACCGGCCTCCGCGCCCCGGGCGGAACCGGGACGTCGAGCCGGTGTCCCCGCCGGCGAAGCGTGACGTGCCGCCCGCGTCGAAGTTCAGCTGGATCACGGTCGCCGCGCCGTTGGTCCTCGCGGGGGCGATGGTCGCCCTCCTCGGCGATGCCCGGTTCGCGCTCTTCGCCCTGCTCAGCCCCGTCACGGCGATCGGCATGTGGTTCGAGCAGAAGCACCGGCGCGCGAAGAACCTCAAGGAAGAGGACGAGCGCTTCGCCGAGGCGGTGCGCGACTTCAGCGGCGAGATCACCGCTGCCGCCGCCGTCGAGGCCGCCCGTCGGCAGGAGCTCGTCCCCGACCCGGCGACCGTGGTCCGACGCGCGCTGTTGCCCGCGACCACCCTCTGGCAACGTCGGGCCGACGACGTCGACTTCCTGAGCCTGCACGCCGGCACGGGCGACGCCCCCTGGCGTCCCCAACTCGACTCGCGCGCGACGCAGATGAAGCTCGAGGAGGCAGCGAAGACCGCCATCGAGGAGAGCAAGCTGACCGCGGCCCCGGTCGTCGCCGACCTCAGCGACGCCGGTGTCGTCGGCATCGTCGGCGACCGCGAGGGCGCCCTCGCCCTGGCTCGGAGCCTCCTCGTCCAGGCGACGGTGCACTGCGGACCCGCAGACCTCACCGTGGGGGTGTTCTGCGACCGGGGCCGCGAGGACGACTGGTCCTGGGCCTCCTGGCTGCCGCACACCCGAGTGGCGGGGAGCAGCACCGGTCAGCGGTGGATGTCGGCCCAGCGTGACCAGGGCGCCGCGGTGCTCCGCGGCCTGCGCGAGTCCATCGACGAGCTGCCGACGCCGGAACTCCTCGTCCTCATCGACTCCGAGGTCCTCACCGAGGGTCGTGAGGCCCCGGCCCGGAGCCTGCTCGGCCACGGTCGGTCGGCGCTCGGTCAGGTGCGCCGCCCCGGCGAACGACCGCGCCGGGTGAGCGGCATCGTGATCGCGACGAACGAACAGCAGCTCCCCGCCGCGTGCACGACGATCATCACGGTCGGGTCCGACGCGGCCGCCACGGTCTACCGCCCGGAGGAGCGGATCCGTGTCGAGGACGTCGTGCTCGCCGGTCTGAGCCCGGCCGACGCCGAGCAGTGCGCCCGGCACGTCGCCCACTTCGACGACCCGGAGCTCCTCGTGCCGGGTGCCTCGCTGCCAGCGCTCGTGCGGTTGCCCGACCTGCTCGCGAGCGCCGCCCCCACCGCCGCCGGGGAGCCGAGCGGTGCCGCGGCCATCCGCGCCGCCTGGCAGGCCCACACCGGCTTCTCGACGCCGATCGGGTCGTCGGAGAGCGGCGTCCTCGAGATCGACCTGGTCCGGGACGGCCCGCACGGTCTGGTCGGTGGCACGACGGGTTCGGGCAAGAGCGAGTTCCTGCGTTCCTTCGTCGCCGGGCTCGCCGCGCGCAACGACCCGACGCGCCTCAACTTCCTGCTCGTCGACTTCAAGGGCGGTGCCGCGTTCGCCGCGTGTGAGCGTCTGCCGCACACGATCGGCACGATCTCCAACCTCGACGAGCAGTTGGCCGATCGCGCCATCCGGGCGCTCGAGGCCGAACTCGGGCGACGCCAGCGCGTGTTCGCCGCAGCGGGTGCCGACATCGACAACCTCGACGCCTACCTCGCGACGAAGCCGTCCGAACCGATGCCCCGGCTGCTGTTCGTGGTCGACGAGTTCGCGATGCTGGCGAAGGACTTCCCGGACGTCCTGACCTCCCTCGTGGCGATCGCCGCCGTGGGTCGTACCCTCGGCGTGCACATGGTCCTCGCGACGCAGCGACCGGCGGGTGTGGTCAGCGAGGACATCCTGGCGAACACGAACATGCGCGTGGCGTTGCGCGTGCAGAGCCGCGAGGACTCGACGAACGTGATCGGTGTGCCCTCGGCCGCGGGGATCGGGCGGCAGCAGACGGGCCGCGCCTACGTGAAGCTCGGCCAGGACGACATCACGCCCGTGCAGACCGCACTCGTCACCGGTCGGGCTCGCGATGCCCGCGCCGAGCAGCCCGTCACCGTCCGGCCCACCGACGTCTTCGGTGTCCCCGCGCCCGTGGCGTTCTCGGCACCGGCGTCGAACGACCTGACCGACCTCGACGTCCTCATCGACGCGATCCGGACGGCGAACGACGAGGCCGGCTACGCGCCGCCGCGTCCGATCTGGCCGGAAGCGCTCGGCACCTCGGTCCCGCTCGACGCGCTCCTGCCGGAGGACGCCCCGAGGTCGCCGGTCCCGTCGCGCGTCCCCGTCGCACTCGCCGACGACCCCGACAACCAGCGGCAGATCCGGACCGGGTGGGACCTCGCCGAGGGCAACCTCATGCTCATGGGGATCCCGGGCAGCGGCACGAGCACGGCCCTCGCGTCGATCGCGCTGCAGCTGGCCCGCACGACGAGCCCCGACGACCTCGACCTGCTCGTCCTCGACATGGGGGCGGGTGACCTCTCGCCGCTCGCGGACCTGCCGCACACGAGCGCCTACGTCGGGTCCGGTGCCGGCGCTGCCGAGCTGCAGACCCGCATGCTCCGACACCTCCGCACCGAGCTCGACCGCCGCCGTGCTGCGCCGGGTGGTCGCCGCGCGGTCGTCCTCCTCGACGGTCTGGCGGCGCTCCGCGACGAGTACCAGGACTTCGAGGGACAGCAGCTGCTCGACGCGCTCTACCGCGTGTACGCCGAGGGGCCGGCGCTCGGCATCTCGTTCGCCGTGTCCACCACCCGGGCGAAGGCCGTCCCCTCGGCGATGGACGAGGTGACGACGCAGAAGTGGCTCTTCCGCCTCGCGGACCCGTACGACTACGCGACGATCGGTGTCCGCCCGAAGGACGTCCCGCCCCCCGTCCCGGGGCGGTTCATCGACTCGACGGCGAAGCTGCAGTCGCACGTGGGCACGCCGACGGGGACCCTCACCGAGGCTGTCCGTTCCGTGCGCGAGCAGTGGGGCGACGTCGCGCCCAAGGCCAGTGCGGTCGGTCGTCTCCCGGGGTCCGTCTCGGTCACCGACCTGGCCGTGCCCGCCCGCTTCGACACGGAACCGTGGCAGCTGCCGGTCGGGATCGCGGAGGACGACCTCGGCACCGCGGTGCTCGAGGTGTACGACGGCGAGCACGTCCTCGTCGCCGGTCCCGCGCGTTCCGGCAAGTCCTCGGTGCTGCTCGCCCTGGCGGCAGCGGCACGGAGCGCGGACGGCGTGAAGCCGGCGGTGTGGGGCATCTGCGACCGCCGCTCGCCGCTCGCGAACGCACTCGAGCACGGGACGGTCGACCGGCTCGCCGTCGGTGCCGACGAGGTCCCGGCGCTCCTCGCCGGCATCCGCCTCGAGCGGGGACCGGTCCTGCTCCTCATCGACGACGCCGAACGCTTCGACGACGGTGACCAGGGCATCGCGTCGCTCCTCGCGACCGAGCGCCCCGGCCTCTGCGTCGTCGCGGCCGGCCGCTCGGCCGACCTCCGCTCGCTGTACAGCCACTGGACCCGCGCGGTCCGGAAGGCCCGCTGCGGCGTGCTCCTGCAGCCCGACGTCGACTACGACGGCGAGCTCCTCGGCGTCACGCTGCCCCGACGATCACCGGTCGCGCTGACCACCGGCCGTGGGTACGTCGCCTCGGGAGGCGCGGTGCGGCTCGTGCAGACGGCCTCCGCCGCGAGCTGACCGACCCGGTCCCGGGCGGCACCCGTCCGGTCCGGGCCCAGCCGCATCCGGCCGCAAAACCGACAGATCACCGCAGGACTCCCGCGGTGATCTGTCGGCTCCACGACCACACTGACCTCCCGGCCGACGGGCACGCCGCCAGCACCCTGGTCAGTCGCGCGTGGTGATACCGAACGGCTGGCTCTCGAGGTTGGTGAAGTTGCCCACGGTCGCCCGCACGGTGCACGACGGCGCGACCGACAGCGCGGTCACGACGAGTCCGTCCGACGACACCGCCAGGGCACCCGAGCACCCGTCGGCGAACCGGACGCCGGACTCGCCGCCTGCGACGTCGGTCAGCATCTCCGAGGGCTTCCCGGCGCTCGGGCTGCGGTAGAGCGGGTTCAGTTCATCCGCACCGCTCGGCCAGACGGGCACGAGCGTCACCGGCAGCGTGGTCTGGCTGACGGTCCGGTCGGGTGTCCGGACGTCGACGCCCTGGAGGCGCTGCACCGGGTACGCGGTGCCGGTCACCTCCTGGTCGGTCACCGCGGCGGTGGTCGCTGCACCGACGGCGTCGAGCCACTCCTGCAGCCCCGTTCCGCCGGACCCCGAGCCGCCGGACCCGGTGCCGCCCGACCCGGAGCCAGCGGCCGCCACGACGTCCTGCGGCACGGAGGCCTGCACCGTGACGGAGCCGCCCGCCTCGATCTCGACCCCCGTCAGGCTCCACGCGCAGGCGGTGTCGACGCCGGTCAGGGACGGTTGGTTCCGCTTCGCGGTCACGCCCTCGCCGCTCCACGTCACCGCCGGGCAGTCGGCGTCCTCGTCCGCGCCGGGGAGGACCTCGAGCAGGGGTCCGCTGAGCGGTGCGGTCTGCGCGCTGTACGTGATCGAGACCTCGACGGTGCCGGCCTGGGGGTCTACGACGGCCTTGCGGGTGGTGGTCAGCCCCGTCGGGAGGGGCCGGTCCTGCTGGTACGCACTCGCCGCCTGCGCTGTCCCCGTGCCGGTGGCGGGTCCCTTGCGCCCCGCGCCCGGCAGCCACACGACGGCGGCGACGACGAGCACCACGACGAGGACGACCCCGACCACGCCGAGGGCGAGCATCCGGTTCGTCAGCCAGTCGGGCCGACGGAAGCGGCGACGGGGCGGCTCGGGTTCGGCCGCGGCGACGGCCACCGGCGGGCGGGCGAGGGGACGGATGACGGTCTGCGACCCAGCCTGCCCGAGCTCGGGTTCGGGTCCCGCTGCGTCGGCGGCCGCCAGCGCGCTGCCCGCGTCCCCGTCAGCCGCACCGGCCGGGGAAGCACCCGCATCGGCCGACGAAGTGCCGGCACCGCCACCGACCGCACCCGCAGCGCCGGACCCGCCGCGCACCACCGTCGCCGGCCGCTCGATCTCGTCGAACGACTCGGGGTCGTCGGCCCGCGGCAGGGCAGGCGCGTCCCGCAGGGACCGTGCCAGTCGGCGGAGGGTGGCCGCGGCGTCGACCGCCGAGGGACGCGCGGCCGGGTCCTTGGCGAGGAGCGACGAGAGGGCGGCCCACAGTGCATCCGGTACGTCGAGCCGCGGCGGGGTGGAGGTCACGTGCCGGTACGCCACCGCGAAGTCGGTGCCGGGCCCGGCGAACGGCGTCCGCCCGGACAGGAGCTCGTAGAGCATCACGCCGGCGCCGTAGACGTCGGCCGCCGGACCCGATCGGCCCTGGCTGATCGATTCGGGCGCCATGTACTGCGGCGTGCCGAGGAGTCCGGTGGTCTTGCGGTCCCGCTCCGCGACGACCGACGCGATGCCGAAGTCCGACACCCGTACGTCGCCCGTGCTGCCCGCGGTCCACTCGTGGTCGAGCAGCACGTTGTCGGGCTTGACGTCCCGGTGGCTGACGCCCTGCTCGTGTGCTGCTGCGAGGGCGTCGAGCGCCTCCGCGGTGATCGTCAGGGCGTCCCGCGGCGGGAGTGTGCCGACGGCGAGCAGGAGGTCGCGGGCCGAACCGCCGCCCACCAGGTCCATGACGATGGCGAGGCGGTCGCCCTCGACGACGAGGTCCCGCACCCGGACGATCGAGGGGTGCTCGAGCGCGAGGAGCACCGAGCGTTCGCGGACGAATCGCTCGACGACGTCGGGTTCCGCGGCGAGTTCGGCACGCAGGAGCTTGGCGGCGAACTGCTCACCCGTCGCGGTGTGCTCGGTCCGCCAGACTTCGCCGGACGCCCCCGTCCCGAGCAGTTCGACCAGGCGGTAGGACGCGCCGAGCGGTTCCCCGCGGCCGTACTGAGAGTGCTGCCCGTCCTGCGCCACAGATCCCCCGTACCCACGATCACCGGCGCGTCGCCGACGGCCTCATGTTACCGGCCGGACCTCGGCGCGGTGTACTGGACGTCGATGGTGTGGTCGACGAACCCCTGGCGCCGGTAGAGCGCCAGTGCGGGGGCGTTGTCGCCCTCGACGTAGAGGGCGACGGCGTCGAGTCCGCGGTCGACGAGTCGTGCGGACCCGGCGCGCATGAGGACACCGCCGAGTCCCCGGCCCTGCAGGTCGGGTCGGACGGCGACGGCGTAGTACTCGCCGACGCCGTCCTCGACCTTGAGCCAGCACGACCCCGCCAGGCGTCCCTCCGCGTCGCGCAGCAGGACGAGGTCGTCGCCGGAGAACCAGGCGTCGGACTCGCGTGCCCGCAGGTCCTCGAGCGTCATCCGGCCCTGCTCGGGGTGCGACGCGAAGGCGGCCGCGTTGAGTGCGAGCCAGTCGGTCTCGTCCTCCGACGAACCGGGGCGGAACGCGTCGAGCCGGTAGCCGTCCGGGAGGCCCGGCTCCGGCCGCGCCGTCGGCACCGGTGCGCGCAGCTGCAGCAGCGTCCGCTCCGCGGACCAGCCGTGTCGCTTGGCGAGGGCCCGGGCGGCCGGGTGGTCGCCGTGGGACCACGCGCGGACCGGGGCCGGGTCGAGGGCGAGTGCCTGCTCGACGAGACGGGCGCCGATGCCGCGCCCACGGGCCTCCCGGCGGACCACGACCTCGACCTCACCGTCGCGGATGACCGCGACCCCGGTGTCGTCGCCGAGCACGCGCGCCCGACCGGCGCGCAGGTCGACGAGGGTCTGGTCGGAGAACGGGGGAGCCTCGCCGTCCGCGACCGCGGCGGCGGCGAGCTGTTCGACGACGGCGAGCACTACTGTCCCTGCAGCCGGTCGTCGTCGTCGTGGACGTTGAAGCGGTACCCGACGTTGCGGACGGTGCCGATGAGCGACTCGAGGTCGCCGAGCTTGGCGCGCAGGCGTCGGACGTGCACGTCGACGGTGCGGGTGCCGCCGAAGTAGTCGTAGCCCCAGACCTCGCTGAGGAGTTGCTCCCGGGTGAACACCCGGGCGGGGTGCGACGCGAAGAACCGGAGGAGCTCGAACTCCTTGAACGTCAGGTCGAGTGGCCGGCCGCGGACCTTCGCGGAGTAGCTCGCCTCGTCGATGACGACGCCGGAGGCCTGGATCTTGGACCCGGTCGGGTTCTTCGAGGCGCGACCGGCGTTGAGACGGATCCGGGCGTCGACCTCGGCGGGGCCGGCGGACTCGAGGACGACGTCGTCGATGTTCCACTCGGTGGTGACCGCGGTGAGGCCGCCCTCGGTGACCACGAGGACGACCGGGGTTGTCGAGCCGCTCGTGGCGAGGATCTTGCACAGGGCCTTCGCGCTGACGAGGTCGGTGCGGGCGTCCACGAACATGAGGTCGCTCTGCGGTGCGTTGACCAGCTGCGCGGCCTCGGCCGGCACGTGGCGGATCCGGTGGCTCAGCAGGCCGAGACTCGGGAGGACGTCGCCGGGCGCGGCCGAGGTGAGTACCAGGAGCTGTGCCACAGGACCTCCAGAGGGAGAAGACGTCGTTGCGCCATCCTAGTGAGCCCGGCGCGACCCACCCGGACGGACGGTCCAGCGCGCGACTGTCATGATGGGGGCGTGAGCGAGACGACGGACCCCGTGACGGCCGAGCCGGCCGCCGGGCCGAGCCAGCGCCGACTGCGCCTGGCGTCCGTCGTGCCGGTCTGGCTGCTCGCGGTCGTCGGTGCGGTGCTCGTGCTCACCCTCACGGCGAAGGACTCCTTCGCCTGGCTGTTGCTCGTGTTCGTCGCGACGGTGTTCGTGAGCTTCGTCCTGCAGCTCGCCACGCAGACGAAGGACGGCCTGGTCGAGCGGATCAGCATCGCCTCGTCGGGGTCGTTCGTGGTGGTGCTCGTGACGGCCCTCGTCCTGCTGGCTCGCTGAGCCTCCTGCGGTGTCGGTGACGGCCGCGTAGACTCCGGGCATGGATTCGCTGCTTGCGCTCGAGCTCTTCTACGTGGGCCTGCTCGGCCTGGCGTCGCTCGCGATCACGTTCATCTCGGTGACGGTCGTCGTCAAGCTCTTCAAGGGCCAGCGGTGATCGAACTGCCCGAGGGCCTGTCGGCCGAGCTCGTCCCGCTGTCCTGGCTGGTCGGCGTCTGGGAGGGCACCGGCGTGGTCGAGTACCCCGTGGGCGAGGACGACACCGTCCGGACCTACGAGTTCGGCCAGCGGGTGAGCTTCAGCCACGACGGCCTGCCCTACCTCAACTACTCGTCGACGACGTGGTTGCTCGACGACGAGCACACCCCGCTCGCCGCCGAGATGGGCTACTGGCGGCTCGACCGGCCGTCCGAGCCCGGCGACCGGGGCCCGGCGATGCTGCTCGGTGACGGCCCGGTGCCGTTCTCGACCACGCAGAGCGTCGAGACCCTGCGCAACCAGACCGACGGCTTCGACGTCGAAGCGGCGATCATCCACCCGACGGGGGTCAACGAGCTCTACGTGGGCCGCGTCAAGCAGGGTCGCATCGACCTCGCCACCGACGCCGTCATGCGCTCCGCCAACGCCAAGGAGTACTCGGCGGCGACGCGCATGTACGGCCTGGTCGAGGGCAAGCTCTTCTGGGCGTGGGACATCGCCGCCCTCGGCCGGGAACTCACCTCGCACGCCTCGGGGCAACTCGCGAAGGTCGACTGATGGGCTCGCCGTTCGCGGACCGTGACGGCTTCGTCGCCACCGATGCGGGGCCGGCCGCGCACTTCGGCAACCCGCTGGGGGAGCAGCGTCTGCTGGCCCGCGGTCGCGCGGTCGTCGAGCTCGGCCTCGGCATCGTGACGGTGACGGGGCCGGACCGCCTGTCCTGGCTCAACTCGATCACCTCGCAGCTGTTGACCGGACTCGCGCCGGGCGCCAGCACCGAGACACTGGTCCTCGACGCCTCCGGCCGCGTCGAGCACGCCGCGCGCGTGGTCGACGACGGCGAGACGACGTGGTTGCTCACCGAGGCGGACGACGCGGCACCGCTCGCGGCCTGGCTGTCGTCGATGCGCTTCATGCTCCGGGTCGAGGTCACCGACCGGTCGGCAGACCTCGCGACGCTCGGCTGGTTCGACGGCGCTGAACCGCTCGGCGGCGCCGAGCCCCTCGCGCTCTGGGTCGACCCGTGGTCGTCGGTGGCGCCCGGCGGTTGGAGCTACGCCGACCTGGAGGCCCACCCCGCCTCAGACTGGACCCTCCGGATCGCCGTGGTCACCCCCGACACCGTCGCTGCCGTCGCCGCCTCGGACATGCCGGTGGCCGGGCTCCTCGCGCTCGAGGCCCTGCGGATCGCCGCCTGGCGTCCGGTGCTCGCCGACGTCGACGAGCGGACGATCCCGCACGAGCTCGACTGGCTCCGCTCGGCCGTGCACCTGTCGAAGGGCTGCTACCGGGGACAGGAGACCGTCGCGAAGGTCCACAACCTCGGACGCCCGCCCCGGCGCCTGGTGATGCTGCACCTCGACGGCTCGGACGGGGTCGTCCCCGCGCCGGGGACCCCCGTCACGCTCGACGGCACCGAGGTGGGGCGGCTCGTCGCCTCGGCCACGCACCACGAGCTCGGGCCGGTCGGGCTCGCCGTCGTCAAGCGCTCGCTCGACCCGGCGGCGGTGTTGACCCTCACCGCCGACGACGTGGTGGTGACCGCCGCGCAACAGGTGATCGTGCCTCCCGGTGCCGGCGCGACGGCCGACGTGCCGCGCCTCCCGCGCCTCGGGGCCGCCCGCCGCGGCTGACCCGCCGCCGATCGCGCCCCGGCACGAACATCGCGCCCCGTTCCGACGGGGCGCGTTGTTCGTGAGCGGGCGCGATGCGTGGTGCGCCGGCGGCGGCGTTCAGGCGGGGGCGACCGCCGACCACGGCACGCTGAGCTCGCCGAGCCGCCACCGCGTCACCCCGTGCAGCACCGGCCACCCGCGGTCACGCATGCCGCCGACGGTCGCGATCCACCGCTGCCGAGGCCCGTACGTGCCGAGCGGCGCCGCCACCGCCCAGGACAGGTCGAGGTCGCGGAGGAACGCGTGCACCCGTTCGCCGGGGACGTTCCGGTGGATGAGCGCCTTCGGCAGTCGCTCGGCCACGATGCTCGGGACGTCGAGACCGGCCAGCCGCAGGGCGACGGTGAAGGTGTGCGGTGCCTCCCGGTCGAGCGTGACCCACGACGCGACCCGCCCGACCTCGTTGCAGGTGCCCTCGACCAGCTGCCCGCCCGGTTGCAGGCGGTCCTGCATGATCCGCCACGACCCGACCACGGCGGACTCGTCGTACTGCCGGAGCACGTTGAAGGCGCGGATCACCGCCGGTCGTCGTCCGTCCGGGGTGGGCGTCTCGAAGCCGCCGAGCCGGAACGTCACCCCGTCACGCGTGCCGGCGTTCGCCAGGGCCACGCGGGACGGTTCGATCTCGATCCCGGTGACCTCGACGTCCGGACGGACCCGGGCCAGACGGTCGCGGAGCTCGAGCGTCGTCGTCGGACTCGCGCCGTAGCCGACGTCGGCCACGAGCGGGTCGTCGGTCCGCCGGAGCACCGGGAGGGAAGCGATCCACCGGTCGACACGACGGAGCCGGTTGTGCCCCGTCGTCCCACGTGTGACGGTGCCGATCGGCGACGCGTTCCCGGGCATGGGACCAGGGTACGGGTGGAGTCGTGCTCGGTAGACTCGGCCCATGACCTCCACGCTCGTCCTGCTCCGTCACGGCAACAGTGACTGGAACCAGAAGAACCTGTTCACCGGTTGGGTCGACGTCCGGCTCTCCGAGCTGGGCGAGAAGGAGGCGAAGCGCGCCGGCGAACTCATCGCCGACTCCGGCATCGTCCCGGACGTCCTGTACACGTCGTTGCTGACCCGCGCGATCCAGACCGCGGACATAGCCCTGCTCGAGGCCGATCTCGCCTGGCTGCCGGTGAAGCGCGACTGGCGCCTCAACGAGCGCCACTACGGAGACCTGCAGGGCAAGGACAAGGCCCAGACGCTCGAGCAGTACGGCGAGCAGCAGTTCATGGAGTGGCGCCGCTCGTTCGACGTCCCGCCGCCCCCCATCGCGGACGACGCCGAGTGGTCGCAGGCCGGTGACCGCCGCTACGCCGAACTCGGCGACCAGCTGCCCCGGACGGAGTCCCTCAAGCTCGTCATCGACCGTCTGCTGCCGTACTGGGAGTCGGACATCACGAAGGACCTCGGCGCGGGCAAGACCGTCCTGGTCACGGCGCACGGCAACTCGCTGCGCGCGCTCGTGAAGCACCTCGACGGCATCTCCGACGACGACATCGCCGGGCTCAACATCCCGACGGGCATCCCGCTCGTGTACGAACTCGACGACCACCACCGCCCGACGAAGCCCGCGTACTACCTCGACCCGGAGGCCGCCGCCGCGGGTGCTGCGGCCGTCGCCGCGCAGGGCGCCAAGAAGTAGGACCACCCGGGGCGACGCAGGTCGCGTCCGGTCTGGAGGCCCGTCCCGGCTGGGGCGGGCCTCCTCGCGTCCGGCCATCCGAGGGTCCGGCCATCCGAGGGTCCGGCCATCCGAGGGTCCGGCCATCCGGCCGTCCGGGGTGGTTGGATCGGGCGACGGGGCGGTCCGAGCGCCGAGCGCCGGGCGGTCCGCGGGCCGGGCGGTCCGGCGTCGGGCGGTCCGGTGTCGGGCGGTCCGGCGTCGGCTCAGGGCCGCGTCAGGCGAAGTGCGCGGCGATCTCCTGGACGAGCACGCCCACGTCGTACGGTCGGGCAGTGTCGACCCGGACGACGGGCGTCACCCCGACCGGCCCGGCCGCGACGCCGTGCTCGTCCCAGAAGGCGAGCACCGAGGCGAGGTCACCGTGCACGTCGTGGCGCACCGGCAGCGTGCCGGGGTCGTAGCGGTCGCGGAGCCGCTCCTCGGCCGTGGCCCGGTCGACGTCGCACCACACCTCGACGGCGCGTGGCGACCCTGCGGTGGTGAGCCCGGCCTCCAGGAAGGCACGGTCACGGGACGGCAGCCAGACGGCGTCGACGACGACGCCGTTCTCGACCGCGCCGGCCATCGACCACATCGTGTCCATCGCGACGCCGCCGAGCGTGCGCGGGTCGATCATCGGTCCGGCGATGTCGGCCAGGAGCTCCTTGATACGGTCCTTCGACAGGAAGGGGCAGCCGAGCACCTCGGCGAGGGCGGCACCCACCGTGCTCTTGCCGGAACCGGGCATGCCGTTGACGATGATCGCGACCTGGGCCATGCCCCGATCCTCCCAGGTCTCCGATCACAGCACACCGCCGAGACAGCAGGACGCCGCCGACCCCGAGGGATGCGGCGGCGTCTCGCCGGTTCGGCGGCGTGTCAGGCAGCCGGGGCTGTCAGGCAGCCGGGCCGTCAGGCAGCCGGGCTGTCTGGCAGCCGGAGTCGTCAGGCCGGGGAGGTCGTGACGTTCGCAGCGCCGGCCCAGTCGCCGGTCGCCAGGTACTCGACCTTCTTGGCGATCGAGACCGCGTGGTCGGCGAACCGCTCGTGGTAGCGGGAGGCCAGGGTGGCGTCGACCGTGTCGACCGGCCCGCCCTTCCACGCCTCACCGAGCACGAAGTCGAAGACGCTGGCGTGCAGCTCGTCGACGGCGTCGTCCTCGTCGCGGATCTCGGCGGCGAGGGCGATGTCCTCGGTGGCGAGCAGACGCGTGAGCTTCTGCGCCATCTGCACGTCGTGGGCGCCCATCTGCTTGAACGTGCCACGGAGGCCCTTCGGCACGACCTTCTCCGGGAAGCGCTGGCGGGCGAGTTGCGCGATGTGCTCGGCCATGTCACCCATCCGCTCGAGCGACGAGCTCACGCGGAGGGCGGTGACCACGACACGGAGGTCGCGCGCCACGGGGGCCTGGCGGGCCAGGATGTCGATGGCGATCTCGTCGAGGCTCGACGCCGCGGCGTCGATCTTGGCGTCGTCGGCGATGACCTCTTCGGCGAGGGCGACGTCCGACTCGCTGAACGCCTCGGTGGCTCGGGTGATCGCGGACTCGACGAGCCCCGCGATCTCGGTCAGACGCTCTTGGACGTCCTGGAGCTCCTGCTGGAACACTTCGCGCATGGGGGAGAACCTCTCTCTGCGTACCGGACGAGTGTCGTCAGCCCAGGTGAACGATCGGTGACCTGCGGCTGAACGGTTCGCGATCCGGCCTCTGGAGAGGGGTGAACGGCGTCCGAACCGCGTGTGACCACTCCTACACTGGCGGCATGGACAACGCGTGGCTCGTGCCACTGTCGATGCTCCTCGGCGGTGTGTTCGGCGCGGGCGTCGTGGTGCTGATCATCACCGCCGAGCGCACGGCCCGGGCTGCCGACGTGGCGGAACGGAGCCTCCCCGACGGTGTCGCGGCCGTGATCGCCACCATGCACAACCCCGCCGTCGTCGTCGACCCGTCGAACACCGTGGTCGCCGCGTCGCCGCAGGCACTCGCGGTCGGGCTGGTGGTCCGGCGGAAGCTCGTGCACGCCGAACTCGCCGAACTCGTCGACCAGGTCCGGCGCAGCGGAGAGATGGGGTCGGAGGACCTCGAACTCCCGCGCGGCGGTCGGGGCGAGGTCATCGGCTACCTGAGCTTCCGTGCGGCGCAGCTCGGCAACCGGTACGTGCTCGTGACGGCGGACGACCTGACCGAGAGCCGCCGGATCGACGAGGTCCGACGGGACTTCGTGGCGAACATCTCCCACGAACTGAAGACCCCGATCGGGGCGATCGGGCTGCTCTCCGAGACCCTGGTGCTCGCGGCCGACGACCCCGCCCACGTGCGGAAGTTCGCGGCACAGCTCGTCTCCGAGTCGGAGCGGCTCGGCGCGCTCACCAAGGACATCATCGAGCTGTCCCGTCTGCAGTCCGTCGACGCGCTCGAGGCCAGCGAGGAGACGGCGATCGACAAGGTCGTCCAGGCCGCGATCGACGGCAACGAGGTCGTCGCCCGCGCCCGGAACATCGAACTCGTGCGTGCGAAGCGGTCGAAGCTGCGGGTCATCGGCGACCCGGGCCTGCTCCAGGTGGCGGTGTCGAACCTCATCGCGAACGCGGTCAAGTACTCCCCGGACAACACGCGCGTCGGCGTCGGCGTGCGCCGCGTGAAGGGGTTCGTGGAGATCGCCGTGACCGACCAGGGGGTCGGCATCCCGCAGTCCGACCTCGACCGCGTGTTCGAGCGGTTCTACCGCGTCGACCCGGCTCGGTCCCGCGCGACCGGCGGGACCGGCCTCGGTCTCGCGATCGTGAAGCACATCGTCAGCAACCACGGCGGAGACGTCCGTGTCTGGTCCCAGCCCGGCAAGGGGTCGACCTTCACGATCCGTCTCCCCGAAGCAGATCCCGAACTGACCACAGCACTCGAAGAGCAACTGGAAGAGCAGCCATCGTGACCAAGATCCTCATCGTCGACGACGAGCCGGCCCTGAGCGAACCCCTGGAGTTCCTGCTGCAGCGGGAGGGGTACGACACCTCCGTCGCTGCCGACGGCGTCACCGCGCTGTCGAAGTTCGACGCGGAGAACCCCGACCTCGTCCTGCTTGACCTCATGCTGCCGGGCCTGTCCGGCACCGAGGTGTGCCGGCAGATCCGCACCCGGTCGAACGTGCCGATCATCATGCTCACCGCGAAGGACTCGGAGGTGGACATCGTCGTCGGGCTCGAACTCGGCGCCGACGACTACGTCACGAAGCCGTACTCGACACGCGAACTCCTGGCCCGGATCCGTGCGGTCCTCCGTCGCCGCACCGAGGACGACCCGGGCGACATCGGCATCCTGCAGGTCGGCGGCATCCGGATGGACGTCGAACGCCACACCGTGAGCGTCGACGGGTCCGAGACCCCGATGCCCCTGAAGGAGTTCGAGCTCCTCGAACTCCTGCTCCGCAACGCCGGTCGTGTGCTCACCCGCGGGCAGCTCATCGACCGCGTCTGGGGGTCGGACTACTTCGGTGACACGAAGACGCTCGACGTGCACATCAAGCGCATCCGGTCGAAGATCGAGCGCGTGCCGAGCACCCCGGAGGTCCTCGTGACGGTCCGCGGGCTCGGGTACCGCATCGAGGCGTAGCGCCGGGGGCGGACGGAACGACCTGGTCCCGTCCGCCGGATCCGGACAGACAGGAGGCCCGGGCCGGTTCTGCGGAACCGGCTCCGGGCCTCCTGTCCGAGCGCTGGGATCACTTCCCGCCGGGGCTCACTCCGTGCCGTTGTCGCCCTCGGACGAGTCGGTCTGCGAACCCTCCTGCGTGCCGGGGGCGTCTGCGCCGCCGGTCGGCTGCGTGCCGCTGACGGAGGGGGAGGTCTCGGTCGGCGTCGGCGTGGGGGTCGGCGCGAGGGTCTGGTACTCCTCCTGCGCGCTGGTGAGGACCGGCACGGTGGCCGAGGCGCCCTCGGCGCCCTGGTACGAGAAGTACATCTTCACGAGCGAGCCGGGCTTCGCGGTGACGTCGTCGAAGTCGACGGTGTCGTGCTCTTCGTCGTCGGCCAGGACCACGGTGGAGTTGCTCGGCACCTCGACGGTCTGGTCGGTGCCGTCGAGTTCGAGCGTGACGGTGCGGTCGTCGTTCCCCGTGTTCACCAGCGTCCCGACGAACCGGGCGTCCTCGCCGGTGTCCGTGATGAGCAGGGCGTTGCGCACGTCGATGGTGCCGGTCGACACGTCGACGCCGTCGGTGATCTGACGGATCTCCTGGGTGCGGGACGGCGACAAGAATTCGCAGCCGGTCGCGCCGAGGGCGATGGTCGCAGCGACGGCGACGGACACGAGTACCCGAGCTCGCAAGAGGTTCCTCCGGAAGTTCACGTTGGCGGACCGTACGGCCCTGGCGATCATCCTACCCAGGCCCCGGGAGGCCGGGAGGTCAGGGTCCGCGCGGTCGCGGGCTTCCCTGCGGGGGCACCGCGGTCAGGGTCCCCTTACCCGAACAGTCCTTGTGGTAAACTGGAAGTCTGGGAACGGAGCCTGATACATGCAATTCGAGGTCGGCGAGACCGTCGTCTACCCCCATCACGGGGCGGCAACCATCTCTGAAGTCAAGACTCGCGTCATCAAGGGCGAGGAGAAGGTCTACCTGAAGCTGCGCGTCACGCAGGGTGACCTGACGATCGAGGTCCCGGCGGACAACGTCGACCTGGTCGGTGTCCGCGACGTGATCGGCAAGGAAGGCCTCGACAAGGTCTTCGAGGTCCTGCGGGCACCGTTCACCGAGGAGCCGACCAACTGGTCGCGCCGCTACAAGGCGAACCTCGAGAAGCTCGCTTCGGGGGACGTCATCAAGGTGTCCGAGGTCGTCCGCGACCTCTGGCGCCGCGACCAGGACCGCGGGCTCTCCGCTGGCGAGAAGCGGATGCTGGCCAAGGCCCGGCAGATCCTCATCTCGGAGCTGGCGCTGGCCGAGAAGACCGACGAGGACAAGGCATCGACCGTCCTCGACGAGGTCCTCGCGTCCTGATCCCCGCTTGACCACCAGCGACACCACGACGACCGCACCGGCGCAGAGCCCCGCTCTGGCAGCCCGTGCGGTCGTCGTCGTCGCGGCGGGCTCCGGCACCCGGCTCGGGCTCGGCACGGCGAAGGCGTTCGTGCCCGTCGCCGGCGAGCTGATGCTCGCGCGCGCCCTGCGGACGTTGTTCACGCTGGCCGAGCCGACGATCGTCGTGGTCGTCGCGCCCGCCGACCGGGTCGACGAGTGCCGGGCGCTGGTCGCCGCCGTCGCGGGTGCTGCGGTCGCGTACACGGCCGTCGTGCCGGGAGGCGCGGATCGCCACGCCTCCGTCCAGGCGGGCCTGGCAGCGCTGCCCGACTCCGTCGCGACGGTGCTCGTGCACGACGCCGCACGCTGTCTGACGCCCGCGTCGCAGTTCGAGCGGGTGTTCGCTGCCGTCGTGGAGCACGCCGACGGCGATGCTGCGGTGGGCTCGGTGGGTGGCGACGGCGCTGACGCTGGGGCTTCCGTGGTCGGCGTCGGCGTCGGCGTCGGCGTCGTGCCGGCGCTGCCGGTGACCGACACGGTCAAGCGCGTCGCAGGCGACGCCGTCGTCGAGACGGTCGACCGCTCGGCGCTCGTCGGTGTGCAGACGCCGCAGGGCTTCCCGCTCGCCGGACTCCGTCGGGCGTACGCGCTCGCGGCGCAGGCCGAGACCGACGACGCCGGGGTGTTCCACGCCGCGGGCGGCACCGTGCTGACGGTCCCGGGGGACGCCGACGCCTTCAAGATCACGACCGCGTGGGACCTGGGCCGCGCCGAGGCCGTCGTCGCCGAACGCGCCGGAACCGCTGCGGGACCGGCCGCGGCTGCCGGGAGCACCGCCGCCGTCGACGTCCGCGTCGGACTCGGGATCGACATGCACGCCTTCGACCCGGCGGTCCCGTGCCGCGTCGGCATGCTCGACTTCCCCGGTGAGCCGGGGCTCTCCGGGCACAGCGACGGGGACGCGGTCGCGCACGCGATCTGCGACGCCCTGCTGTCGGCCGGTGGCCTCGGGGACATCGGGGGGCGCTTCGGCACGTCCGACCCGCGGTTCGCCGGAGCTGCGGGTGACGTCTTCGTGCGGGGTGCCGTCGACCTGCTCCGCGATGCCGGACTGGTCCCCGTGCGGGTCACCGTCCAGGTCGTCGGCAACCGCCCCCGCATCGGTTCCCGACGCGTCGAGATGCAGGACGCACTCGCCACCGCGGTGGGGGCCCCGGTCGCGGTGTCCGGCACCACGACGGACGGCCTCGGTGCGACCGGACGAGGGGACGGCCTCGCGGCGATCGCCACGGCGGTCGTCCGCGCGGTCTGAGCCACCGCCCCCGTCTCCGCGCACAGGCCGGGCGGATCGTTCGTGTACCCGCTCCCCGTCGAGGGGCCGGACGCTCTCCACCGGCCGGATGCCCTCCACAGTCCGGCCCCGCTCTCCACAGGCCGGGTCGGTCCCGGAGCGCGGCGGGCGTCTCCCTCTAGGCTTGACCCGTGACCGTTCGCCTGTACGACTCCCGCGCCGCCGACGTCGTCGACCTCGTGCCCCTGGTCGACGGACAGGTCAGCATCTACGTCTGCGGCCCGACGGTGCAGTCGTCCCCGCACATCGGACACCTCCGCTCCGCGCTCGTCTACGACATCTGGCGTCGTTGGCTGAGCCACCGCGGGTACCGGGTCACGCTCGTGCGGAACGTCACCGACATCGACGACAAGGTGCTCGACCTGGCCGCGGGCACCGACGAGCCCTGGTGGGCGCGGGCCTACCGTGTCGAGCTCGAGTTCACCGCGGCCTACTCCGCGCTGGGCATCATGCCGCCGACCTACGAGCCACGGGCGACCGCGAGCATCCCGCAGATGCAGGACATCATCAGGCGCCTCATCGACAACGGCCACGCGTACCCGGCCGCCGACGGCAGCGGTGACGTCTACTTCGACACCGCCAGTTGGCCCGAGTACGGCGCCCTGACCCGGCAGCGCCGCGACGACATGGTCGACGCCACCGACGCCAATCCCCGTGGCAAGCGCGACGCCCGGGACTTCGCGCTGTGGAAGGGCAGCAAGCAGGGGGAACCGTCGACCGCCAGCTGGGACTCGCCGTGGGGCGCGGGTCGACCCGGGTGGCACATCGAGTGCTCCGCGATGTCGCGCCGGTACCTCGGTCCGGCGTTCGACATCCACGGCGGCGGACTCGACCTGCGCTTCCCGCACCACGAGAACGAGCTCGCCCAGTCGACCGCGGCGGGGGACCCCTTCGCCTCGTACTGGCTGCACAACGGTCTCGTCACCGTGGGCGGCCAGAAGATGTCGAAGTCGCTCGGCAACTCCATCTTCGCCGCCGACTTCCTCGCCGCCGCACGTCCGGTCGTCGTCCGCTACTTCCTCGGCGCCGCGCACTACCGGTCCACGATCGACCACCACGACGGATCCCTGGCCGAGGCCGAGGCGGCGCTCGACCGCATCGAGGGCTTCCTCGCGCGCGCCGCCGAGCGCCTCGAAGGGGTCCGGCTGGCCGACGCCCCATCGGTCCCGCAGGGCTTCGCCGACGCCATGGACGACGACCTCGCGGTGCCCCAGGCACTGGCGGTGCTGCACGAGACCGTCCGGTCCGGCAACGCGGCGCTCGACGCCGACGATGCGGAAGCGCTCGGGGTCGCGTACCATCAGGTGGCTGCGATGGTCGAGGTGCTCGGCATCGACCCGCGTGCACCGCACTGGTCGGGTGGTGCGCACGACACCTCAGCAGCACCGCTCGCCGCCCTCGTCGAACGCCTCGTGCAGGAGCGCGCCGACGCCAGGGCCGCGCGGGACTTCGCCACGGCCGACCGCGTCCGGGACGATCTCGCAGGCGCGGGCATCACGATCGAGGACACACCGTCCGGAACACGCTGGAGCATCGCCTGAACACGGCAGTGCCGAACAGGAGAACCGCATGAAGAACGTCTCGGGGAGCAAGAAGGGCCGTCCGGGCGCCGTCCGGACCGGCCGCAAGGGCAACAAGCAGGTCGGCTCCGGTGGTCAGGGCGCCCAGGCGCTCGAGGGTCGCAAGCCGACGCCGAAGGCCGAGGACCGCCCCTACCACCCGGCCGGCAAGCGCAAGGCCGCCAAGGAACGCTTCGAAGCGGCGCGCACCCGCCGCGGCGGCAGCAGTGCCTCGGCGCCGCAGACCCGCTCCGGTGGTCGTCCGCCGGCCCGGAAGACGGACGACAGCGAGCTCGTCACCGGCCGCAACTCGGTGCTCGAGGCGCTCCGGACGAAGACCCCGTCGACGACGCTCTACATCGCCGCCCGCATCGAGGTCGACGACCGCGTCAAGGAGATCCTGGCGCTCGCCAACCACCGCGGCGTGCCGATCATGGAGATCATGCGCCCCGAGCTCGACCGCATCACGGGGCACGACAGCGTCCACCAGGGCGTCGCGCTCAAGGTCCCGGCGTACGAGTACGCCGTCGCCGAGGACCTCGTCGAGCGCGCGTTCTCCCGCGACCAGGTCCCGCTGCTCGTCGCCCTCGACGGCATCACGGACCCGCGCAACCTCGGTGCGATCATCCGGTCGACCGCCGCGTTCGGCGGGCACGGCGTCATCGTGCCGCAGCGTCGCTCGGTCGGCGTCACGGCGTCGGCGTGGAAGACCTCGGCCGGTGCGGCAGCGCGGACGCCGGTCGCGATGGCGCCGAACCTGACGCAGACCCTCAAGTCACTGAAGTCGATGGGGCTGTTCGTGCTCGGCCTCGACGGCGGTGGGGACGTCGAACTCGACGCCCTCGAGCTCGCCGACCGGCCGATCGTCATCGTCGTCGGTTCCGAGGGCAAGGGGCTGTCCCGCCTCGTCACCGACACCTGCGACGCGATCGTCTCGATCCCGATCTCCAGCGCGACCGAGTCCCTGAACGCCGGCATCGCCGCGAGCGTCACCCTGTGGGAGGTCGCGCGGCGCCGTCGCTCGGCGTAGCGAGCACCACGACACCCGGGAGGCCCGGTGCCGGTCCACGAGACCGGCACCGGGCCTCCCGTCTGTCGAGGTCGAGGTCGAGGTGCCGGTTCGCCGTGGCGCGGACTCGCCCGCCCGCCCCCGCTCGTCGAGGTCGCATGACATGCCGCCCGCGTCCGTCGCGGTTCCGCGATCGGGGAACCGCGACGCGCGAGATGCGCGAATTCTGGAACCCCGTGCGGGAGTGGGGGCGGGCAGGCGCGACGGGGCGGAACTCCGTCGCGGTCGCGTCAGACGGACGCGCGCCAGTCGTCGACGTCCTCGTCGTCGTCCTCGCCGTCGAGCGGCAGGGCGATCGACGACGTCGGCGGGTTGATGAGCGTCCGCTCGTCCCGCCGGTGCCGCAGCACGTCGTTGATGTAGGCGGTGGTGGCCTCGGGGAGCGAGACCGAGCGCTCCTCCTGCTGCGACATGAACCAGCGGTGTTCGAGGAGTTCGTGGAACACCTCGGCGGGCTCGAGCCGTCCGCGGAGGTCGCGCGGGATCGCCCGCACGACGGGCTCGAAGACACGGGACACCCACTCGTGGGCGACCATCTCCTCGTCGAGCTCCTCGCGGCCGTTCCGAGCCCGGTACGCGTCAAGGTCGTTGAGGAGCCGTCGGGCCTGGTTCTCCTCGGCGTCCAGACCGGTCAGGCGCAGCAGTCGACGCTGGTGGTGCCCGGCGTCGACGACCTTCGGCTGGATGCGGACCTGCGCGCCGGACTCGGCGGTGCGGATCGACAGCTCCTCGATGTCGAAGCCGAGCGCGTTGAGCCGCTCGACCCGGTCATTGATGCGCCACCGCTCGGCGGCGTCGAACTGTTCGGTGCCGGTGAGTTCGGTCCACAGGGTGCGGTACTGGGCGACGATGCGGTTCGACACGTCCACCGGGTCGGCGTTCTCGTCGAGGCGTCCACCGGCCTCGAGGTCGAGCAGCTCGCCGGCGATGTTGACCCGGGCGACCTCGAGGTCGTTCTCACGCTGCCCGTTCGACAGCCCGCCCGGGTAGAGCTTGCCGGTCTCCGCGTCCACCAGGTACGCGGCGAAGGACCCGGCGTCACGGCGGAAGAGCGTGTTGGAGAGCGAGACGTCTCCCCAGTAGAAGCCGATGACGTGCAGCCGCACGAGCAGGAGCGCGAGGGCGTCCACGAGACGGGTGGCCGTGTCGGGGCGCAGCGTCTGCGAGTACAGGGCGCGGTAGGGGAGCGAGAAGCGCAGGTGCCGGGTGACGAGGACCGGCTGGAGCTCCTCGCCCTCGCGGCCGATGCGGTTCGTGATCACCGCGACGGGGTCGACGCACGGCACGTCCATGCGCTGCAGGGTGCGGAGCATGTCGTACTCGGAGCGCGCGAGTTCAGCGCTCGTCTCCTTGACCGCGACGACGTAGCCGCTGAGGTGCACGAAGCGCACCAGGTGCCGCGAGATGCCCTTCGGCAGCGCGACGATCGTCTCGTCGGGCCAGGCGTCGAGTGGCAGGTCCCACGGCAGGTCGAGGAGACCGGGGTCCACGGTGGCGGCGGTGATGGTCATGGAGTCGGGCACGACTGGTTCCTCGGGTGCTCGGCGGTGGGTCTGCGGAACTGGGCCCCCACCGTCGGTTCCCGGGCGACGCGCCAGCGCCGTCCGGGTCGTGTCGATGGGGGAGGCGGGTCACGGGCTGTGCACGCGCCTCCCGTCCGTCAGGGGGAACGGCGGGAGCCCGCCACCCGCCTGGTGCGGCGGCTGACGGGCTCCCGGTGGTGCTGATCAGGCGCTGACGACGGCCTTGTCGTCGAGGCGCTCGCCCGACTCGGCGTCGAACACGTGGACGTGGCCCTGCTTCGGGCTCACGACGATCGTGTCCCCGATGGAGGGGTGCGAGCGGCCGTCGACGCGGGCGACGATGTCGGTGCGCGTGCCGGCGACGTCGGCGTGACCGTAGAGGTAGCCGTCGGCGCCGAGCTCCTCGACGACGTCGACCGTGACCGGCAGGCCCTCGCCCGACTGCGACACGATGATGTCCTCCGGGCGGACGCCGACCGTGACCGAACCCGAGCGGGCGTTCGACAGGGTGTCGCGGTCGATCGGGTGGTTGAGCGAGCCGAAGGTGATGCCACCCTCGACCACGGAGGCCGGGAGCAGGTTCATGGCCGGCGAGCCGATGAAGCCGGCGACGAAGACGTTGTTCGGCTTCTCGTACAGGTCGCGCGGGCTGCCGACCTGCTGCAGGATGCCGTCCTTGAGGACCGCGATGCGGTCACCCATCGTCAGGGCCTCGGTCTGGTCGTGCGTGACGTAGACGGTCGTGACGCCGAGGCGACGCTGGAGCGACGCGATCTGCGTGCGGGTCTGGACGCGGAGCTTGGCGTCGAGGTTCGACAGCGGCTCGTCCATGAGGAACACCTGCGGCTGACGGACGATCGCACGGCCCATGGCGACGCGCTGACGCTGACCACCGGAGAGGGCCTTCGGCTTGCGGCCGAGGTACTGCTCGAGGTCGAGGAGCTTGGCGGCCTCCTGCACGCGGGTGGCGCGCTCCTCCTTGCCGACGCCGGCGATCTTGAGCGCGAAGCCCATGTTCTCGGCGACGGTCATGTGCGGGTACAGCGCGTAGTTCTGGAACACCATCGCGATGTCGCGGTCCTTCGGCGGGACGTCGGTGACGTCGCGGTCGCCGATGCGGATGGCGCCGGAGTTGACCTCTTCGAGGCCGGCGAGCATGCGCAGGGACGTGGACTTGCCACAGCCCGAGGGGCCGACGAGGACGAGGAACTCGCCGTCGGCGACGTCCAGGTCGAGGGAGTCGACCGCAGGGCGGTTGCCTCCGGGGTACAGACGGGTTGCCTTGTCATAGGTGACGGACGCCATGAGCGTTCGGTCCTCTCCACCGGCAGGTACGTGCCGGACGATCCGTAGTGAAGCGGCGGCCCGCGAGGGCCCCGGACGGTCGCCGTCGACCGTCGCTGTTCATACAACACGAGTTCTCCGGTCCGCGCCAGTGCTTCCCTGACGGTCGCCCGGAGGTCACCTGCTGGTTGGCTGGTTCCCATCGGCCGCCACTACAATCGCCGGGTCCGTCCGCCGACCGGGGGGAGGCCGAGCGGACACCGACCAGGAGGACGACCGCACGATGACCAACCGCCCCGAAGGCGACGCCCGCGCTGAGCGGAACGCGCGTCGCGCCGCCGCGCGCGAACGAGCCCAGCGAACCCGTACCCAGCAGAAGCGCCGCCAGCGGGGTGTCCGCATCGGACTCCAGGTCGGACTGGGCGTGGTGCTCGTCGCCGCGGCCACGGTCGTCACGCTCGTGCTCGTGAACTCCTCGCGGCCGGCAGGCCCCGGACCGGACACGATGGCCGACGGCGGGATCACGATCGGCGCCGGACTCAAGGCCGTCGAGCCCGGTGCGTCCTCGGCCCCGTCACCCAGCTCGACCGACTCGGCCGACACCGTGCGGATCACCCTGTACGTCGACTACCTCTGCCCGATCTGCGGATCGTTCGAGCAGACGAACAGCGAGTACATCGAGGGCCTCGTCGACTCCGGCGCGGCGACGCTCGACGTGCACCCCGTCGCGATCCTGTCGAACCGCTCCCAGGGCACCAAGTACTCCCTCCGCGCCGCGAACGCCGCCGCCTGCGTCGCGCAGGAGTCCCCGGACTCGTTCTTCGCCGTGAACCGTGCGCTGTTCGCCGCCCAACCCGAGGAGGGCACCGCGGGTCTGACCGACGAGCAGCTCGCCGACGTCGTGACGACCGTGCCGGGTGTGCGCAAGGGTTCCACGATCGAGCAGTGCATCGACGACCAGCGGTACGGCAAGTGGGTCGACGAGCGGACCACCGCGGTGACCGGCGGCGACATCCCCGGCTCCGACCTGACGACCTTCCCGGGCACCCCGCTGGTGCTCGTGAACGGTGAGCAGTACCCGTACTCCACCGCCTCGACGAACGACGAGTTCCGGACCTTCGTCGTCAGCGCCGCGGGCAGCAGTGAGACGACACCGACGCCGACCCCGAGCGCGTCCGCGTCGCCCTCGGCCCGGTGACACCCCGGCGCCTGACGCACACGACCTGACGCGCACGACGGCCGGGACACCTCCGCGAGGTGGCCCGGCCGTCGTCGTTCAGAGGGCCGACGCGGGCACGGTGAGCGTGTCGCAACTCGTCGCACCCTGCTCGTAGCCCCGCTCGAACCAGTCCTGCCGCTGCTCGCTCGTGCCGTGCGTGAAGGAGTCGGGGTCCACCCGTCCGGTGGCGCGCTCCTGGATGCTGTCGTCACCGACGGCGCTCGCGGCCGACAGCGCATCGGCGACCTGGGCGCGGGTGACGGGCTCGAAGAACGTCTCGCCGTTCGCCGACTTCGTGGTCGCCGCGTCCCCGACCCAGGCGCCGGCGAAGCAGTCCGCCTGCAGTTCGACACGGACGCTGTCCGACGTGGCCCCGCTGCCGCTGCGGTCGGTCTCGGCGAAGGTGCCCTCGAGTTGCTGGATGTGGTGCCCCCACTCGTGCGCGACGACGTACATCTCGGCGAGCGGCCCGCCGGACGCCCCGTACGTGGACCGCAGCTCGTCGTAGAAGTCCGTGTCGACGTACAGGGCACGGTCGGGCGGGCAGTAGAACGGCCCCGTGGACGCCGAGGCCGTCCCGCACCCGGTGTCGGTCGACCCGGTGAACAGGAAGAACTCCGGCGTCGAGTAGCTCACCCCGAGTTCGCGCGCCTCGGCCGACCAGTACGTGTCGAGGGACTCCGCGGCGCCCTCCATGCGGCAGTCGATGCTCGCGTTCGCGTCGCGGCCCGTGCGGCACTCCGCCACCGGCGAGGCCTCGGCGCCGCCCTGCTGGATGGTCGTCAGGCCGCCACCGCCGACGACCCCGCTGAGGTCGACGCCGGTGAACTGCGCGATGAGGAACACCACGATCACGGTGCCGATGCTCCCGCCGCCGATCGCCACACCGCGCCCAGGCCCGCGCCGCTTGACCTTGCCGCCACTGAGCTGCGAGTCGTCGTTGAACGTCATGCGATCGAACGTACGGACGTCGCACGGCGCACGTCCGCCCCAGCGCGACCTCCGGGCGTTGCGCGGACACCGGCGTCGAGCCGACACGGCCGGACGATCCCGGTCGTGCCGGTCCCGCCGTACCGACGCTGGCCCGGGCGGCGCAGGTCAGGTGCGGACCAGCGGCTCCACGGTCGCCAGGTCCGCGCCGATCCCGACGTCGACGAGCTCGATCCGCCCGGCGAGCGTCGCCGCCGGCCCGCGGAGGAGCCCCGCCTTCACCCCGCCGAACGTCACCGTGACGTCGGCGTGCAGGACGTGGTCGTCCGCGATGCCGCCGGTGTCCACGTCGATGCCGCTCGGGACGTCCACCGCCACGACGAACGGCGCCCGCTGCTCACGTGCGAGCTCCCGGAGCGCCGCCACGACCTCGCGCGCGGGGGAGCGCAGCGGCCCACCGCCACCGATCCCCAGGATCCCGTCGAGCACCAGGTCCGCTTCGAGCGCCGCCTCCCGGGCCACCCGCGCCACACGTTCGCCGACCGGTGTGGCCGCGGCACGCAGGATGTCGGCGGCGCCTGCGGTGCCGGCACCCGATCCGTCCTCCTCGGGGCCGTCTAGGAGGCCCGCCCCGGCCGCCAGGGCCGCCGCCAGGCCCGCCTCGTGGACACGTGAGCCGACGCGGAGGACCGTGACGTGCCTCCCGTCAGCAGCCAGGCGCGCGCCCGCGAACAGGGCGTCCCCGCCGTTGTCACCGCTCCCGGCCAGGACGAGGACGGACCCCGGTCCGTCACCGGGACGGATCGCGGGGTCGTCGAGCAGGTCGCCGACGACCGCGGCGAGCCCGTCCGCCGCGCGCTGCATGAGCGGCTCGCCCGCCTCGAGGTGGGGGCGTTCCGCCGCCCGGATCTGGTCGCCGCCGTAGCCGTCCATGAGGCCACTGTGGTCCCACTACCCTGGACGGGACATGTCACTCGTCCCCGAAGCGCCCCGTCCCCGCGTCGTCATGTCCCCGGACGGCGTGCCGCTCGCCACCTACGACTTCGGTGCCCCCGACGCACCTGCCGTCCTCGCCGTGCACGGCTTCGCGTCCGGAGCGGTCCTCAACTGGCACGCCTCGGGGTGGACGCGGGACCTCGTGCGTGCCGGGCACCGCGTGATCGCGTTCGACCAGCGCGGCCACGGCGCCAGCGGGAAGCCGCACGACCCGCACAGCTACTCCATGGACCTGCTCGTCGACGACGTCACCGCTGTCGTCGACACCTACCTGCTGGACGACGTCACGTTCCTCGGGTACTCCCTCGGCGCCCGCGTCGGGTGGCACGCCGCCGAGCGGATGTCCGACCGGGTCTCCCGTGCGGTGCTCGGCGGCATCCCCGACGCCGACCCGATGCGCCGCGTCCGCGTCGACCAGGCGTGGGCGTACATCACGGACGGCACGCCGGTCGAGGACCGCGTCACGAACGGCTACCTCACGATGGCGGCGAACGTCGAGGGCAACGACCTCCGTGCGCTCGTGGCGATGGTCGAGGGCATGCGCGACAGCGTCGAGCCGACCCCCGCGAACGCGCCGGCGCAGCCGCTGCTGCTCGCCGCCGGCAGCGAGGACGGGATCAAGGACAGCGCCGTGCGGCTCGCCGCGACCGCGCCGCACGCGACCTTCGTCGAGATCCCGGGGCGGAACCACTTCAATGCCCCGACGTCGCGGCACTTCCGCCAGGCGGCGATCGCGTTCCTGGGGGAGCGGGACTGACGCTGGCAGTCCTGACGGGGCGGGACCACGCTGTGACACCGGTTCGGTGCCCCGACGTCGCGGCACTTCCGCCAGGCGGCGATCGCGTTCCTGGGGGAGCGGGACTGACGCTGGCGGTCCTGACGGGGCGGGACCACGCTGTGACACCGGTTCGGTGCCCCGACGTCGAGGCACTTCCGCCAGGCGGCGATCGCGTTCCTGGGGGAGCGGGACTGACGCTGGCGGTCCTGACGGGTACTCGTGGACCCTCCCGCCGCCGAGGAGGCGCGGCGTAGCGTCCGCCGCATGGAACACAGACTCCTCGGCAACAGCGGGACAGCGGTGTCCTCGCTGACCCTCGGCACCATGACGTTCGGCAGCGAGGCCGACGAACCCACCTCCCACGCGATCATCGACGCCTTCGTGGCCGCCGGCGGCACCCTCGTCGACACGGCGGACGTGTACTCGGGCAACGAGTCCGAGCGCATCATCGGCCGGTGGCTCCGCGACCACCCCACGGAGGCGCAGCAGGTCGTCCTCGCCACCAAGGGCCGCTTCCCGCAGGGCGACGGCCCGAACGACCTCGGCCTGTCACGACGACACCTCCGCGTCGCCCTCGACGCGTCGCTGGAGCGGCTCGGTGTCGACCACATCGACCTGTACCAGATGCACGCGTGGGACGCCCTGACCCCGATCGAGGAGACCCTGCGCTTCCTCGACGACGCCGTGTCCGCCGGCAAGATCGGCTCCTACGGGTTCTCCAACTACCTCGGCCACCAGGTGACGAAGGCCGTCTACGAGGCGAAGGCCCACGGCTGGGCACCGCCGGTCACCCTGCAGCCCCAGTACAACCTGCTCGTGCGCGACATCGAGCACGAGATCGTGCCCGCCTGCCTCGACGCCGGCATCGGCCTGCTCCCGTGGTCGCCGCTCGCGGGTGGGTGGCTCTCCGGCAAGTACCAGCGTGACGAGGCCCCGACCGGCTCGACCCGCCTGGGCGAGGACCCGAAGCGCGGCATGGAGGCGTGGGAGGCCCGCAACGCGGACGAGCGCACGTGGCAGGTGCTCGACGCGGTCTCGAGCGTCGCCGAAGCGCACGGGGCCTCGCGGTCCCAGGTGTCCCTCGCCTGGCTGCTCGCCCGGCCGGCGGTGACGAGCGTCATCCTCGGCGCACGGACGGTCGACCAGCTGCAGGACAACCTCGGCGCGGCCGACCTGGTGCTCGACGAGTCCGAGCTGCAGACGCTGACCGACGCCAGCGCACCCCGGGTCGACGACTACCCGTACGGCACGGCCGGTGTCGCGCAGCGCGAGCGGAAGATCGCCGGCGGACGGTGAAGCCGCTCTGAGGGCCGGCAGCGGGACTCGAACCCGCAACCCCCGTATTACAAGTACGGTGCGCTACCAATTGCGCCATGCCGGCTGACCCGCCCATCGTACCGGGCGGATACGACGACGGCGCCCGGGCCGGAGCCCGAGCGCCGTCGTCGACCCGCTACTTCTCCGCCGAGAAGTTGAGCGAGATCGAGTTCATGCAGTAGCGGTCGCCCGTCGGCGTCCCGAAGCCGTCCGGGAACACATGGCCGAGGTGCGAGCCACAGTTCGCGCAGCGGACCTCGGTGCGCGCCATGCCGAGGGAGTTGTCCTCGATGAGCTGCACCGCGTCCGGGTCGACCGACTCGTAGAAGGACGGCCAACCGCACCCGGAGTCGAACTTCGTGCCGCTCTTGAACAGCTCCGCACCACACGCCGCACACGTGTACACGCCGGCACGCTCCTCGTCGAGGAGTTCGCCGGTCCACGGGCGCTCCGTCCCGGCCTGACGCAGCACGGCGTACTGGTCCGGGGAGAGCTCCTCGCGCCACTGGGCGTCGGACTTGTCGACGTTGTATGCCATGTGCGTACCTCCTGGTTCCGACCGGGACTGGTGGCCACCGGTCATCGTGCGTCACCTCGGTAAACTCCGAGGGATGTCCGAACATTCCGTCCGTCACGCCCGCTGGGAGCACCTGACGACCGACGAACTGTACGACATCGTGCGCCTGCGGAACCGGGTGTTCGCCCTCGAACAACGCGTCTCGGCCGAGGACTTCGACGGCCGCGACCGCGAGCCCGACACCGAGCACTGGTGGTCGACGACCGGCGAGGGCAGCATCGTCGGGTACCTCCGCCTCGTCCGACCGGCGGACGCCGAGCCGCACCCCGAGGGCACGGACGCTCCCACCCGGGTGGTCGGTCGCGTCGCCACCCGCGCCGACCACCGTGGCCGGGGGATCGCCGGCGGACTCGTCGCTGCGGTGCTCGACCGGCACGGCCACGAACCGTTCGTCCTGCACGCCCAGCAGTACGTCGCCGCGCTCTACGAACGGCACGGCTTCGTCCGCTTCGGTGCCCCGTACGACGAGGCCGGCATCGCCCACGTCGGCATGTACCGCCCGGGGTCCTGATGGACACGCGGCAGCGCTACCGCGCCTACGCCGACCGGATCGAGGCCGTCTCACCCTCGTACGCGGCATGGGCGCGTTCCGTCGACGGGTCACTGGCCGACCTGCTCGACGCCGTGCCCGAGACCAAGCGTCAACCGGAGCTGCTGTTCGCCGTCGCACGCCGGCTCGGCGCCGACCCGGCGGACCCGGCCGCGCTGGGCGTCATCGGCCGGGAGGCCCGCCCCGCCCTGGTCGCGGCCCTCACCACCGCCACGGTGCAGGCCAACGACCCGCGCCGGCTCGCCCCCGTCGTCCCGGTGCTCGCCGCGCTCTCGGCGGCGTCGGCCCGACCGCTCGGGTTGCTCGACGTCGGCGCGGCCGCCGGGCTCTGCTCGATCCCGGACCGGGTCACGCTCGACCACAGGGAGCGCCCCTCGGCCCGTCCCGCGCGCCCCGACACGTCCGGGAGCGACGACCGCACCGGAGCGCAGGACCGGGTCGTCCGGATGCACACCGCGGTCGCCGGGCCCGCGGTGCACCTCGTCGCCGACGTCACCGGGACGCCACCCGCACCGGCGGCGGGGCCGATCCGCATCGGCGCGCGCGTCGCCCTCGACCCGAACCCGATCGACCCCCGGGCACCCGAGGCGTTCGAGCGTCTCGTCGAGGCCGTCCCGCCCGAGGCGACGGACCGTACCGCCCTGATGCGGGACGCGCTGCAGGCGACGCTGGTCGAGCCTCCCGTCCGGATCCGGGGCAGCGTGCCGGACGACCTCGACCGTGCCCTCGACGCGCTGCCGGAGGACTGCGAACCCGTCGTGCTCACCACGGGGACGCTCGTGTACGTGCCCGGTGTCGAGCGGCAGCGGTTCGTGGACCGGCTGCACGAACGCGGCGTCCGCTGGGTGGCGCTCGAACGCACCGGGATCCTCGCCGGGGTCGCAGCGACCCTGCCGGACGACGTCGACCCCGCGGACCCGGACGCCTTCGCGACCCTGTCACTCGACGGCCGGGCGCTCGCGGTGTCGGACGCCTTCGGCACGCGCGTCCGGTGGTTCCCCTGAACCAGGGTGCGCGGGCCGTGCGCTGAGCGGGTTCCGCGACAGTCCAGCACCGTGCCAGGGTCGACCTGCCGTCCACCCCTACGATGTGCGAGACCTGCAACCCGTTCGTGATCGGACCACGCTGTGACCGCCCTCCCCGCCGACGAGCTCACCGAGCTCGCCAAGCACGTGCTCGCCTTCGAGCTCGTCCGGGCACGGCACGACCGGACGAAGGAAGCGGAGATCCGGGTCGAGTTCGACATGTCGCCAGCGCGGTACTACCAGGTGCTCAACCGCGTGATCGACTCACCGGCAGCCCTCGCGTACGACCCGCAGCTCGTCACCCGACTGCAGCGGCTCCGCCGGGCCCGGACGAGCGCACGCGCTGCCCGCAGCTTCGTCGCGCCCCCGGCCGACCACGAAGGACGTGAAGAGGAACGATGACGAGATTCGAGCGAGACCGGTTCGACGAGGTCCCGGACGGCCCCCGCGTCGGCGCGCACCGCGGTGCCGCGCGACGAGGCGGCGGGTGGGTCGTCTTCGCGTGGGCGGCGCTCGCGACCGGCGTCCTCGTCGGCATCGGGGTGCTCGTGCTCGCACTGCTCAACGGCAGCGTGCAGTTCACGGAGGGCAGCGGGGGGTCGACGCCCTCCGCGTCCGCGTCGCCGTCGGCCAGTGCCTCCCCCGGGACGGACTCAGGCGCGGAAGACGGGGCGACGCAGTCGCCCTCCGCCGCAGCGGGCGCGACCGCTGCCGACCAGGGTGCGACGACGCTCGTCGTGCTGAACGGGACCTCGACGGCGGGCCTCGCCGCGAACGCGTCGACGGAACTCGGCGGCGCCGGGTGGACCGTGACCTCGACCGGGGACGCCGGGACGACCGGGGCGACACAGACGATCGTGTACTACCAGCAGGAGTCGCAGGCGGCCGTCGCGCAGGGCGTCGCGCAGTCCCTCGGGGTGAGTGCCGTACAGCAGTCGTCGGCGTTCCCGAACGCCGACGTCTCCGTGGTGCTCGGGTCCGACTACACGGGCTGACCGCACGGTCCGCGGGCGTCGCACGCGGTCGTCGTGTTTCCGACACGTTGCGGATCGGGGTTCACTGCGTGAAATGCGTGTCACACCCCTTGCCGAAACAGCGAGGTTCGGTCAGAGTCACCATTGGTCACCCCGCGATCGCGACGACGCCTCTTCCCGAGACCCGTCCGGCGTGAAACCGGGTGAGTCGACACGCGCTCGGACCCGACGGACGCCACGTGCGATGGTGCCGTCGTTCGCAACAGCAGTACCGCAGGGAGCAAGGAACATGGCCAACGGAACCGTGAAGTGGTTCAACGCCGAGAAGGGCTTCGGCTTCATCACCGTGGATGGAGGGGGCCAGGACGTGTTCGTGCACTACTCGGCCATCGACATGAGCGGCTACAAGGTCCTCGAAGAGGGTCAGGCAGTGACGTTCGACGTCGGCACCGGGTCGAAGGGCCCGCAGGCCGAGTCGGTCCGTCCCGCCTAGTCGCCCAGAACCGCTCGCGAACGCGCCGTCCCGTCCGGGGCGGCGCGTTCGTCGTCACGGGGACGGGGCACCGAGCGGACCTGTGGACTGGGGCAGAGCCTCCCGACTGTGTTGCACTCTCGGGTGGCGAGTGCCAGAATCGGGCTTGGCACTCGGCCAGGCTGAGTGCCAGAACGACCCCGATGACGACGTCCGGGAGGGACGAAGAACTCACATGGCAAAGATCATTGCTTTCAATGAAGAGGCCCGACGCGGCCTCGAGCGCGGCCTCAACCAGCTGGCCGACGCCGTGAAGGTGACGCTCGGCCCGCGCGGCCGCAACGTCGTCCTCGAGAAGAAGTGGGGCGCCCCCACGATCACGAACGACGGTGTCTCCATCGCCAAGGAGATCGAGCTCGACGACCCGTACGAGAAGATCGGTGCGGAGCTCGTCAAGGAGGTCGCCAAGAAGACCGACGACGTCGCCGGTGACGGCACGACCACCGCGACCGTCCTCGCCCAGGCCCTCGTCCGTGAAGGCCTCCGCAACGTCGCCGCCGGTGCCGACCCCGTGTCGCTCAAGCGCGGCATCGAGAAGGCCGTCGCCGCCGTCTCCGACCAGCTCCTCGCCGACGCGAAGGAGATCGAGACCAAGGACCAAATCGCTGCCACCGCGTCGATCTCGGCCGCTGACCCGACCATCGGCGCACTCATCGCCGAGGCCATCGACAAGGTCGGCAAGGAAGGTGTCGTCACCGTCGAGGAGTCGAACACCTTCGGCACCGAGCTCGAGCTCACCGAGGGCATGCGCTTCGACAAGGGCTACCTGTCGCAGTACTTCGTGACCGACCCCGAGCGCCAGGAAGCCGTCTTCGAGGACGCCTACATCCTGATCGTCAACTCGAAGATCTCGAACATCAAGGACCTCCTGCCGGTCGTCGACAAGGTGATCCAGGCGGGCAAGCAGCTCCTGATCATCGCCGAGGACGTCGACGGCGAGGCCCTGGCCACGCTCGTCGTGAACAAGATCCGCGGCATCTTCAAGTCCGTCGCCGTCAAGGCCCCGGGCTTCGGCGACCGCCGCAAGGCCATGCTCCAGGACATCGCGATCCTCACCGGCGGCCAGGTCATCTCGGAAGAGGTCGGCCTCAAGCTCGAGAACGCGACGCTCGACCTCCTCGGTCGTGCCCGCAAGGTCGTCATCACCAAGGACGAGACCACGATCGTCGAGGGTGCCGGCGACGCCGAGCAGATCGCCGGCCGCGTCCGTCAGATCCGCGCCGAGATCGAGGCGACCGACTCCGACTACGACCGCGAGAAGCTCCAGGAGCGCCTCGCCAAGCTCGCCGGTGGCGTTGCCGTCATCAAGGCGGGTGCCGCGACCGAGGTCGAGCTCAAGGAGCGCAAGCACCGCATCGAGGACGCCGTCCGCAACGCGAAGGCAGCCGTCGAAGAGGGCATCGTCGCCGGTGGTGGCGTCGCCCTCATCCAGGCCGGCAAGGTCGCGCTCGACGGTCTCTCGCTCGAGGGTGACGAGGCCACGGGTGCGAACATCGTCCGCGTCGCCATCGACGCGCCGCTCAAGCAGATCGCGCTGAACGCCGGTCTCGAGCCGGGTGTCGTCGCCGCTCGTGTCCGTGAGCTCGAGGCCGGCCACGGCCTCAACGCTGCGACGGGTGAGTACGTCGACCTCATCGCCGCGGGCATCATCGACCCGGCGAAGGTCACGCGCTCGGCGCTGCAGAACGCCGCGTCGATCGCCGGTCTGTTCCTCACGACCGAGGCCGTCGTCGCCGACAAGCCGGAGAAGACCCCGGCCATGCCGGCCGGCGACCCGACGGGTGGCATGGACTTCTAGTCCGTCCTGCTGGCAAGGGCCCTCGCACGCTGCGCGTGCGGGGGCCCTTCCGCATGCGGGCCCCTCCGAGGTTCCGTAATTCGCGCATCTCGCGCGCCGGGATCGCAGAATTGCGGAACCGCGACGAACGCTGACGGCACGTCGTGGAACCGGCGGTGTCGGGCAGGCGCCGGAGGATTCCGTCGCGTTCGCTCCGTCGCACAGGAGGCCCGGCTCGCCTCCGTCTCCACAAGCGCGATCCACGTCGTGTCCACGCTGGTCCTCGTCGACGAGGCTCACGGCCATGAGCAGACCAGCCGAACTCCCCGTGCCCGACGACGGTCCGTTCCGCGTGCGGGACGCGGTGGCCGCTGGCGCGACCCGCACACGGCTCAGTCGGACGGACCTGGAAGCGCCCATCCACGGGGTCCGCGCTCCCTCCGGCCTCGGTGTGTCCAGGGTCGAGGCGCTCGCACTCGTGCTCCGCGACGACCAGTTCTTCAGCCATGGCACTGCGGCACTGCTCTGGGGAGCGCCGGTGTCAGGCCACTTCGGAGGCGAGGAGGTCCACGTCACGTCCGTCGGAGTCGCTCCGGTCATGCGACGCCCGCACGTCGTCCCACATCGCGTCCGGGACCCGACCGTCGACGTGCGGTACCGGAACGGGTTCCGGCTCAGCGCGCCGGCGCGCTCGTGGTACGAGTGTGCCGGGTCGTCGAGCCTCGAGGACCTCGTCGTGCTCGGCGACTACTTCGTCGGTCCTGCGGATCTGGCGACGCTCGACGGACTGCGAGCGGCGATCCCGCCCAGGGGACGACACGTTCGCCGGGCGCGAGCCGCGCTGGCGCGGGTCCGGGCAGGATCGGAGTCACCGATGGAGAGCAGGATGCGTGTCCGCGTCGTCGATGCGGGGTTCCCGGAGCCGGAGGTGAACCACGACGTCTTCGACGCGTCGGGCACGTTCCTGGGGCGGGCGGACATGGCATGGCCGAACCTCCGGATCGCCCTCGAGTACGACGGCGACCACCACCGTGAACAGCAGACCTTCCGACATGATCGACGGCGATCGAACGGCTTCGTCGTGAACGACTGGATCGTCGTGCACGCGACTGCGCTCGACGCGGACCGTCCCGCAGTGCTGTTCGAGCGTCTCCGACAGGCGTTCGAGCAACGGCGCGTCGAGCGGGCGGCAGGTCCGACGCGGCGGTTCCACGACGCGCCGCGTGAGTACTGACGAGGTTCCACGATCGGCGCCTCTCGACCGTCGAGGTTCCAGAATTGCGGAACCCCGCGCCGCCGCCGCCGGCGGGTGCCCGGCGCCCGGCCGGGGGTCAGGACAGGACGGGCGCGGCGGGGGCGGACTCGCGGGGCAGGAGCGGCAGCCACACGCGGAACGTCGCACCACCACCGGGGGTGTCGAACACCTCCACCGACCCGTTGTGCGCGTGCACGATGCCCGACACGATCGCGAGCCCGAGGCCCGAGCCGCCGGTGTCCCGCGCACGAGAGGTGTCCGCGCGCCAGAAGCGCTGGAAGATCTTGTCGCGCAGCTGCGGCGGGATGCCCTCGCCGTGGTCGATCACGTCGATGTGCGCCATGCCGCGGTCGTCGTCCACCCCGATGCCGATCTCGATGGGGTCGTCGTGCTCGGTGAACCGCATCGCGTTGCCCATCAGGTTCGTGATGACCTGACGGATCTTGTTCTCCTCGGCCAGGACGATCGGCGGGCGCTTCGGCAGCACGATCGTCGGCAGCGGGGTCGTCTCGTCCGTCGGGTTCTTCGTGTCGACGTTCATCGCCCGGGACCGACGGGCACGCAGGCGTGCGATGGTCTGGCGTGAGAACGCGATCGGCCCGGTGGTGTTGAGCGAGGGCGACGCCGGCGCGGCGGGGGCACGGTCGCCGTCGGCAGCGGCACCGAAGGCGCTGGCCGGGCGCACGGCCTGCGGCACGTTCTCACCGGTCAGGGCGTCCTCGACGAGCACCTGGATCTCGCGGTCCGGGTTCGACGCCATCGTGTCGAGGGCGGAGTCGCGGGCGATGGCGACGAGGTCGACCGGCCCGAGCTCGAGCGGCTTCGACTCGTCGATGCGCGCGAGCTGCAGGAGGTCCTGCACGAGCAGGCCCATGCGCTGGGCCTCCTTCTCGATGCGTTCCATCGCCTGGGCGACGTCTTCTTCCTTGCGGAGCGCCCCCATCCGGTAGAGCTCGGCGTACCCGCGGAGGGAGACGAGCGGGGTCCGGAGCTCGTGGGAGGCGTCACCGACGAAGCGGCGCATCTGGTCGATGGTGCGCTGACGGTCCTCGAACGCGTCGTCGATCCGCTCGAGCATCGCGTTGAGGGAGCGGTTGAGGCGGCCGACCTCGGTGTTCGGGGTGTCGGCGTCGAGTCGCTGGTTGAAGTCACCGGCGGCGAACCGCGCGGCCGTGTCCTCGACGTTGCGCAGCGGGTCGAACGTGGCCGTGACGAGGAGGCGCGTGAGCATCGCGCCGAGCAGGATCACCGCGATGCCGAAGAACAGGAAGATGACGGTGAAGCGCAGGATGGTCTGATCGGTGTCCGCGCTCGACACGGCGACGAGGACGTACCCGGTCTCGGTCGCGCCCGTCGAGAGGTTCTGCAGGTTCGCCGGGATGACCTGGGCACGCCATTCGTGGCTGTGCTGCTTGTCGTACAGGCTGAACGGGTGCACGGCGGTCGCCGCGGCAGTGAAGTCGACGCGGGTGATGTCCGGCTGCGACGAGGACTGGGTGTCGCAGATCTGCTCACCGTCTCCGTCGTAGGCGGCGACGTAGGAGCTCTTCTCGAGGACGACGGACAGCTTGCAGTACTGCTCGCCGTCGCTGACGTTCTGCCCCTCGAGTTGCGAACTCGTCGTCTTCACCTGGGTGTCGAGCTGCAGGTTGAGGTAGGTGCTCAGGACGGTCATGGTCCCGAGCCCGGCGACGAGCAGACCGAGTGCGACCAGGAGGACGGTGATCCCGGTGATCTTGGTGCGGAGGGAGATCCCGTCCCACCAGTTGCTCATTCGCTCGTGCATGCTTCCCCAACAGTAAGCGGCGGCCGCCGGGAAGAACCCGACGGCCGCCGACAGTCAGCTGTGCGACCTGGCCAGCTCGGCGCTCAGGAGGCCTTGGTCGCCTTGAGCATGTAGCCGAAGCCGCGCTTGGTCTGGATGATCGGCTCGGCCGAGTACTGGTCGAGCTTCCGACGCAGGTACGAGATGTAGGACTCCACGATGCCGGCGTCGCCGTTGAAGTCGTACTCCCAGACGTGGTCGAGGATCTGCGCCTTCGACAGCACCCGGTTGGGATTGAGCATGAGGTAGCGGAGCAACTTGAACTCGGTGGGGGAGAGCTCGATCTGCGCGTCGCCGATGGTGACCTCGTGCGTGTCCTGGTCCATCGTGAGTTCGCCGGCGCGGATGATCGCGTCCTCTTCGTCGTTCATCGTGCGACGGAGGATCGCCTTGATGCGGGCGACGATCTCGTCCAGCGAGAACGGCTTGGTGACGTAGTCGTCACCACCGACCGTGAGCCCGGTGATCTTGTCCTCGGTGTCGTCCTTCGCCGTCAGGAAGAGGATCGGCGAGGTGTAGCCCGAGGAACGGAGGCGCTTGGTGACGCCGAACCCGTTCATGTCGGGGAGCATGACGTCGAGGATGATGAGGTCCGGCTCCTCTTCGAGCACGGCGGAGATCGCCTGTGCGCCGTTCCCGACCGCCCGCACCGCGAATCCGGCGAAGCGCAGCGAGGTCGTGAGGAGATCGCGGATGTTCGGCTCGTCGTCGACGATGAGGATCTTGGGTCCGTCGGTCATGACCCCATCCTCTGACTGTTCCCTGGCTGCTTCCTGGGAGCACTTCGTGTGTTGGCCAGAGGCGCACTGAGGCGCCGGGTACTACGCGGTGGCCGGTGCCACCTGGTCGGCGTCGAGGATCGTGTACGAGTACCCCTGTTCCGCGAGGAAGCGCTGCCGGTTCTGTGCGAAGTCCTGGTCCACGGTGTCGCGCGTGACCAGGGTGTAGAACGACGCCGGGACGCCGTCCTTGTTCGGGCGGAGGAGTCGGCCGAGCCGCTGCGCTTCTTCCTGCCGGGACCCGAACGAGCCCGACACCTGGATCGCCACGGTCGCGTCCGGCAGGTCGACGGAGAAGTTCGCGACCTTGGACACGACGAGCACGTCGATCGAGCCCTCGCGGAACGCCTGGTACAGCCGCTCCCGCTCGTCGACGGGCGTCGCGCCCGTGATCTCGGCGGCGTCGAGGGACCCCGCGAGCTCGTCGAGCTGGTCGATGTACTGCCCGATGACGAGGATCTGCTCACCCCGGTGTTTCTCGATCAGGTCCCGCACCACCGGCGTCTTGGCCGGCGAGGTCGCAGCGAGCCGGTACCGCTCGTCGTCGCTCGAGGCCGCGTACTCCAACCGGTCCTCGTGCGCGAGGTCGATCCGGACCTCGTAGCACTCGGCGGGGGAGATGTAGCCCTGCGCCTCGATCTCCTTCCACGGGGCGTCGTAGCGCTTCGGCCCGATCAGGGAGAAGACGTCACCCTCGCGCCCGTCCTCGCGCACGAGTGTCGCCGTCAGCCCGAGCCGCCGCCGCGCCTGCAGGTCGGCGGTCAGCTTGAACACCGGCGCGGGGAGCAGGTGGACCTCGTCGTAGACCACGAGCCCCCAGTCGAGCGCGTCGAGGAGGGACAGGTGTGTGTAGGCGCCCTTCCGACGGGCGGTGAGGATCTGGTAGGTCGCGATCGTGACCGGCCGGATCTCCTTGACACTGCCGGAGTACTCGCCGATCTCGTCCTCGGTCAGGGTGGTGCGCTTGAGCAACTCGGTCCGCCACTGCCGCGCCGAGACGGTGTTCGTGACGAGGATGAGCGTCGTCGCCTTGACGGTCGCCATCGCCCCGGCACCGACCAGGGTCTTGCCGGCGCCACAGGGCAGCACGACGACCCCGGAGCCCTGCTGGAAGAAGCTGTCCACGGCGTCGTGCTGGTACGGCCGGAGGTCCCAGTCCGCGGTGTCGAGCTCGATGTCGTGCGGCTGTCCGGGCGTGTAGCCGGCGAGGTCCTCGGCGGGCCAGCCGATCTTCACGAGCTCCTGCTTGACCTGCCCGCGGGCCCAGGCCTGCAGCTCGACGGCGGTGTCCGAGCGGCGCTCGCCGAGGAGTGGCTGGATGCGCTTCGACCGCGTGACCTCGGCGAGGAGCGCCGGGTCCGACGCGGTCAGCACGAGCGCGGGCTGCTGCTCGAGCTCCTCGGACGGGGAGTTCGCGATGACCGGGGCGTCCTCGCGCTCCTCGCGCCGGATCACCAGACGGCCGTAGCGGGAGACGGTGTCCTCGATGTCGACCGTGACGCTCTGCGGCACCGGGAACTTCGCGAACCGTTCGAGGGTGTCGACCATGGACGCGGCGTCGTGTCCCGCAGCCCGCGCGTTCCACAGCCCGAGCCGCGTGATGCGGTAGGTGTGCACGTGCTCGGGCGCCCGCTCGAGCTCGGCGAAGACCGCGAGCGCGTGGCGGGCGTCCTCTGCCTCGGGGTGCGCGACCTCGAGCAGGACGGTGCGGTCACTCTGCACGATCAGCGGTCCGTTCATGACGGATCAGCCTAGGCGGCGCAGCTGGTGCGACGCCCGGTTGTCCACAGGACGCCCGTCAGGCATCGCTCTCGATCGCGACGACGAGTGACAGCGGGAGGGTCCGCTCGACGTCCACCGCGGTGTCCTTCCCACGCACCCGACCGGCGGCGACCGAGGTCGGGACGATCGAGAACGGCCGCTCCGACCCGTCCGGCATCCGGACCGTCACCCGGACCGGTGTCCGTCCGCGCACCGCCATGTCGATCTGCCGGGCCATCCACTCCTGCTCCGGCTCCGCATCGCCACGCTCCGTCGTCAGACGCAGGCGCTGCACGAGCGCGTGGGCCGCCTGTCCGGGCGAACGGCTCGGCGTGCGCCGTCGGACGGGAGGCCCGGATCGCGCCTCGGGGCGGGCGTCGGCTGCGAGCACGGCCGGGTAGCGCTGGTCCTCGAGGGCGCTCGCCACGACGTGCGGCGGGTACTTCGTCACGAGGGTGGTGAGGTCGGGCCGCTCCCACGCCAGTTGGCGGAGCTCGGCGTCCACCCCGATGAGGTCGAGTTGCTCGGGGGTCCCGTGCACCACCGAGCCGAGGCCGCCCTCGCCGCGGCCGACGACGACGCTGCCGTCCCGCGTGGCGACCTGGTCGACGAGGTAGGTGAGGGGCTGCGGGACGTCGGTGGCGCCGAGTCGGGTGAAGAGCGCCAGGACCTCGTCGCGGGTGCGGCCGGCACGCAGCGCCCGGCGGATCGAGTCCTCGGACACCCGGTACCGCGCCGCGAGTCCCGGCGCCTCGAGGTCGGCGACGGCGCGGAGGTCGTCGTCGTCGACCGGCGAGAGCGGGCCCGGTGCGATGACGGTGAGGTCCGGCTGGAGGTACACGCCGTCGACCGTCCCGGGCAGATCGGCATCGGCGGCGGCCCGGGCTGCGTCGGGGTCGTCCCCGAGCAGGGCACGGCCGGTGGAGGTCAGGCGTCCGTCGACCGCGAGCCCGAGGACCCTGGCCGTGCCCGCCGCGTCCAGCAGCGCGGCGTCGAGCCAGCGCGACCCGGCCGGGTACGCCCAACGGCCCGTCGCCACCAGGTCGGTGAGGTCGTCCTCCGCGAGGTCGAGGACCTCGACCACGGCGGGGGCGAGGGCACGCCGCCAGTCGTGCACGAGCGAGGCCCAGCGATCGGGCCACGACGACCGGAGCCAGGCCCGCCCGCGTTCCGACACCTTCCAGGAGCCGTCCTCCGGGTGCGCGGCGCCGACGCGGTCGAGCAGCGCGAGGCGGTCCGGCACCACGGCGGCGTCCGCTCCCGTGCGTTCGGCGAGTTGTCTGGCGAGCGGCGCCCCGATCCCGCCCTTCGCGAGCTCCCGGACGGCGCCGGCGTCGGCCGCGTGGAGGAGTTCCGCGAGCACGGTGAGCGTCTCGAAGGCGTGCTCGGCCCCGGCGGCGCGAGTGCGGGCGTCGTCCGCGCCGTCTCCGGGGTCCTGCGGGGTGGCGGGTGCGGGGCGGGCTGGCGCCGGGCCTCCCGGGCCGTCCGGCACCAGGCCGGGCCGGGCCGCCAACCGGGCCGCGACCGCGTCGTCCACGGCGCCGTCCTCGGCGACCAGACCGAGTGCGACGGCCGGGGCGAGGTCCTCGGGGGAGCCGCCGTCACGCAGCGCGACGAGCGTGCGCCGGGGGAGCCGCTCGATGGCGGCGTCCACAGCGTCGTCCGTGCGGAGCGCCTCGGCGAGGTCGAAGAAGTCCGCGATGTGCTGCGGGCCGGATTCGCCGAGCGCGGCGGCGGGCAGGGCGCGCGCGAGCACGAGTCGCTCGAGCGCGTCGTCGGGGAGCTCGCGCAGGCGTGCGGCGAGGTCCGTCGTGGTCGTCATCGTCCTGCGGGCGTCCGGGGCGGACGTCAGCGCGCCTCTGTGCGGTGCTGCCGCGCCTTGCGCGTCCAGGTGACGACCAGGAGTGTCAGCATGAGGACGAACGCGACCGGCGGACCGAAGTAGACGACCCCCAGGGCGACCGGCCAGATGCCGTCCCCCGGGATCTGCTGCAGCGTCAGCCACCCGGTGATCATGACGATGAAGCACGCCAGGATGAGGAGGACGATCCCACCGACCATGAACGCGAGCGTGCGTTCGGTACGATTGAACGTCGCCGGGGGTTCCGCAGCAGTGCGGGAGTCCCCGGTGGATCGGGTCGGCTTGGCCATCCACCCAGGATAGTCCGACGCACCGCGGCCGTTCATGTGACGAGGAGTCCCAGCATGCCCACCGGCAAGGTCAAGTTCTACGACGACCAGAAGGGCTTCGGTTTCATCTCCGGAGACGACGGCGACCAGGTCTTCCTGCACGCCTCCTCCCTGCCCGACGGTGTGACCACGGTGAAGGCCGGCACCAAGCTCGAGTACGGGGTGGTGCAGGGCAAGAAGGGATCGCAGGCGTTGACCGTCCGGATCCTCGAGGCGCAGCCCTCGCTCGCCAAGATGACCCGACGCTCGGCCGACGACATGGCCGTGATCGTCGAGGACTTGGTGAAGGAACTCGACCGCATCAGCGGTGACCTCAAGCGGGGCCGCTACCCGAAGAACGGTGAGCGGATCGCCACCATCCTGCGACACGTCGCCGACCAGTTGGACGCGTGAACATGACCACCGACCTCACCGAGCTCGCCCGCGGCGCACTGCTCGAGATCACCCCCGAAGCCACCGTCGGGAGCCCCGTCGGCACGGTCGAGGAGGGCGACGGCGTCGTCTCCGTCCTCTTCGCCAACCGCATGCCGGGGTACCCGGGGTGGCGCTGGACCGTCAGCATCGCCCAGGTCGAGGGTGACGAGCCCACCGTGCTCGAGGTCGAACTGATGCCGGGTGACGGCTCGTTGCTCGCGCCGGAGTGGGTGCCGTGGTCGGAGCGACTGGCCGAGTACCGGGCCGCGCAGGACGACGAGGAGTCGGACGAGGACGAGGACGAGGACGAGGACGACTTCGACGACGAGGCGGACGAGGACGACGACGAGTCGGACGACGATGACGAGTCCGACGACGACTCGGACGACGACGACGACTCGGACGACGACGACTCGGATGACGACGACGACGAGGAGTCGGACGACGACGAGCCCGTCGCCCCGCCCGCCCGCACCCGTGGTCGTCGCCGCACCCGCCGCGTCCGTCCCGTCGACCCCGACGACGACCTGGACCTGGACCAGCTCGACGCCGGCGAGACCGATCCCGGCTTCCACCGGTCCTGACCGGTCACTCCGGTCCTGACCCGTCGGGCAGGACCTGACCCGTCGGTCTGGTCCTGCCCGACCCACGCGACACGTCGACGCATGCGACACGCGGACCCACGCGACACGGCGAGGGCGGTGCCCTGCAACGGAACACCGTTGCGGGACACCGCCCTCGTCGCGTCCGGCGGCGGGGTCAGCTCGCCAGGGCAGCCACCACGTGGTCGATCGCCCGCGTGAGCTTGGTGACGTCGTCGGGGTCGATCGCCGTGAAGGTCGCGACGCGGAGCTGGTTCCGGCCGAGCTTCCGGTACGGCTCCGTGTCGACGATGCCGTTCTGCCGGAGCGTCGCGGCCACGGCCTTGGCGTCGATCGAGTCGTCGAGGTCGATCGTCACGACGACCTGGGACCGGTGCGCCGGGTCGGTGACGAACGGCGTCGCGTAGTCGGAGGCCTCGGCCCAGTCGTAGAGCGTCGAGGACGACGTCTTCGTGCGGCCGTCGGCCCACGCCAGACCGCCGGACTGGTTCATCCACCGCACCTGGTCGTCGAGGAGCAGCAGGGTCGTGATCGCCGGGGTGTTCAGCGTCTGGTCCAACCGGGAGTTGTCCACGGCGTTCTTCAGCGACAGGAACTCCGGGATGTAGCGGTCGGACGCGGCGATCCGCTCGACACGCTCGATCGCCGCGGGGGAGAACAGTGCGAGCCAGAGCCCGCCGTCCGAGGCGAAGTTCTTCTGCGGGGCGAAGTAGTAGACGTCGGTCTGGTCGACGTCGAACGCGGCACCACCGGCAGCGCTCGTGGCGTCGACGACGGTCAATGCGCCGGGGTCGCCCGCGGCCCGGACGACCGGGGCCATGACGCCGGTCGAGGTCTCGTTGTGCGGGTAGGCGTAGACGTCGACACCCTCGACGATCTCGAGCTCGGCGCGGGACCCGCCCGGGGCCTCCACGACGTGCGGTGCCTCGAGCCACGGGGCGGCGGCGGCCTTGGCGAACTTCGACCCGAACTCACCGAAGGACAGGTTCTCCGCCCGGCGCTCGATGAGCCCGAACGCGGCGGCGTCCCAGAACGCGGTCGACCCGCCGTTGCCGAGGACGACCTCGTACCCGTCCGGCACCTGGAAGAGGTCGGCGAGGCCCTGCCGGACGGAGCCGACCAGGTCCTTGACGGGCTTCTGGCGGTGCGAGGTCCCGAGGACGGTCGCGCCGCGGGTGACGAGGGTCTCGAGCTGCGCTCCGCGGATCTTCGACGGACCACATCCGAAGCGGCCGTCGGTGGGGAGGAGGTCGGCTGGGATGACGATGTCTGCCATGGGCCGATCCTACCGACGGCCCCGCGGTCGCCCCCATGGACCGGCCGGACGGGGCGGGGCCGGGACGGGCCTCCCGGCCGGCGTCCGCGCAGAGCGCAGGTGTCGGTCCCGGTGCGTCGGCGCCAGCAAGTAGTGTGGGTCGGGCTGGGTCCACATCAGGAGAGGCGGAGGCGTGACCGATCTCGTCGACACCACGGAGATGTACCTCCGCACCATCCTCGACCTCGAAGAAGAGGGCATCGTCCCGCTGCGCGCCCGGATCTCGGAGCGCCTCGGGCACTCGGGCCCCACGGTCTCGCAGACGATCGCCCGCATGGAGCGCGACGGCCTCGTCGTCGTCTCGGGCGACCGGCACCTGGAACTCACCGACACCGGTCGGTCCCGCGCCACGCACGTGATGCGCAAGCACCGTCTGGCCGAGCGGTTGCTCGCCGACGTGATCGGCCTCGACTGGGCCTTCGTCCACGACGAGGCCTGTCGGTGGGAGCACGTGATGAGCGAGCAGGTGGAGGTCCGCCTGCTCGAGATGCTCGGGAACCCGACGGAGTCCCCGTACGGCAACCCGATCCCGGGCCTGGCGGAGATCGGCGGTCCCACCGCTCCGGGCTTCCTGGACGGCGTGCGGAACATCGTGGCGGCCACCGACGACACCGACGCCGTCGCGACCGGCGTCATCCGGCGCCTGGGTGAGCCGGTGCAGTTCGAACCGGAGCTCCTGCACCAGCTCCGCAGTGCCGGGGTCATGCCCGGGCGGACGGCGAGCGTGCAGCGTGCGGGCGCCTACGTGTCGGTCCGCGTCGACGGCGAGGACGCCGGGATCGAACTGCCGACCGAGGTCGCGCAGCACGTCTACATCAGCACCGACTGACGTCTCCTCGCCCGCCGCACCGAGGGGCAGGAACGGTCTGCCCTGTCCGGGCGTGCCCCGTCCGTTCCCTGGACGCCCGTCGGACGACCCGCACGAGGACGTGAAGGTGTTGACTCGAACCCCGCCGACGCGGCGGACCGGAAGCCGGTCCTCGACCACGACCCGCTCACCGGTGACAGGTCCGGCTACCTGGACGCCGACACCGTACAACGTGGGGCGGGTCACGACGGGGCACGAGGACGATGCGACCGCGTACCACCCGAAACCACCGACGAAGCGAGACCAGGACCTGATCGACGGGAAGCCCTGGTGGATGGCGGGACGATGACGACGACGACCACCGCACGATGGACCACGGCGAGGCGCGCCGTCGCGGGCGTCCTCGTCATGACGGCCACCACCACCGTGCTCGCAGGCTGTGTCCTGCGGGGACCCGACACCGCAGCACCAGGACGAACGGAGCCGACCGTGGACGCCGACACCGCGAAGCAGCAGATGATCGAAGCCGTCGACGACGCCACCGAGCGACTCGGTGGGGAGTGGAAGGCGCGCACCGGCCCGGACTACCCGGAAGACTGCGAACTCGAGGACGGCACGCGAGGGGCGCAGTGGCGCTACCTGACCGGGAGCACGCTCGAGGGGTCGCCCGACGAGGACGCCACCCGCATGGAGGAGCACTGGAAGTCCCAGGGGATGCAGGTCGTCCGCCGCGAGTCGAGCGACGGTCCGGCGGTCATCGGCAGCGGTGGCGGGAAGATCGCGTCGATCAGCGCGTACGCGTACCCCGGGAACTACACCGTGCAGGCGGACTCGCTGTGCTTCCCCGGCAACGCCGACGACATCGCCGAGGACCTCTCCGGCGAGTGACCTGTCGCCCGCCGGCACAGCCCGGGCCAGGCGCTGCGTCGGGGTGCACCGGAGCCCGCACTCCGGGGTACCTGCATTCCGTCCTCGTCACATGTGCACCGCGATCCCGTGACCGTCCCTGTCGACGTTCGGCAACCCGTCCTGGACCGGCCGGTCGGTCGTGTGCTGTCGCTGCGATCACTCGGTGCAGGTGCCGGGCGTCACAGCACGAGGGTCCGTTGGTGGACCGGGATCGCCGCGGTGAGCTCGCGCCTGGGTCCTCGTGGTGGGCGAATTATAGGGGGTACACGTCAGGGGTGCAACACCTTTACGGACGTACAAGAATCGGACGCACCGGTGTAACGCCGTTGGCAGCGCTCTGACCGGGGTTTCTTCACCTGTTCGTTACCAGATCACGGTTTCATCTCGACAGCGTGACCGAGCGCCCGTACACTCGACGAGTCCCCGGGAGCAGCGATCGCGGGGACCCGTGGCAGGACGTCTCACGACCCGTCTCCTGCCTGTATCGGAAACGATGACGAACGGATGGGGTTGCACACGCTCGGTCGACCACCGGGTGCGTGTCGATGAGACGCCGGAGACCCACTTGACCCACACCGGTACCGCCGCGGACGACTCGACGACCGCGAACCCGACGACCTCTGGTGACGCCACCGCAGCTCCCCTGACCCGCAGGGCAGTACGCGAAGCAGCCGAGCGTGCCACGCGCCGACCGCTCGCCCGCACGGCGTCCACCCCCGCCCGCACGACCGCGGCCCGCCCGGCGGCGGCCCGCACCGGCAGCGCCCTCGGTGTCACCCGCACCGCCGCCACCCGCTCGGCAGCAGCGCCGACGACCTCCTCGCGCAAGCGGAAGTTCATGGCGCCCGTCGTGCTCGCGGTCGCCGCCGGCATGTTCGGCACGATGGCCGTCCCCGCCGCCTTCGCGAGCACCCAGCCGACGACCGCGGCCGACGCCCGCGCCGCAGCCCCGGTCCAGACGCAGGAGTTCGACGTCTTCGCCGCCGCGGGCACCGCCGACACCTCGCGCGACGGCTTCGGCGCCACCTCGACCGCGACGCTCGCCGCCGAGAAGCAGGCCGAGCACGCGAAGGAGGTCGAGGCCGCCCGCGCCGCGAAGGCCGCCGAGTTCGCCTACGACGGCAAGACGGCGAAGGACTACCTCGCCGACTCGACGACGACCTCCACCACCACGGACGCGGCCGCGACCACCACCTCGGCCGCGCCGGCCGCTGCCGCCCCCGCCGCCGGCACCCCGTTCTCGCTGCCCGCCGTGGTCGCCACCGCGAAGCAGTACATCGGGACGCCCTACGTCTTCGGCGGCGCCACCCCGGCCGGCTTCGACTGCTCCGGCTACGTCATGTACGTGTACGCGCAGTACGGCATCAGCCTGGCGCACTCGGTCCCGCTGCAGGACCAGGCCGGCACGACGATCGCCGAGTCCGAGGCGCAGCCCGGCGACGTGGTCATCTTCGACAACGAGGCCCACGACGGCTTCTACATGGGCAACGGCATGATCATGGACGCCCCGAAGCCCGGTGGCGCGATCTCGATCCGTCCGATCTGGACGACCGACTACCACATCGTGCGCTTCGGGATCTGACCTCCCCGGAGCACCGTGTCCGACGTCCTGCCGTCGACCATGTGAACACCGTCCGAACCGGCCCCGCACCCCTCGTGCGGGGCCGGTTTCTGGGTTAGCCTCCATGCATCGGTTCGACTCGACCCGAACGGGAGACCACATGTCGACGTCACGCACGACCCGCACCATGGGTCGGCGCGCGCACGTCGACATACGGACGACCACAGCCTGCGGGCCTCGACCCGCACGCGACTGACCAGAGCACTGCCCTGACGGGTGGTGCTCTTCGTGTTTCCGGCCCTCCCCACCGCGGTGGGGCAGCGCCGGCCGGTGCCATCCCGGTGCCGGAGGCCGTGACCACCCCGCTCGACGCCGACCGAACCGGTGCCCGCACCGCCTGGAAGCCGTCCAGGCACGTCGGAAGGGAACCCATGCGCACTCTCGTCCTCAACGCCGGTTACGAGCCCCTCGCGGTGATCTCGTTCCGTCGAGCCCTGGTCCTCGTCATGAACCAGAAGGCCTCCGTCGTCGCCGCCGACACCCTGCACCCGGTCACGGGCGCAGCCGTCAGCTACGACCGTCCGTCCGTCATCATCCTGACCCGGTACGTGCGCATCCCGCAGTCCCGGCTGATCCCGGTGTCCCGGCGCGGTGTGCTCCGCCGGGACGCCAACCGGTGCGCCTACTGCGGCCGGCACGCCACGACGATCGACCACGTGCAGCCGAAGTCCCGCGGCGGCCGCGACTCGTGGGAGAACCTCGTCGCCTGCTGCCTGGCCTGCAACAACGTCAAGGGTGACCGCACCCCGCGTGAGATGGGGTGGACGCTGCGCTTCCCGCCGAAGGCCCCGCACGGTTCGGCCTGGGTCGTGCGCGGCATCGAGCGGCCGCAGCCGGACTGGGACGAGTACCTGGTCGCCGCGTAGACGGCGACGGTCGCGACCGGGGACGGTCGCGGCAGCCGCCGGACGGGAGGCCCGGGGTGCGCGCCCCGGACCTCCCGTCCAGCGCGTCCCGGCTCCCGCTAGAGTGGACGGGCCGGCCTCTGTAGCTCAATGGAAGAGCAGTTCCGTCCTAAGGAAAGGGTTGGGGGTTCGAGTCCCTCCAGGGGCACCACGGTGGTCCGCCCGGTTCCGTCCTCAGGAAAGGGTTGGGGGTTCGAGTCCCTCCAGGGGCACCACGGTGGTCGCGGTAGCGGCTGTGTCACCGCGGTCGCCGGTCCGGGGGACCTCCGGCCGTCGTGTTCGTCGGCGCCACCGCGAGGACGACGAGCACGAGCGCGATCACCCCGAGGCCTGCCCACCCCACCGCGGTGAGTCGCTCGCCGACGACCAGCACCGCCAGCACGGTCGCGACGGCCGGCTCGGTCAGGGTGACGGTCGTGGCCGTGCTCGCCGGGACCCGTGACAAGCCGTACCCGAACAGCAGGTAGCCGAGGAACATGGGCACGAGCGCCATGTAGGCCCCCACCGCGGCGTTCTGCGCGGACGCGATCAGCGGTGCCCCGGTGACGGCGAGCACCGGCACGAGGAGCAGGCCACCACCGCCGAAGACCGCGCCCATCGCGGCCGCTCGTGGGACGCCGTCCACCATGAGGCGCCGGGAGGCCCAGGAGTAGACCGCGTACGAGGCTCCGGCCACGAGACCGAGAGCGACGCCGACGGTCGTCGACCCGGGAGCGCCGGCGGTCCCGTCCGCGCCGTGCGGGCCCTCGGGAGCGGGCGAGCCGGTCACGCTCGACAGGCAGAGCAGCACGCTCCCGAGGACGCCGAGCACCGCGGCCAGCACCCACCAACGACTGAGGGGGTGCCGGTCGAGCGCCCGCTCCAGGACACCGGACGCCAGGGGCGCTGACGCCAGCGACACCACCGACCCGACGGCCACCCCGGCGGTGTGCATGGCGGTGTAGAACGCCAGCGGGTACACCGCGACGGCGAGCGCACCGACGAGGACCAGCATCCGACGCGGCCGGAGCAACGGGGCGCTCGCTTGGAGGGACCGCGCGCCGACGACGGCCTGCAGGAGTCCGCCGATGCCGAGCGCCGCGGCGCCGACGGCGAGCGGGCCGACGTCCGGAGCGAAGGTCGCGGCCGTCCCGGTGGTGCCCCAGAGCAGCGAGGTCACCGCGATCGCGAGGAGGCCGGCACGGTGCCCGTCCGTCACAGCACACCTCCGTCATCACCGGTGCGGGTGCGGCCTCCCGAGCGGTGTGCGCGCCACTCTAGCGAGCACGGCGCGCGGACCCCGTGCGTCCGGCGCGGCTCGGGCGGATACTGGGGGAGTGCGAGAACTCCAAGCCGCCATCGCCGCGGACCTCAACGTCCAGCCCACCATCGACCCCGAGCAGGAGGTCTCGCGGCGCGTGGGCTTCCTGCGCGACTACCTGCTGACCACGGGCGCGAACGGCTACGTCCTCGCCGTCAGCGGCGGGCAGGACTCCACCCTGGCCGGCCGGCTGACGCAGCTCGCGGTCGAGTCGCTCCGGGCCGAGGGGCACGCCGTCGAGTTCGTCACGGTCCGGATGCCGTACCGCGTGCAGGCCGACGAGGACGACGCGCAGCTCGCCCTGCAGTTCATCGCGGCCGACCCGGGCATCGTCGTGAACATCGAGCACGGGGTGGACGGCGTGGTGCAGGACACCGCGGAGGCCGGCGTGGCGCTGAGTGACTTCGTCAAGGGCAACGTCAAGGCCCGCATGCGGATGGTGGCGCAGTACGCGGTCGCCGGGCAGCGCGGGCTCCTGGTCATCGGGACGGACCACGCGGCCGAGGCGGTCACGGGCTTCTTCACGAAGTACGGCGACGGTGGAGTCGACCTCACTCCGCTGACCGGTCTGACGAAGAGCCAGGGCCGGCAGCTGCTCGAGCACCTCGGGGCACCGGCCCGCCTGTACGAGAAGGCCCCGACCGCGGACCTGCTCGACGACCTGCCGGGGCAGACGGACGAGGCGAACCTCGGCCTCACCTACGCGGAGCTCGACGCCTACCTGCAGGGGCACGACGTCCCGGTCGAGGTCGCCGAGGCGATCGAAGCCCGGTACCGCTCGACGGAGCACAAGCGTCAGGTCCCGGCGTCGCCGTTCGACGACTGGTGGCGCGCAACCGCCTGACCGGCGTCGGAGCGGCCGACCACGGACGGGAGGCTCCCCACCGGACCGGTGGGGAGCCTCCCGTCCGTCGCGTCGATGGGTCAGGCGGGGTCGCGGTCGCCGCGTCCGTCGGGGTCGACGTCGGGGTGTCCGGCGTCCTGTCGGCCGGCGTCCTCGCGGTCGTCCGCCAGGCGCTCCTGCCAGAGGATGCTGCGGGCCGCGCCCTCGAGCACGTCGTCGACACTGCTGCCGGTGCGGGCGGCGAGCGCTCCGCTGAGTCCGGCCGTGAGGGTGCCACCGGCCTGCGCGAGCCGTTCGACGACCTCCTCCTGACGCGGGGTGAGCGGCACGTCGACCAGTTCGTCGACGGCGTCGCGGATGTTCGCCTCGCTCGCGTCCATGGCGGCCTCGTCGCCGGACTGCAGGGCCGCAGCCTCACCGACCACGACGAGACCGAGTCGAGCTGCGTCCTGCTCCGGGCGACGGATGTCGTTCTCGTCTGTCATGTCGTGGACCGTACGCTCCGTGCCTGCGCGCGTTCCGGACATCGGGTGACGGTGCCCGATGCGGTCCGAGGACTCCGTGGTCACGACCGGCCCCACGACGGACGCGAGGCCCGGTACCAGCTGGTACCGGGCCTCGCGTCGTGTGGTCAGCGCGTCAGCGCTGCGTGCGCCGTCAGCGACGGTTGGCACCCTTGCCCGCGAAGCGGGTGTAGAGGAACAGCACGATGACCGAGCCGATGATCGACCCGATGATGCCGGCCGGCTGGAAGAAGCCGTCCGACGGGTCGTGCTGGAAGATCAGGAAGCCCAGCAGACCACCGACGAACGACCCGACGATGCCGAGGACGATCGTCATGAGGATCGACATGTGCTGCTTGCCGGGGATGATCAGTCGGGCGAGGGCACCGGCGATGAGGCCGATGATGATCAGGCTGATGATGAGACCGAGCACGGTGTTCTCCTTGTTCTGCGGCCGGTCCGAGGCTGCGGCGGTTCGCCGCGCTCAGGGCCGACGCCCGAGACAACACTCCCTCGGCTCAGTGCGTTCCCAGGAACGGTCAGCGGGCGCCGGACGCCTCCAGCTCGGACTGCAGCTCGGCGTCGGACGGCTCGACGAAGTGCCTGCCGTTCGGCAGCACCACGACCGGGATGTTCTTCCGACCGCTGATCGCCTCGGCGCGGTCCGCCGCGGACAGGTCGGCCTCGACGTCGACGTACTCGTAGTCCACGCCCAGACGGTCCAGCAGCGCCTTCGAGCGGCGGCAGTCGCGGCACCAGTCCGCGCCGAACACGGTCACCTTGTCGAACGTCTCGTCAGTCATGTGCAGGACTACGCAGACCGCGTCTTCCGTATTCCCGGTGACCCCGCCGACGCACCGCGGAGCACGATGAGGCGCATGACGCTCGAGACCGCGCACGTCGGCACCCACCCCCACCATCGGCACGGCTGGTGGTGGAAGACCCTGCTCAGCGGGTTCCTGCTGTGGGTCGTCACGATCATCGTCACCGTCGCGACGCAGAACACCAACCTGGTGCCGACCATCATCCTGCTCGGCAGCTTCCTCGTGCCCTTCACCGTGGTCCTGTTCGTCATCGAACGGGTCACCGGGACCGTGAGCACCCTGCAGCTCGTCACGGCGTTCTTCGTCGGCGGGATTCTCGGCGTGCTCGGGGCGTCGCTCCTCGAGTCCGACCTGCGGCCCGGGGCGACCCTGTACCTGCTCGTCGGGTTCGCGGAGGAGCTCGTCAAGGGCGTGCTGCTCGTCGTCGTCGGGTGGCGGGTCCGGCCCAAGACGGCCCGGCAGGGGGCACTGCTCGGCGCGACGGTCGGCGCCGGCTTCTCGGCGTTCGAGTCCGCCGGGTACGCCTTCAACGCGGCGATCACCACCCGCGGCATCGACCTGGCGTCGCTGCTGCAGACCGAGGTGGCCCGCGCCGTGCTCTCCCCGGTCGGCCACGTGCTCTGGACGGCGATCCTCGGAGCCGTGCTCTTCGGGGTGGCGCACGGACGCCCGCGGTTCCGGTGGACGTGGCAGGTGCTGGCCGCCTACGTCGTCGTGTCGGTGCTGCACGGGCTGTGGGACTCGAACTCGACGATCTCGACCCTGCTGGCGTTCGTGCTCACCGGGACGCCGTTCTCGGCGGCGCAGAACGGGTACGTGCCGTCCTCGCTGGCCGGCATCGTGACGTCGCTGTACATCGCCGGGCTCGCCGTCGTGTCGGTCATCGGCGTGGCCGTCCTCGTCGGCGTGCTCCTGCACTACCGGCGGCAGGCGCGACGCGTCGCGGCGCAGCAGGGGTCGGCCGCGCTCGGCTCCTGGCACGCGCCCGCCGGGCCGTGGAGTGCGCCCTCGGAAGGTGCCGAGCAGGTCTGGCACCGGACGCCGCCGCCGCACGCGCTCTGACCTCACCGGCGGGACGGGCAGGGCCGGACGGGGACCGCCGTCGCTCTACGATGGCCCCATGCCGCGAGCCGATCCGACGACCCGCGCCTGGGCCGGGGCAGCGGTGCGACACACCGCCCGCGTGACGAACATGCTCATCGCCGCCCGGCGCTTCCGCATCGTCGGCGGCGATCCGCGGGACGTCATCGTGCTGCACGACCTGCTCACCGGGCTCGGTGCCCGTCCCGCTGACAGCGGCGACGACGCGGCCGTCGACCAGCTCTGGTGTCTCGGCACGCCCGAGCAGAGCACCGCCGCCGTCGAAGCCGCCAGCGCCGACCGGCCCCGCGGCGCCCTGCTGCTCGTGGTCGATGTCGGCCGCCACGTCCCGGCCGTCGACGAGGACGCCTTCGGACCGACGACGCTCGCCCGACCTGGGGTCCTCGGCGTGCCGACGCTCTCCGACGACGTGTTCCTCGTCTCCACCGGGCGCGAACCCGAGGACGACCCCGCAGCGGGTGCCCGCCTGCGCTGGGCGCGCCGCTCGATGCCGGTCTCCCGCGCGGTCGCCGACGAGCTCCGGCAGGGCGGCCTGCTCCGCGGCACCCGCATCGGCGTCAGCCTGTTCCTCGAGCCGAAGACCGCGGTGCTCTCGCTCCTGCTGCAGGACGCCGGCGCCGACGTCGTCGTCTACGCCCACGCGGACGAGACCGACGACGCCGTCGCCGAGGTCCTCCGCCGTGCCGGCGTCCCCGTGCACGCGAGCAGCACCGCGACGGTGGCGGAGCAGCGCGCGCTGGCACTGGCGATGCTCGACACCCGGCCCCACGTCCTGGTCGACGACGGCTCGCACGTCATCCGGCTCGTGCACCAGGACCGTCCCGACCTGCTGCCGACCATGCTCGGAGCGGCCGAGGAGACCACGAGCGGCCTCCGTCCACTCCGGGTCATGGCGTCACGTGGGCAGCTCGGGATCCCGGTCGTCGCGGTGAACGACGCCCGCACGAAGACGTTCTTCGACAACCGGTACGGCACCGGACAGTCCACGGTGTTCGCGACGCTCGACCTGGTGGACGCGCTCGACGACGACGTCCGGCCCGACCTGGGAGGAGGCTCGGCCGTCGTCGCCGGGTTCGGTCACGTCGGCGAGGGGGTCGCCCTGGTCCTCCGCGCACTCGGCTTCCGGGTCACCGTCGCGGACACCGACCCCGTACGGGCGCTGCAGGCCCTGTTCGCCGGGTACGCCGTCGCCCCGCTCGTCGAGGCGGTCCGGACCACCGACCTGGTGATGAGCGCGACCGGTGTGGCCGACACCGTCAGCGTGGACGTGCTCCGCGCCTGCGCTCCCGGAGCGGTCGTCGCGGTGGCCGGCGGCGTCGACCAGGAGGTCGCGGTGGACGCAGCCGTGGCAGCGGGGGCGGTCCGCACGAGGGTCGGACGGAAGGTCGAGCGGCTCGCGGTGCCGGGGGGCCAGGGCGTGCTGCTGCTGGACGGCGGCCGGTGCATCAACATCACCGCGGCGGAGGGCAACCCGATCGAGATCATGGACCTGTCGTTCGCGGTGCAACTCGGTGCCGTGCGGATGCTCGTCGAGCGGGGTGACGAGTTGGACCGTGCCGTCGTGCCGATCGACCCCGAGGTGGACGAGGTGACCGCCCGTGTGGCGCTCGCCGTGTCCGGGGCGCGGGGCGGGCCTCCCGGCGGCGGGGGCGGAACGGACGGCGCGACGGGCGACGCGCTCGCCGCGCAACCCGCCGACCGCGAGCCGGACGTCCGCACCCGACGCTTCGGGGACCCGTCGTGACCGGTCGGCCGGAGCCGTCGGCGCAGACCACGGTGCACTCCGCGCGGATCGTCGTGCCGATGACCGCGCCGCCCATCGCCGACGGGGCCGTGGCGGTGCGCGACGGGCGCATCCTGCACGTCGGCGAACGCTCGTGGGTGGTGGACCAGCTCGACGGCACACCGTTCACCGAACGACGGTGGCGTGGCGCCCTGCTGCCGGGGCTCGTCAACGCGCACACGCATCTGCAGTACACCGGCATGGCCAGTGTCGGTCGCCGTCAGTACGACGGGTTCGAGGACTGGGCGTCCGCGTTCAACGACGTCTACGCCGAGCCGCACGACTGGCGCGCCGAGGCCGCGGTCGGCGCCGAGCAATCCGTCGCCGCCGGGGTGACGAGCATCGCCGACGTCGTCACCGACCTCGAAGCGGTGACCGCACTCGAGGGAGCGGGCCTCGGTGGCATCGCCTACTGGGAGGTGATGGACTGGGAGAACGCCGCCTGGCAGGAGCACGGGCGCGACCAGGTCCTCGCCGAACTCGAACACGTCCCGACCACCCCCGGAGCCGGGCTCTCCCCGCACGCGCCGTACTCGCTGGACGTCGCACCGCTCCTCGAACTGCCCGACATCGTGCGGCAGCGCGGACTCCGCCTGCACCTGCACCTCGGCGAGGCCGCGTTCGAGGGGGAGCGCAACGCGATCGAGCCGATCCCCGGACTCGACGGCGTCGTCGGCGTCGGGCACGGCTCGGACTGGCACCTGGCGAACGTGCCGTCCTTCCGGGCGATGCGCGCGCTCGGGTTCGGCGCGAGCGCGACGTCGTTCGTCGACCGACTCGGCGTCCTCGGGCCGGACTGCCACATCGCGCACGGCGTCTACATGACCGCGGCGGACCGGGCACTGCTCCGGGCCCGGGGCACCGCGGTGGCGCTCTGTCCCCGGTCGAACGCGGTCATCGGGCTCGACCCGCCTCCGGTCGCCGACTACCTGCGCGAGGGAAGCCCGATCGCCATCGGCACGGACTCCCTGTCGTCCTCGCCGTCCCTCGACCCGATGGCCGACGTCACCGCGCTGCACGCCATCGCCCGGGCCCAGGGCTACTCCGGGCGGGACCTGCACGAGCGTCTGCTCGCCGCGGTGACCCTCGGTGGGGCACACGCGATGGGCCTGGCGGTCGGACCGGACCGGGTCGGGCACCTCGCCGTCGGAGCCCGGGCCGACCTCGCCGTGTTCGACGTCGACGCCCGGACCGTCCCCGACGCGCTCGCCGAACTCGTCGAGGACGGGGCCGGCCGCGCTGCCGCGACCGTCATCCGCGGTGTCGTCCGGACCGCCGACGCCGCCCCCTCGATCCCGACCCCCGCGTCGTCCCCAGCACCCGCCGTCACCAGCAAGGAGTCCCGATGACCGACACCGCACCCCGCCCCGGCATGGTCGCCCGCCGCACCGTCTCCGGAGACGTGGTCGAGTGGCTCGACGTCCCGCAGCGGGCCCGGGCGCTCGGCATGGAGCCGCACCCCGAGGGTGGCTGGTACGTCCGGACCTGGACCTCGCCCGCCACCGTGCAGACCACCGCGGGGGAGCGACCCGCGGCGACGCTGATCCACTTCCTCCTGCCCCCGGGCGAGGCCTCCGCCTGGCACCGGGTCACGAGCGACGAGATCTGGATGTGGCACGGACCGGACACGGTCGAGCTCGAACTCGGCGGGTCGGGGGACCAGCCGGAGCCCGGCGCGCGGATCACCCTCGGACCGGACGCCGGACGGGACCGGGTGAACGACGCGCAGGCGTTCGTCCGCGGGGGCGTGTGGCAGCGGACGATCCCGGGCGACGGCGAGGTGCTCCTCAGCTGCCTGGTGTCGCCGGGCTTCTCGTTCGACGACTTCACGATGCTGGAGTCCTCCGAGTAGCGAGGGGTCATCCGCTTCGCGCTGGTATCCCACGGCGAAGTACACTTCGAGCTGCCCTGTTCCCCCTGACGAAGGCCCGATCGTGACCCGTCCCCTCCGCCTGACCACCGCTCTCGCCGCGTCCCTCGTGGCCGTGACCGCACTCGCCGGCTGCTCGGCCGGCGGCGGGGGCAACGCGGAGGGCACCGTCACGGACGGGAAGCTCACCATCGCCACCGGACAGCCCGCGTACTCGCCCTGGGTCGAGGACGACGACCCCGAGTCCGGCAAGGGGTTCGAGGCAGCGGTCGCGTACGCCGTCGCCGAGGAGATGGGGTACGACGAGGACGACGTCGTCTGGAAGCGCAGCACGTTCGACAGCGCCATCGCCCCGGGTGCGAAGGACTGGGACCTCAACCTCCAGCAGTTCTCGATCGACGCCAAGCGCAAGAAGGCCGTCGACATGTCCACGCCCTACTACACGACCACCCAGGCGGTCGTGACGGCCGAGGGATCGCCCGCCGCCGACCACACCACGATCGCGGCGCTCGAGCAGGACACCATCGGGGTCGCCGCCGGCTCGACGAGCATCCAGAGCGTCAAGGACGTCCTCGGTGTCACCCCGCAGGTGTTCAACTCGAACGACGACGCCGTCCTGGCCCTGCAGTCCGGGCAGATCGACGCGATCGTCACCGACCTGCCGACCGCGTTCTTCATCGCTGCGTCCCAGGTCGACGACGGCACCGTGTCCGCCCAGTTCCCCGCCGACGGCGAGGGCGACCAGTTCGGCATCGTGCTGCCGAAGGACTCGGAGCTCACCAGCAAGGTGGACGACGCCCTCGAGACCCTCGAGGACGACGGCACCCTCCAGGACCTGCAGACGAAGTGGCTGTCGGCCGAGACGAACGCCCCGGTCCTGAAGTGACGCGGGCATGACCCTGCCCGCAGGCGCCGGCACCCCGGTGGTCGCACCGGCGGTGAGCCAGGTCGAGCGCGAACGGCAGCTGTACCGTCGGCAGCGCGGCCGTCGATCCGCCACGGTCTCCGTCGTCTCCACGCTCGTCGTCGTCGCACTCGTCTGGATCGGCGTCGTGAACACGCCCGGTTGGGCGGCCGTCCAGCAGTCGTTCTTCGACCCGCAGGTCGCCTGGGAGACCCTGCCCGACATCCTGCTCGGGCTCTGGTTGAACGTCCGGATCCTGTTCTTCGCCAGTGTCGGGGTCGCCGTGCTCGGCACCCTGCTCGCGGTCGTCCGCGGCCTGCGGAGCCCGGTGTTCTTCCCGCTGCGGATGCTCGCCACCGCGTACACCGACCTGTTCCGTGGCCTGCCGCTCATCATCGTGCTGTACCTGGTCGGCTTCGGCCTGCCCGGGCTCGGGGTGTTCCCGCGGCTGGCCCCGGAGTTCTGGGGCACGATCGCGATCGTGCTGACGTACTCGTCGTACGTCGCCGAGGTGCTCCGCGCCGGTATGGAGGCGGTCCACCCGTCGCAGCGCCTGGCCGCCCGGTCGCTCGGCCTGTCCCACGCGCAGACACTGCGGTCGGTCGTGCTGCCGCAGGCGATCCGCAAGGTCACACCGGCGCTGATGAACGACTTCGTGTCGATGCAGAAGGACGTCGGGCTGGTCTCGATCCTCGGTGCCGTCGACGCGGTCCGCAGCGCGCAGATCGCGCAGGCGGAGCAGACGAACTTCACGCCCTACCTGGTGGCCGGGCTCCTGTTCGTCGTCATCAGTCTGCCGCTCATCCGGATCACCGATGCGATCGCGCGGAAGCAGCAGCAGCGTGAACAGATCGGAGGCGCGGTGTGACCGGGTCGACCGCCCCCGTCCTCGAGCTGCGCGGCCTGCGGAAGACCTTCGGGGACCGGCCGGTCCTCCGTGGGATCGACCTGACCGTGCACCGCCACGAGGTCATCTGCGTCATCGGCGCGTCCGGCTCGGGCAAGTCGACGCTCCTCAAGACCGTCAACCTGCTCGAGGGCATCGACGACGGGCAGGTCCTCCTCCAGGGCGAGGACGTGTCGGACCCGCGCGTCGACGTCGACGCCACCCGCGCACGCATCGGCGTCGTCTTCCAGCAGTTCAACCTGTTCCCGCACATGAGCGTCCTCGACAACGTGACCCTGGCCTCCCGGAAGGTGCACCGCGCCTCCCGGACGGATGCCGAGGCGACCGCTCGTCGCCTGCTCGACCGGATCGGCCTCGGCGACTTCGCCGGTGCGTTCCCGGACCGGTTGTCGGGCGGACAGCAGCAGCGCGTCGCGATCGTCCGGGCCATCGCGTCCGACCCGGAACTGCTCCTGCTCGACGAGGTGACGAGTGCACTCGACCCGCAGCTCGTCGGCGAGGTCCTCGACCTCGTCACCGAGCTCAAGGAGCAGGGCTCCACGATCCTCATGACGACGCACGAGATGCGCTTCGCGCGGAACGTCGCCGACCGGATCGTGTTCCTGCACGAGGGCGAGGTCGTCGAGCAGGGCGCTCCCGCAGCGCTCCTCGACGACCCGCAGCACCCGGCGCTCCGCGCGTTCCTGGCGCGGGTGCACGCGTAGCGCGCGGGCCGGACACGACCGGCGGTGGCGCGGCCGCCGCCAGCGCTACAGGGCGAGCAGCAGCTTGCCGACGACGTCCCCCGACGCCAGGCGCCGGTGGGCCTCGGCCGCGTCGGCGAGGGGGAACACGGCGTCCACGACCGGACGCACACGCCCGTCCTCCACGAACGGCCACACCTCCCGCCGCACGGCTGCGACGATCTCGGCCTTCTCGGACGCCGGCCGTGCCCGGAGCGTCGTCCCGCTGACCGAGGCGCGCTTCCGCATGAGCTGCCCGATCGGCAGGGTCGCGTCCGGCCCGGACCCGGCGGCGATGATCGCGAGGTGTCCGTTCGGTGCGAGGACCTCGAGGTTCCGGTGCAGGTACGACGGGCCGACCACGTCGAGGACCACGTCCACACCGACACCGTCCGTGAAGGCCAGGGCACGCTCGACGAAGTCCTCCTCGCGGTGGTCGACGACCAGGTCCGCGCCGAGCTCGCGGGAGGCAGCGACCTTCCGCGCGCCGCCGCTCGTCGCGACCACCCGGGCGCCGAGGGCCTTCGCCCAGAGCACCGCGTGCGACCCCATCCCGCCGGTGCCACCGTGCACGAGGAGCGTCTGCCCCGGCCGGAGTCCGGCGAGCATCCCGACGTTCGAGTAGACCGTGCACGCGGCTTCGGGGAGCCCGGCCGCGGCCACCAGGTCCAGGTCGTCCGGCACCGGCAGGAGCTGCGCGGCCGGCACCACCGCGAGGGACGCGTAGCCGCCACCGCTGAGCAGCGCACACACGCGGTCGCCGACGGACCACCCGGTCACCCCGGCACCGAGCGAGCGGACCGTGCCGGAGACCTCGAGCCCGAGGACGTCGGACGCGCCCGGCGGCGGCGGGTAGTTCCCCTGCCGTTGCTGCAGGTCCGCGTTGTTGACGCCGGCGGCCGCGACCTCGATGAGGACCTCGCCGTCGCCCGGGACCGGGTCGGGGAGCTCGCCGAGGGACATGACGTCCACGTCGCCGGGCTGGGAGATGGTGATGGCACGCATGGCCTCGACCGTACGCGTCCGTCCGGCCGGCGAGCATCGGGGCCGAGCCGGCCGGGGCCCGACGCGTGGTCGAGGCCGTCCGTCACGCGGGACCGGACTCCCTGAGCGATCGATCAGTACTGTCGGGCCGGAACGGGTCACCGATCCGGGGACGCGTCACGAACCAGGGGGGATCCCATGTCCACGAAGCACGTCTCCGTCCTCGCGACCGCCGCACTCGCCGCGGTCCTGCTCGCCGGTTGCTCCTCGGGCGGCAGCACGACGGCCGAGGGAACCCAGGGCCAGGGCGCCACGAGCGGGTCCTCGAGCGCACCGACGAAGGCCGCGGAGGAGCAGTCGGGCTCGCAGTCCAAGGCCGACGCGTGTGCCGCGTTCGAGAGCAAGGTGCGCTCCGCTGCCGAGGGGCTGCAGTCCGAGGCCACGAAGCTGCAGTCCGACCCCGACGCCGCGGTCGCCAAGCTCAAGGAGCTCGACGCGGACATCGACGCCGGTGTCGACGCGGTCAGCAACACCGAGGTGAAAGGCAAGGCCGAGGCCTTCCAGAGCGCCTACGGCGACATGGTGACGCGGCTCGAGGCGATCACGAAGGACCCGCAGTCGGCTGACCTCGGCGCGTTCCAGGACTCGGCCAAGGCGGTCCAGACCGCCGGGACGGACTTCGACTCGACCTGCGCGTCCTGAGCGGCGCCGTCGACTGATGGACGCACCACGGGCCTCCCGTCATCCGGACGGGAGGCCCGTGGTGCGCGAGCCGGTCGGCTCGCCGCAGCGTGCGAGGCCTAGGCCGCCTGTTCGGGCCGCGAGGCGTCGAGACGCTCGACCTCCTCCGGACGGAGCTTCACCGTCGCGGCCGTCACCGAGTCGAGGATCGACTGCGGACGGGACGCTCCCGGGATCGGGATGACGACGTCGCTCTTCGCGAGTTCCCAGGCGAGCGCGATGACCTGCGGGGTGACGTCCCGCTCCTGGGCGAGGACGGCGAAGTCCTCGGCCGTGGTGCCGAGGTCGGCCGCGCCGGCGATGCCGCCGAGCGGGCTCCACGGCAGGAACGCGATGCCGAGCTCGTCACAGAGCTCGAGTTCCGGCTCGCTCGAGCGGAACACGGGGGAGAAGCGGTTCTGCACGGATGCGAGCCGACCCCCGAGGACCTCGTTCGCCTGCCGGATCTGGTCGACCGTCGCGTTCGAGATGCCGGCCATCCGGATGACGCCCTCGTCGAGCAGCTCGGCGAGCGCACCGACCGAGTCCGCGTACGGGACGGCCGGGTCCGGGCGGTGGAACTGGTAGAGGCCGATCGCCTCGACGCCCAGGCGCTTCGCGGACGCCTTCGCCGCCTCCTTGAGGTACGCCGGGTCGCCGTTCTGGGCCCACGCCCCGGGTTCCGGCCGCATGTGCCCGCCCTTGGTGGCGATGAGCAGCTCGGACGTGTCCCCGCCGTACTCGCGGACGGCGCGGGCGATGAGCTCCTCGTTGTGGCCGACCTCGTCGTGCGCGGCCAGGTGGTAGGCGTCCGCGGTGTCGATGAGGGTGACGCCGGCCTCGAGGGCGGCGTGGACGGTGGCGACGGAGCGCCGTTCGTCCGGTCGCCCCTCGATGGACATCGGCATGCCGCCGAGACCGATCGCACTGACGGACGTGTCTCCGATGACTCGTTGCTTCATCCGCCCAGCATGCGCCGCACCGGTCGGCGGACGTCCAGCCGCGGGCTCGGGGGCGGGGTGCTCATGGGACGGGGAGCTGTGCGGTGCCGAACCCACGCCCCGGGCCGACGCCCTGTTCGTCGAGCGCCTGCACGAAGAGCACCGTCCCCCAGGTGACGACGGCGACGGTCAGGACGAAGCCGATCCCGGCGATCCACCACGAGGTCCGTCGCCGGATCCAGGCGCCGATCGCGAACACGAGCGTGACGACCCCGATGACGAACGCTCCGCCGACCGCGATCGCCGCGCCTGCGATGGTCCCGCCGGGGGAACAGTCACCGGCGGCGCCGCAGGACGTCGTCGTGGTGGCGACGGCGATGACGCCCGTGACAGCGGCGATCGCGGTGAGGACGGCACCGGCCGCCAGGAGCAGGACGGTCGAGACCCGGTCGGCGATCTTCCCGGGCGGGAACAGCGACGACGCGCCCTGCTCCCAGGCGATGCGCTCGGCCTCGCTGTGCTGCTGGGACCCCGCGTGGTGCTGCGGTCCGGATCCGGGGACGTTCGACCAGGTCATGGCACCGTTCCTACCGGGGCTCGACGCCGAACGCCTGGGCGAGCCGCTGGATCTTCTGCGCCCGTCCGAGTCGCGGCAGGTCCGATCCGTCGCGGATGACCCGGCCACGGGCCTCGAAGTCGTCGAGGAAGTCCTGCGCCCAGGCGACGTCGGTCGGTGTCGGCGAGATGACCTCGTTGATGACGGGCAGCTGCTCGGTGTCGAGGCAGAGCTTGCCGGTCAGGCCGAGCGACACGGCGACCTGGGACTGCTCGCGGAGGATCGGGTGCGACGACCCGACCGTCGGTCCGTCGATCGGACCGGGCAGGTCACCGACGCGGGACGCCACCACCAGGCGCGACCGGGGGTACGCCATCGCGAGGGTGTCGGCGCTCGTGCCGGTGTCGCGGCGGTAGTCGCCGCTGCCGAACGCCAGGCGGAACGCTCCCTGCGCGCGGGCGATCGAGACCGACTCCTCGATGCCGACCGCCGACTCCACCAGCGCGATGACGGGGGTCTGCCCGCCGAGCCGGTGCCACGTGTCCGTCACCTGCGCCGGCGACTCGGTCTTCGCGAGCATCACGCCCTGCAGCCCGGGCAGCCCGCGGAGCTCCTCGACGTCGTCGGCCCAGAAGTCGGTCGTGACGTCGTTGATCCGCACCCAGGCCTCACCGCCGCCGGCCAGCCACGCGGCGACGGTGGCACGGGCGGAGGGCTTGGCTGCCGGGTCGACGGCGTCCTCGATGTCGAGGATCACCTGGTCGGCGCGGGAGCGGGTGGCCCGGTCGAAGCGTTCGGCGGCGGTGCCGGCGACGAGGAGCCACGAGCGCGAGATCTCGGCGGGGACCGTTCGACGCCGGGACGGCGCGGGAGTGGACGGAGTGGGACGGTCGTCGATGGCCATGCACCGTTGGTACCACACCCGAGGGTCCGGGCTCCGGCCGGGCGAGGGGGCGGTGTGCGGCCCGGCGGGACGAAAACCCGAAACAGGGGGCTCATTGCCAGAGTGCTGTGGCGCTTCCGCCTACAGTGGGCGGGTGTGGAGAGTGGACAGGGCGACCGACGATGAGGACGACGTGAACGACGACGCCCCCGTCGAGGGCAACGACCTGCCCGACGAGCAGTCCCCGCTGCGTCCCGAACTCCAGGTCACGAGCCCGCACGCGATCAGCCTGGGCGACCCCCGCCTGACCGCGGGCAACGCCGCCGAGCCCGCGTGGGACGCCTGGCGCGAGCAGCTCGCCGGTGTCGGTGGGACGAGTCCCCTCGTGCACTTCGCCGACCACCCCCGTGCGCGCATCGAACTCTCGACCACGCACCCCGGCGGCCTGGCCCAGTTCATCACCGGCAAGACGACGCTGCTCTCGAGCCTGATCCGCGACGAGGTCGCGCTGCGGGCAGCCCGCGTCGCCGCCGGGCACGTCGAGGCGAAGGGCACCGAGCTCGCCACGGTCCGCGGGATCGACGCCGTCAAGCTCGGCATCGGCATCGCGGACTGGCAGCACGGCGACGAGCACTTCCGTGGCCCGGTGCTGCTCCGACCGCTGGCGATCCGCCGTCACGGCCGCGACTTCGAGGTCCGACTGCTCGGCGAGCCCGTGCTCAACCCGGGTCTGTCCGACGCGCTCCGCGAGCAGTTCGGTGTCACCCTCGACGCCCAGTCGTTCGTCGCGCTCGCGCAGCAGGACGGCTCGTTCACGCCGAACCCGGTGATCGACCGGCTCCGCGGGCTGACCGCGCACATCCCCGGCTTCTCGGTGCACGCCCGGCTCGTCGTCTCGACGTTCGCCGAGGTCGCGACCGGGCTCGTCGAGGACACGAAGGACCTCGCCCACCCGGTGCTCGACGCCCTCGCCGGCAACCCGAGCGCGAAGTGGCAGGTCGAGCAGTCGTACCACCCGGTCGAGCAGACCCCGTCGGACGAGCGCAGCCCGGAGACGGACACCCTGCTGCTCGACGCCGACGACGAGCAGGAGAACGTGATCGCACAGATCACGGCCGGCAACTCCATCGTCGTGAAGACCCTGCCGGGCACCGGCGGCACGCAGACGATCGTCAACGCGCTCGGTGGCCTCGTCGCCGCGAACAAGCGCGTCCTCGTGGTCAGCCCCCGCCGCGCCACCCTGCGTGGCATCGCCGCCCGCTTCGGCGAGGTGCACCTGCCCGGTGTCGCCGTCACACCGGGCACGCTGCGCCGCGACGTCGTCCGGGCCATCGCCCGGAACGAGAAGGCCAGCCGTCCGAACCTGCGCGAGGTCGACGACGCCCTGGTCCGGCTCCGCAAGGTCCTCACCGACTACCGCGGTGCCCTGACCCGCACGGACCCCGACTTCGGGGTCAGCGTGCTCGACTGCCTGGTCGAGCTCTCCCGTCTGTCCCTGCTGCCGGTCGCCCCCTCCACCACGGCCCGGCTCTCGAAGCAGTCCGTCGTGTCGATGGTCACCGGCCGCGCCCGTGTCGCGGAGACCATGGTCAGCGCGGCGAACCTCGGCGAGTTCCGGTACGGCCCGGACGACTCGCCCTGGTACGGCGCGAAGTTCACCTCGAGCGACGGCGCCCAGCGCGCCCACAAGACCGCGCAGGAGCTCGACGGCGGAGCGCTGCCGGCCCTCCTGCAGCGTGCGCACGACCTCGTCGCGTCGACGCACATGCGACAGTTCACGACGATCAACGAGCTCGGCATCTACCTCCGCCTGCTCACCGAGATCCGTGACACCCTCGACCGCTTCCTGCCGATCGTGTTCGACCGTTCCGTGTCGGAGCTCGTGGCCGCGACCGCACCCCGGGGCGAGGGCGCGCCGATGTCGAGCACGAACCGCCGACGGCTCAAGAAGCTCGCACGGGAGTACGTCCGTCCGGGCGTGCACGTGTCCGACCTGCACGAGGCGCTCACGCGGGTCCAGCAGCAGCGCGTGCTCTGGCAGCGCTACGTGGCCGCCGGGGTGAACCCCGAGGTCCCCACCGGCATCGCCGACGTCCAGGTGCTGTTCTCGAACGTGGTCGAGGACCTGGCCCGTCTCGACGAGCCGCTCGGCCGGACCAGCCGCGAGCAGCAGCTCGCGAACCTGCCGATCGACCAGCTCGTGCCGACCATCGCGGAACTCGCCGCCGAGTCGGACGTCCTGCACAACCTGCAGGAGCGCACCGAACTCATGCAGACCCTCCGCGACCTGCAGCTCGAGCCGCTGCTCACCGACCTGGCGAACCGCCACGTGCCGGACGTGCAGGTGCCGGCCGAGCTCGAGCTCGCCTGGTGGCAGTCCGCGCTCGAGACCATGCTCGAGTCCGACCGGGCCCTGCTCGGCGCGAACACCGACATGCTCGACCGGGTCGAGGCCGACTTCCGACTCGTCGACGACGCGCACGCCGCCGGGGTCTCCCAGGGCCTGGCGTGGCAGCTCGCCGAGAACTGGAAGGTCGGGCTCGTCGACTGGCCGGAGGAGTCCTCCGCGCTGAAGACGCAGCTCAAGGAGGGTGCGATCACCTCGCGCCTGCTCCACGACTCCGCCCCGCACCTGTCCCGTGCCATCGCGCCGGTCTGGCTCGCCTCGCCCTACGAGGTCGCGCAGATCGCCGACACGATGCCGTTCGACACCGTGATCCTCGTCGACGCCGGTGCCGTGACGATCGCCGAGACGGTCGGGGCCGTCCGCCGTGCCCGGCAGACCGTCGTGTTCGGGGACCCGGTGACGCAGACGCCGTCGCCGTTCCGCATCGCCGTCGACCCGGACCACCGCGCGCTGCAGGTGGACGAGGAGACGCTCGACGCCCTGCACGCCGACTCCGCCCTCGCGAAGCTCTCCACCCTGCTGCCGACGCTGTCGCTCACCCGCTCGTACCGGGCCGGCGGCGAGGACCTGGCGGAGCTCGTCAACCGTCGCTTCTACGGCGGCCGCATCGAGTCGCTGCCGTGGGCCGGGTCGTTCCTCGGACACGGCTCCATCGCGCTCGACTACGTCAGCGAGGGCAAGGCCGTGCCGGACCCCGAGTCCGGAGCGGTCGAGAGCGTCGACGCCGAGGTGGACCGCGTCGTCCGGCACGTCATCGAGCACGCCCGCACCCGGCCGACCGAGTCGCTCATGGTCATCACGGCCTCGGCGAAGCACGCGGTCCGGGTCGAGCAGGCCGTGCTCGCCGCGGCGCAGGGGCACAAGGACCTCACCGAGTTCGTCATCGGTGACCGGCCCGAGCCGTTCATCGTCGCCACGCTGGAGCAGTCCGTGGCGCAGAGCCGCGACCGCGTCGTGTTCTCGATCGGCTACGGCCGCACCCCGCACGGCCGCGTCCTGCGTGACTTCGGTCCACTCGGCAAGCCCGGCGGGGAGCGGCTGCTCGCCGTCGCGATGACCCGGGCCCGTCGTTCGATGGTCATCGTCACGTGCTTCCAGCCGTCGGACATCGAGGCCGAGCGCATGGGTCACGGCACCGTCGCCCTCGCCGAGATCCTGGCCGAGGTCCGTGCCCGCACCACCGCCGAGTACGTGCCGGACGACTCCGACCCGCTGCTCGTCGACCTGGCCCGCCGACTCGAGATGCGCGGCATCCCGGTCGCGCTCGGCCACCGCGGCAAGCTCGGCCTGGTCGCCGCGCACGGCGGGGTCTGCGTCACGATCGAGACCGACGCGTCGCTGGTGAAGGGGTCGCTCCGCGAGTCCCTGCGGCTCCGTCCCGAGGTGCTCCGTCGTCTCGGGTGGCACTACGTCCGCGTGCACGCGTTCCAGCTGTTCTCCGACCCGGACCGGGTCGCGAACACGGTCGCGCAGGTGCTCGGTGTCGACCGCGGTGCCACGCAGGAGATCTCCATCCCCCCGGTTCCCGCACGCCGATGACGCCCCGGCCTTCCCGCCGGGCCTCGCGGCCTGCGGGGCCGGTCACGCCGACGACGGACCACCTCACCGGCGCCTGGACGCCCGAGGTGACCGCCCCGTCGACGGGGAACGCGCTGCCGTCCGCAGACGCGCCTCCCGGCCACGCGGGCGGGGGACAGCCCGGCAGCGCCGCTCCGTCGGTCCGACCCACCCGCTCGGGAGGGCCGGCCCGCTCCGGCAGGCGTGTCACCACCCAGCCCGCGCCGGGCAGCGACCCCGCCCCGGTGCCGGAGCCTCCGCGGCACGGGACCGGGGAGAACGACGCCCGGTTGCTGGGCGACCGGCCGCCGCACTGGGGCTGACCGGTACGCTGGCAGTCTGCGAACCCCGAACGGAAGCGTGTGATGACGGAGCCCTCCCGGCGGACCCGGCCCGACTGGCAGACGCTGCCGAACCTCATCACGCTGGTGCGCTTCGCCCTCATCCCGGTCTACGTCGGGCTGGTCGTCGCCGGGCACCCTGGATGGGCGCTCTCCTCCCTGGTGGTCCTCGGCGTGAGCGACTGGGCGGACGGGTTCCTCGCCCGCCGACTGCACCAGGAATCCGCGCTCGGCAAGGCGCTGGACCCGATCGCCGACCGGTTGGCGATCGTCGCGATCGTGCTGTCGCTCGTGCTCGTCGGGCTGCTGCCGTGGATCGTGGTCGTGGTCGTGGTGGCCGTCGACCTGGCGCTGCTGGCCCTCTCGAGCGCGTGGTTCCGCGGCAACCCGGACCTCCGCGTGACCTGGACGGGGAAGATCCGGTCCGCGCTGCTGTTCGTCGGCCTGCCGGTGCTGCTCTTCTCGTCGACGTCGGTGGCCGCCGACCACGACTGGGTCCGGAGTGTGGGTCTGGTGTTCGTCTGGCTCGGAACGGTCGGGCACGTCCTGGCCGGGCTGCAGTACGCGGCCGAGATGTCCCGCAAGCACCGCTTGCAGCGCGCCCCCGCCTAGGCTCGGCGCGGTCGCGTCCGCGGGACCTCGCCCGCGGCTAGAGCTTGGTGGTCCCGGCGATCCCCGTTCCCTCCGGCGCGTCCGACGGTGCGACGTGCGCGCCGCCGCCGCCGGCCCCGGGTCCGGAGTCTCCGCCCTGCTGTGCACGGAGCAGGTCGCGGATCTCGAGGAGCACCTCGACGTCCGTGGGCGGGACGTCGGCGGGCGGCTGTTCCGCGTTGTGCTTCGTCCGGTCGAAGGCGACCTTCTTGAGGTGGTTCACCGGCACGACGAGCGCGAAGTAGACGACCGCGGCCACGATCACGAAGTTGAGGACCGCGCCGATCACCTTGCCGAACAGCAGCTCGGTGTCCCCGCCGGACACGGTCGGGAACGACACGATCAGGGCCTTGTCGAGGCTGGAGGCGTTGAAGACCGCACCGATGAGCGGGTTGATCAACGCGGTCACGACCGCCGTCACGATGGCGGTGAACGCGGCGCCGATGACGACCGCCACTGCGAGGTCGATGACGTTCCCGCGGAGCAGGAACTCCCTGAAGCCCTTCACGCGAGCCCCCTTCTGTCGTGGACGGCCACCGCTCGGTGACCCGCTCCAACCTATCCAGGAGGCGCGGGGCAGGTCAGGACGCGGACGACCCCGACCCGGAGGAGCCGGACGACCCGGACGATCCCGAGGAGCCGGACGATCCCGAGGATCCGGAGGACGACCCGGACGATCCCGAGGAGCCGGAGGACGACCCCGATCCGGATGACGAGCCGGAGCCCGACGACGACGAGCCGGAGCCCGACGACGACGACCCGGAGCCGGACCCGGAGGGCGTCGCGCGCGAGTCCGTCCGGTAGAAGCCACCACCGTTGAAGGTCACGCCGACCGGCGAGAAGACCTTCCGCAGGACGCCGCCGCACACCGGGCACTCGGTGAGTGCGTCGTCGGAGAAGGCCTGCTTGATGTCGAACGCGTTGCCGCACTTGGTGCAGCGGTACGAGTAGGTGGGCACGTCAGCTCCGGAACGTGATGATGCGTGACGGCGTGATGATGCCGTCGACGGGTTCGTCGTGGGGTTCGCGCGGGACCTCGTCGAGGTACTCCGTGTCGAACACCACAGCATAGACGGGCGGCCGGTTCGCCATGGACCCGAGGGTCTTGTCGTAGTAGCCGCGTCCCCAACCCATCCGCACGCCGTCGTGGCCCACCGCCGCAGCGGGAGTGATGATCGCGTCGACGTCGTTGATCGCGAGGGGGGAGAGGACCTCGCCGACGACCTCGGGCATCCCGAACAGGCCCTCGCGTTCCGAGGCCCCGTCGCCGACCGCCCAGTCGAGCAGACCGTCGTCGCGGGTGATCGGGAGCAGGACCCGGATGCCCTGCTCGAACGCCCAGTTCAGGAACGGCCGCACGTCGGGTTCGTCCGGCGCGGACAGGTACACGGCGACGGAGGCGATCTGGCGTTCCTCGACGAACCGCTGCAGCGTGGCGGTCAGGGCGAGGGAGTCGGCGTCGCGTTCGGTCGAGGTCCGGCTGCGCCGTCGCTGCCGGAGGTCGGCTCGCAGGGCGCGCTTCTCGTTCCCGAGATCGGCGGTCATGGCGACGAGTGTAGCGAGCACGGGTGATGCGGCTTCCCGCTGATCTGCCTGTCCTCCTATCGGTTGACATGCCCAGGAAAAGGGTTTCGGATACGGTCGCTCCATGGGCTTCCAGATTTCGAAGGCCGTGATCCCCGCCGCAGGGCTGGGCACGCGCTTCCTCCCCGCGACCAAGGCGATGCCGAAGGAGATGCTCCCCGTCGTCGACAAACCGGCCATCCAGTACGTCGTGGAAGAGGCCGTGGACGCCGGCCTCACCGACGTCCTGATGATCACCGGGCGCAACAAGAACGCGCTCGAGAACCACTTCGACCACGTCTCGGAGCTCGAGGAGACCCTCAGGAAGAAGGGCGACCACGAGAAGCTGCAGAAGGTCAACCAGTCCACGGACCTGGCCGACATGCACTACGTGCGCCAGGGCGACCCGCTCGGCCTCGGTCACGCCGTGCTCCGCGCCAAGATGCACGTCGGCCGCGAGCCGTTCGCCGTCCTGCTCGGCGACGACATCATCGACGCCCGCGACCCGCTGCTCAAGCGCATGATCGAGGTCCAGGGCGAGAAGAACGCGACGATCGTCGCACTGCTCGAGGTCCCGGAGTCGCAGACCCACCTCTACGGCATCGCGACCGTCGAGGAGACCGACACCGACGACGTCGTGAAGATCACCGGCCTGGTCGAGAAGCCGGCGCAGGGCGAGGCCCCCTCGAACCTGGCCATCATCGGCCGCTACGTGATCCGCCCCGAGGTGTTCGACGTCCTCGAGAAGCAGGAGCCGGGCAAGGGCGGCGAGATCCAGCTCACCGACGCCCTCATGAAGATGGCGAGCGCCGAGGAATGGACAGGAGGCGTGTACGGCGTCGTCTTCCGTGGACGCCGTTACGACACCGGTGACAAACTCGACTACATCAAGGCGATCGTGCAGCTCGCCTCGGACCGCGAGGACCTCGGCCCGGACCTCAAGTCCTGGCTCAAGGAGTTCAACGCGGGCGAATGAGTCGACCCATCCCGCACGGGCCCGGTGACCCCGGCCCCGTGCGGGACACCCGTCCCGCCGAGTGCGGGACACCGGAGGAACCAGAAGCGATGACGACCATCCCGACCCTCACCCACGGGCGGGTCACCATCCGCCCCCTCCGGATCCGCGACTCCCGCGACCTCGACCTCGCCCTGGCGGGCAACCGCTCGTGGCTCCGCACCTGGGAGGCGACCAACCCCTCCGGTCTGGTGTCCTCGGACGTGCGGGGGAGCATCCGCGCGCTGCAGGCGAACGCCCGGGCCGGGTTGGGCCTCCCGTTCGCGATGGAGCTGGACGGTCGGTTCGTCGGGCAGTTGAACGTGTCCGGCATCACGTACGGCTCGCTCGCGAGCGCGTCGATCGGGTACTGGGTCGTGCAGGACGCTGCCGGGCACAACGTGACCCCGACCGCGGTCGCCCTCGCGACCGACCACTGCTTCCGGTCCGTCGGCATCCACCGTCTCGAGATCTGCATCCGACCGGAGAACGCGCCGAGCCTCCGCGTCGTCGAGAAGCTCGGGTTCCGGTACGAGGGCCTGCGCCGCCGCTACATCCACATCAACGGTGACTGGCGGGACCACTTCTGCTTCGGCCTGGTCGCCGAGGAGATCCGCGAGGGCGTCCTCGACCGCTGGGTGCGCGGTCAGGTGCCGCACGGTGCCGGCCGGGTGCCGCAGGACGCCTGGGACGAGGCGGCCGTGCCGCTGTCCACGTCGCCGCGCGGCTGACCACCGCCCGACACGTCAGCGCCGGCCGTCCGGCCCGGAGGCCCGCAGCACGCTCGGTGGATCCGTCACGACTCGCTCGACACGCTCCCGGCAATGGGCGTCCGGGCGGTGCGCTCCCCCTACCGTTGCCCCATGGGATTCGGGACCTGGGGCGGCGGCGTCGTGCTGCTCGTGGCGGCGGTGCTCTGGGTCGTCTACCTGATGCCCGCCTGGGCCGCTCGACGGCAGTACCTCGCGACGGAGCGGAACGCCATCCGGCTGCAGCAGACGCTCCGGATCCTGGCGCAGACCGCTGAGCTGCCGGACGAGGTGCGGATCGAGATGAACGCGAAGTCCCTCGCCGAGGCGCAGCGCGTCGCCCGTTCGGAAGAGGCGAAGCGCGCCGCGATCGTCCGCGCCCACGAGGCTGCGCGGCAGCGGGAGATCACCCGTCGTCTCGCCGCCCAGGCGCCCGTGCTCGAGCAGGCCTCGTCGGTGCCCGCGCTGACCGCGATGCGCATGCGGCGCTCCCGGCTCGGCGCGACGACGCTCGGCACGCTCGGGCTCGTGCTCGCCGTGGTCGTCCTCATCGTCGCGCCCGGTGCCTGGCTCCTCGCGGTGGCGGGCTTCGTCGCGGCCGGAGGGTCCGCCGCCGTGCTCGCCCAGCTGCACCAGGTCGCGACCGCTCGTCGCCGCCGGGCCGCCGCCGGCGCGCCGGAGCGGGCCAGGGCCTCCCGTCCGGGCAGCACCTGGACCGACCCCGCGCCGCCGCTGCCCACCGAGCGCCCGGAGCCCACCCCGGCGGACCGGACCTGGACACCGGGCCCGCTCCCGAAGCCGCTGTACGTGCAGACGCCGGCGCAGCCCGATCCGTCGCCGGAGTCGTCGGCGGAGCTCGCCGCCCGACTGCGCGAGCGGGTCGCGCAGGCGAAGGCCGAGGCGGACGCCGAGGCCGCTGCGATCCGCGCCGGCGAGTCCGACCCGTCGCTCGCGCGCGTGTCGCGGATGCGCTCGGACGTGGAGGAGGCCGCCGCGGCGCTGTCGTCGCACGACCAGGGACGCCTGGCCGAACGGCTCGGGCTCCGGGCCGCCGCCGATGCTCCTGCGGGACCGACCGCCGGTCGGTCGACCGGCGCCGCGGGTGCCGGGGACGCTGCCGCTCCTGCCGAGCCGGAGGCGCCCGCTGCGCCGAGCCGGTGGGCGGGGATGGGCGTGATCGGTGACGATGCCTACGGGCAGACGGACCTCGACGCGATCATGCGTCGTCGCCGCGCGGTCTGATCCACGCGGCACGCCCGGCCGCTGCGCCTCGATTTCGGGATCGCTGCGCCCCGGTGCTATCGTGGTCGAGCACTTGGGGCTATGGCGCAGTTGGTAGCGCGTCTCGTTCGCAATGAGAAGGTCAGGGGTTCGAATCCCCTTAGCTCCACCAAGCACGTGACGGCCCGGGTCCTCGGATCCGGGCCTTCTTCGTCCGCGTCACCCTTGCGGGGCTCCGGATCGGCTGGGACGATGAGCCGACGGACGAAGGAGCCCATCATGACCTCACGACTGAACCCCTACCTCGGCTTCCGGGACGACGCCCGACCGGCGCTCGAGTTCTACCAGTCGGTGTTCGGCGGGGACCTGCGCATCGGCACGTTCGCCGAGATGGGCGCCGAGGGCGACCCGGCCGACGCCGACAAGGTCATGCACGGGCAGCTCGACACGACCCGGGGCTACGTGCTCATGGCGTCGGACACCCCGGCGTCGATGGGGCGCTCCGAGACGAACAACATCTCGCTGTCGCTCTCCGGTGACGCCGACGACGCCGGGGACCTCCGCGGGTACTTCGCGGCCCTGGCCGAGGGCGGCCGGGTGCTCGAACCGCTGACGCAGGCGCCGTGGGGCGACGAGTTCGGCATGGTCACCGACCGCTTCGGGATCACCTGGCTCGTGAACGTCAGCGCTCCCACGGCCTGAGGCGCACTGCTCCCGGCGGTGCGGTCGGTCGTTCTCCGGGGGATCTCGCTTAGCCTGGACCGGTCATGACTGCTCCGATCACGCGCCGCACCCTCCTGTCCCTGGCCGGCATCACCGGCGTCGGCTTCGTCGCCGCCGCCTGCTCCTCGGACGGGCCGGCAGCGACCTCCCCGTCGACGGGCCGTGCGTCCGGCGCGGCGTCGTCCGGCGCGGGCAGCACCGCCTCGGCCGTGCAGCCGTCGGCCTCGGCGGTCGAACCCGCCGAACTGCCCCTCGCCGGCGGGGTCACCGTGACCGTCACCGGGGTCGGTCTGGCCGCCGTCAAGGGCGTCACCGTCGGTGGTGTCGCCGCGCGGGACGTCGTCGCCCGTGCCGAGCGGGTCACCTTCACCGCGCCGCACCAGGCGATGTACACGGCGGGCCCGGCTGACGTGGCCCTGTTCACGGAGCCGGTCGAACCCGTCGCCTCGGCGAACCAGACGTCCGACGGCAACGGCAGCCAGGCGAACGACGGCCAGGTCGGGGCGACGCAGGACGACACCGCCGCCACGCCGACCCCGGCCGCACCGACCGGCCCGGACGCGGACACCGCGGTGGCCACCACGACGATCGCCTACGCGGCGACGACCGCCGTCGACCGACAGCTCGAGTACGCGATGCGCCACTGGTCGGACTACAACACCGCCGAGTTCGGGACGATGAACCCGATCGGCGGGGACTGCGCGAACTACGTCAACCAGACCCTGCAGGCGCGCGGGTGGGAACAGCGCGACGACTGGTACAACCGTGCAGGCGGCGCGGAGCACTCCGCCACCTGGACGTACTGCCCGGCGATGGACCCCTGGCTCGACCAGAACGCGGCGACCTTCGGCCTCACCCGCCGGACCTCGGACGAGCGCGAGCACGTGAAGGTCGGCGACATCGTGATGTTCGACTGGAACGCGAACGGCTCGCCGGACCACACGACCATCGTGTCCGAGGTGTTCACGGAGACCGACGGCACGATCCGCATCAAGTCGGCGAGCCACAACCAGGACGGCCCCTACCGCGACCTCGACGAGATGATCACGGTGCAGCACCCGGGCGGGACCGCCTGGTTCCACACGTTCGACGCCTAGCAGCGGCGGGGCGGGCACCGCCGGCGCGAGCACCCGCCCGCGGTCAGGGGAACCCGAGGAACCAGAGCAGGACCACCGCGACCGCCTGCAGGCAGACGCCGACCACGAGCCACCCGGTGGCCCGTCTGCGCGTCCCGGTGAACGCATCGGACGCGAGCAACGGCGTGACCGGCATGAGCAGCCGGGGCAGGCTCTGCTGCGGCAGGAACACCGCCACCAGGTACGCGATGTAGGCGACGGCGAACCCGAGGACCTCGGGACCGAGCACACGGAGGTCGCGCCGACGGAGGAACCACGCCGTCGCGGCGAGGACGAGCACCACGAGCACGATGCCGGCCGGCCCCAACCAGCGTCCCGCCATGAGGAACCACGGGGTCAGCGGGGCGAAGTGCTGGCGCCCGACGAACCCGACCCACCAGGACAGCTCCGTGTCGAGGTACGCACCGGGGCGGCCGGTCACCGCCGTCGCCACCACCGGCCACGCCAGACCCGCCGCGGCCACCACGAGCCCGGCGGCGACGACCGCCACCCGCTCCCGCCACGGGAACGACTCCCGTCCCCGGGGTTCGGCGTCCACCGCTCGCCGTGCCGCCACCCACCGCACGACGAGGTGCACGGCGAGGGCGACGGCGAGCGCCAACACCCCCGGGCGGGTGAACGCCGCGAGAACCCCGAGGACGGCGACCAGCCAGTACCGCCGCCGGACGAGCGCGAGCAGGGCGCCGAACAGCAGGAGCAGGAACATGCTCTCGGCGTAGGCGACCTGCAGCAGGAAACCCGTCGCGCCGAAGGCGAAGAACGCCGTCGTCCACCGCGCCCGGCGCGCGTCGGCCACGGCGAGGACGAGACGGAACAACACCACGCAGGCGCCGGCGCCGCACACGCTCGCGACGACGAGGCCCGCGACCCAGAAGGACGCCCCCGTCGTCACCATCAGCCCACGCACGACGCCCGGGAACAGCGGCAGGAACGCCCACGGGTTCGGGACGACGTGCCCGTCCGGGTCGGTCGGCAGCACCCGTGGGTACCCGTCCTCGGCGATGGTCCGGTAGAAGGACGCGTCCCACGACCCCGAGAAGGTGGCGAACGAGGGGTCGCGCCGGTACGAGGCGAAGTGCCAGCCGTTCGTGGTCGCGAGCCAGTAGACGGAGCCGAGGAGCGCCGTGCTGACGATCCGCGAGGCCAGCCACAGCAGGAGGGGCGTGGTCCACCCGCTGTGCCGCGCCGCCAGGCCGTCCGTCAGCATCCGTCGGAGGCGGGTCGGTCGGGAGGCTCGGGTCGTCTCCGCCAGGTCCGTCACCCGGTCGATCCTGGCAGACGGCGCACTGTCCGATCACCGCACCGGGCCAGGCCGCGCTCAGTGGCCGGGCGTTGCATCACGTTCCGTTCCCTGGAAACGAACCACCACGGAGGAAACATGCCGTTCATCACCGTCGGAGCCGAGAACGGGCACGACATCGACCTGCACTACGACGACTTCGGGACGGGCGACCCGGTCGTCCTCATCCACGGATGGCCGTTGTCCGGCCGCTCGTGGGAGGGCCAGGTCCCGGCCCTCGTCGCCGCCGGCCACCGCGTCATCGCGTACGACCGTCGGGGCTTCGGCCAGTCCTCGCAGCCGTGGGACGGCTACGACTACGACACCTTCGCGGCCGATCTGGACACCCTGATCAACTCACTCGGGCTGACGAACGTGACGCTCATCGGGTTCTCGATGGGCGGCGGCGAGCTCGCCCGCTACGTCTCCACCTACGGCACCGGCAAGGTCGCCAAGCTCGTCTTCGCGAGCGCCGTGCCGCCGTACCTGTGGAAGTCGGACGACAACCCCGACGGCGGGGTCGACCAGGACCTGGCGGACTGGTTCGCGAACGGGATCACCGGAGACCGTCCCGCGTTCCTGCACGAGTTCGTCGACATGTTCTACACGGCGGGTGGGAAGGTCTCGCTGACCCACAAACCCCTCGTCAGTGACGACCAGCGCGCCTACGACCTGGCGATCGCCGAGCTCGCGTCCCCGAAGGGCACGCTCGACTGCACCGTCGCGTTCGCGACCACCGACTTCCGTGACGACCTGACCGGGATCGACGTCCCGACGCTCGTCATCCACGGAGACGCGGACGGCATCGTGCCGTTCGAGGTCTCGGGCAAGCGCACCGCCGAGGCGATCCCGAACGCCGAGCTGCACGTCATCGAGGGCGGGCCGCACGGTGTGCTCGCCTCGCACCGGGACGAGTGGAACGAGGCGGTGCTGCGCTTCCTCGCGAAGTAGGGCGGCGCGGTCCCGCCGGGGCCGGCACCGACCGACGGGAGGCCCGTGACCAGCTGGTCACGGGCCTGACGTCCGTCGAGGGCTGCGTCCGCCGCGCCCCGTCCGTCAGCCGCCGAGGACGGCGCGCCGGATCCGGTCGATCGGCTCCTTCGGCGTCCGGTCCGCGTTGAGCAGGCCGTTCGTCTCCTGCATCGTGTCGGTGAGCTGCGTCCAGCAGCTGCCCGCCAGGAAGGAGCTGGCCCGGACGGCGTCGTACAGGGCGGTGATCCTGGCGATCCAGTCGTCACCGTCGGCCGCGGTGGTGTACCCCCAGGCGTCGTCGCGCTGCACGCCGGGCTGGTGGTTGACGCCGCCGAACTCCGTGAGCATCACCGGTTGTCCGTGGTCCTGGGCGCCGCCGACCAGGATCGGACGATCGGCCGGACCGATCCCGTCGAGCAGTCGTCGACGCGCGGCGTCGTCCGCGTAGGTGCGGGCCAGCCGCTCACCGTCCCCCTCGTAGTCGTGCACCGAGATGATGTCCGAGTCCGGGTGCTCCCACCCGTCGTTCGAGATCACCGGGCGGGTGGGGTCGAGCGCCCGTGTCACGTCGGCGAGGGAACGGGCGTACGCCTGCTGAGCCGGGTCGCTGGCGATGTGCTGTACGCCCCAGCTCTCGTTCGCGGGGACCCAGGTGACGACCGACGGGTGCGAGGCGTCCCGCTCGACGGCGTCCATCCACTCGCGCATGAGTCGCTGCACGGCGGTGGGGGAGAACGCGTACGCGCCCGGTGCCTCACCCCAGACCATGAGGCCGAGACGGTCCGCCCAGTACAGGAACCGCGGGTCCTCGATCTTCTGGTGGTTCCGAGCAGCGTTGAAGCCGAGCTCCTTGATGAGCTCGACCTCGCGGCGGAGGGCCTGGCGGGTCGGCGCGGTCAGGTGCGACTCCGGCCAGTACCCCTGGTTGAGGACACTCCGCACGTCGATGCTGCGGTCGTTGAGCAGGAACCGGCCGCTTCCGATCGCGGTGGTGCGGATGCCGAAGTAGGAGCTGACGGCGTCGAGGGGTGCGCCGTCGGCGGCGACGAGGGTCACGACGGCGTCGACGAGGTGCGGTGCGTCCGGGCTCCACTGCAGCTCCTGCTCGGCCTGCCCGTTCGCCTGCCGGGCGATCGGCACGACGAGGTCGACCTCGTGCGCCGTCGGGGCGACGGTGACCTCGACGGTCGCCAGGTGCTCGTCGTGCTCCGTCCAGTGCGCCTCCACCCGCAGGCGCGTCCCGGCCGGATGGGTGCCCGTCAGCCGGACGGTGAGCCGCATCGTCTCGTGGTCGACGTTCGTCCACCGGAGGTGGCGGACGGACGTCGTCGGCACGGCCTCGAGCCAGACGGTCTGCCAGATGCCGGTGGTGCGGCGGTACCAGATGTCGTGCGGTTGCTCGTGCCAGTCCTGTTTGCCGCGGGGTTGGGTGAGGTCGTGCGGGTCGTCCTCGGCCCGGACCACGAGGGTGTGCGCGGCATCGGCGCCCGTGCCCGTGCCCGTGAGGGCGTCCGTGACGTCGAGGGTGAACGGGGTGTGGCCGCCCTCGTGCCCACCGATGAACTGCCCGTCGATCCAGACCCGGGCACGGTGGTCCACGGCGCCGAAGTGCAGGAGGAGGCGCGGGGTGTCCTCGTCGTGGCCGGCGGTCTCGAGGTCCGCCGCGGTGACGGTCCGCGAGTACCAGACCACCGGGTGGAAGCCGGGCTCGTCGATGCCGGATGCGACCGACTCCGGCGGGAAGGGGACGACGATGTCCCGGGGCTCGGGGAAGCCCGCACGCCACGACGGGTCGTCGCCGGTGTTCCGGAACGACCAGGTCCCGTCGAGGTCGGCCCACCGAGCCCGCATCATCTGGGGCCGCGGGTACTCGCCGTCCTGGCGGGTCGCGAGGGGCAGTCCGGGGGCGGCGTCGTTGCCGAGGTGTGCGTTCATGGGTCCATGCTGGTCGCGGTGTACATCGATGTAAAGGCGGACGCGGTCCGCTGGTCGGTCAGATCCGGGCCAGCAGCTCCCGCCCCCGTCGGACGCGACGGTCGGACCGCTGCTGGTCGACCGTCGCGAGGACGCCGGCGGTGAACCCGGACTCGTCGCGGAGTGCCTCGGCGGCGTGGGCTGCGTCGAGCCCGGCACCGAGGACCTCCTGCACGCGGCGCAGGCGTCCGAGGTGCTGGTGGCTCGCCGCGAACCCACCGGCGGCCTCGACGGCGTACCGGAGTCGTCGTGCCGCCTTCCGCGCCTCGTGCAGCGTCGCCAGGTCGTCCCGGCTCGCGGCGCGGTCTCGGGCTCGCCGGACCCGGCGTCGCTCGTGGTGCAGCCGACGTTCGACGAAGCCGCGGACGGGGTCATCTGCGCGCGGTCCCGGCGGTGCCGCTGCGATCAGCGCGTCGAGTGCGTCCAGCGCCGCGAACCACTCGGGCGATCGCAGCGCGTCCTGGAGGTCCGCGAGCCGAGCGCGGCGCTCGTCGAGGAACCGGTCACGGAGCGCCCCGAGGGCACCGTCCTCGACGAGACCCGTCGGCGCACGCTCCGCGGTCGGGGTCAGCCCGGCTGCGAGCACCTCGGCGTCCCGCACCCGCCCCGCAGCGCGACCGATCACCGACAGGCGCCGCCGGAGCGACTCCGTCGCCGCTCGGTCGAGCGCTCCGCGGTACGCCGCCAGGACGCTCCGGAGTCGCCGCAACACCTTGCGCAGGTCGTGCACGGCCTCGGGAGCGTCGGCACGTGCGTACGGGTCGGCCTCGACCACGTCGGCCCGGAGCCCGGCCAGGACGTCGACGACGAACCGCGCCGACGTCCCGGAGCGTGGCCGGTGCGGGCGGCCGGGTCGCCGGACCGGGGCCAGTCGCGGGACCGGTCCGGCCGGGTGGTCATCGGCCGGGGCGTCGGAGGCTGCGTCGTCGAGGGCCCGCTCCACCCCGCGGACGAGGGAGCCGGTGCTGCCGTCGTCGGTCAGCGCCCACCATCGCCCGGACCGCAGCACGGCCGAGTCCGGTGAACCCTCGTCGACGCGGACGTCCGCCACCTCGGCACGCCGTCGGCCGTCCTTGCCGTGCAGGACGAGGAGCGTGGTCACCGTGTCACGAACGCGGACGACGGCGAGCGGGCGGCCCCGGAGGAACACCTCGACCTGGTCCCGGAGCCCGTCCGCGCCGGCACCGGCACCGGCACCGTCGACGACCTGTGGGCCCGCCCCCCGGTCGATCGTCCACGTGCCGTCCTCGGCGCGGAGCACCTCGACGCCGGCCGCGGCGAGCACTCCGTCCTCGCTGTCCCAGACGGTCTCGCGGACGGACACGACGGGGACCCGCAGGACGTCGTCCGCGTACGGCTCGAGTGCCGGCAACCGACGAGCGTCGGGGATGCGCCAGGTGCGGCGCGGTGCCGGGAGGCCGTCGTGCCGGGGTTCGTCAGGAGCGTGCATGCGAGTCAGTGTCGTCCGCAGTGCCCGGCAGCGGTCCGACAGCCGCGACCTGTGGACAACAGACCCGGCGAGTGCCGCCTGTGCAGGAGCACGCGCGCCACCCGGACGGCGTCGACCGGGTCGCGGACCGCCGCGGACGGACAGTGCGACCCGAACCCCCGGACCGGTGCAGCCGCGACGGGTAGCGTCCCCGACATGACCGATGCCGTGCACGCCGACCCCCTCGAGACAGCCGTCGCCGGCTGGATGGCCGACCAACGCTGGTACGCGGCGAAGGGTGGGACCCCGAGCATCCGCGTCCTCGCCGAACGCAGCGACGACACCGCCGATGCCCGCATCCGCACCCTCTTCGTCCTCGACGACGCACCCACCGGGGCCGTCCTCTACCAGGTGCCGCTCACGCTCCGGCAGGCGCCCGAACCCGGACTCGCGCACGCCCTCGTGGCCGAGGTCGACGGGGTCCACGTCTACGACGCGCCGCACGACGTCGCCTACGCACGGTGGCTGCTCGCCCGCATCGAGGCCGACGGCGACCACATCGGGCCCGTCACGGACGCCCGCGTCCTCAGCGGCGAACAGTCGAACACCTCGATCATCTGCGGGACGGAGCAGAGCGGTCAGGTCATCACGAAGGTCTTCCGCGTGCTGCACGACGGCGACAACCCCGACGTCGTGACGCAGCGTGCCCTGTCGGCCGCCGGGTCCGACCGCGTGCCGCGGACGTTCGGCGCGCTCGCGGGGGAGTGGCCTGACGACGCGCAGCCCGGCGGCACCGCCCACGGTCACCTGGCCTTCGCCCAGGAGTTCCTGCCCGGGCTCGAGGACGCCTGGCGCGTCGCCCTGACCGCTGCCCGCGGTCGTGCGTCCTTCGCGAGCGCAGCGGACCGGCTCGGAGCAGCGCTCGCCGAGGTCCACACGGTGCTCGCGGACGCGATGCCGACGGCGACCGCCGGACCAGACCAGGTCGACGAGGCCGTCGCGACCATGCGCCGCCGCCTCGAGACCGCAGCGGCCGAGGTGCCGCAGGTCGCCGAGCACGCCGAGGCCGTCGCCCGTGTCTACGACCGCGCGGCGACGGTGCCGTGGCCGACCATGCAGCGCATCCACGGCGACCTGCACCTGGGACAGGTCCTGTCCGCACCCGAGCCACGAGGGTGGGTGTTCCTCGACTTCGAGGGCGAACCGCTCCGTCCGATGCCCGAGCGGTCCCGCCCCGACGTCGCGCTGCGGGACGTCGCCGGCATGCTGCGGTCCTTCGACTACGTGGCCGGCGCGCTCGCGCACGACGAGTCGCCGGTGGACACCGGCGACTGGGCGCACGAAGCCCGCAGCGCGTTCCTCGACGGGTACGAGCGGGGCAGCGGCTCCGACCTGCGCGCGCACCGCGCGCTGCTCGACGCGTTCGAGCTCGACAAGGCCGTGTACGAGGTCGTGTACGAGGCACGCAACCGCCCCACCTGGGTCGGGATCCCGGTCGCGGCGGTCGACCGCCTGGTCGCGCGCTCGGCCGGCTGACCCGGCCCGGACGACGGACGGGAGGCCCGTGGCGACACCGCCACGGGCCTCCCGTCCGTCCAGGGGGACCCGGTCAGTTGACCGGCCCGGTGTACTTCTCGCCCGGGCCCTTGCCCGGCGCGTCCGGGATGGCCGAGGCCTCGCGGAACGCCAGCTGCACGGACCGCAGTCCGTCGCGCAGCGGGCGGGCGTGGTGGTCGCCGATCTCGGTGGCCGCGGCGGTGACGAGGCCGGCGAGCGAGGTGATGAGCTTGCGTGCCTCGTCCAGGTCGGTCTGCTGCTCGGGGTCGTCGGCCAGGCCCACCTTCACGGCGGCGGCGCTGAGCAGGTGCACGGCCACGGTGTTGATGAGTTCGACCGCGGGGACCTCGGAGATGTCCCTGGCGGCGTCGTCCACACCGTCGAGCCCGTTCTGGTCGAGATCGGGGTCGGGGTTGCTCGGGGTGTCGGTCACGGTGCTCCTCTGCTAGACTCGCCGACGGCAGACGCTGTCCGCGCGCCCGGATCCCTCCGGAAGTCAGGACAGTGTCACGAAAGAGGAGTTCCTCCCACCCGTGGCTGCACCAAGGCTACCGGGTCACCACCGCTCCGCCGGCGCTCACGAAGTGCGCACCGGTCGGCCGGACCGCAAGGGTCGGCGTCGGGCGGCTGCCGAGCGGGTCTCGATCCGTGCGTCAGATCTCCTCTCTCGTGCCGTCGTCCCGGGCACACGCCCCGGACGGCCACCACCTGATTGAAGGAGCTCCGCATCACCGATCCCCGTACCAACGACCGAATCCGCGTCCCCGAGGTCCGACTCGTCGGCCCCCAGGGCGAGCAGGTCGGCGTTGTCCCCATCGCCGTCGCACTGCGCCTCGCGCAGGAAGCCGAGCTGGATCTGGTCGAGGTCGCGCCGAACTCGAAGCCGCCCGTTGCCAAGATCATGGACTACGGCAAGTTCAAGTACGAAGCCGCTCAGAAGGCCAAGGAAGCCCGCCGCAACCAGGTCAACACCGACCTGAAAGAGGTCCGCTTCCGCCTGAAGATCGACGTGCACGACTACGAGACGAAGCGCAAGCGCGCCGAGGGGTTCCTCCTCGGTGGCGACAAGGTGAAGGCGATGATCCTCTTCCGCGGTCGCGAGCAGTCGCGCCCGGAACAGGGTGTCCGACTCCTCCAGAAGTTCGCGGAGGAGATCGCCGAGTTCGGCGTCGTCGAGTCGCGTCCGACCCAGGACGGCCGCAACATGACGATGATCATCGCGCCGCTCAAGAACAAGTCGGACGTCAAGGGCGAACAGAACGCCAAGCGCGCCGCCGAGAAGGCCGAGCGCAAGGCCTCCGAGCACTCCGCGAAGACCAAGCCGGCGGACGAGACCACGTCCGGGACCGCCGCAGCAGCCCCGGCCGACTCGTCGGCCGAATAGGTCCCCCAGACCGATCCCGCGCTCGCGCGGCCCCCATCCACCCCACGGAAAGGCACACGATGCCCAAGCAGAAGACCCACTCCGGGTCGAAGAAGCGCTTCAAGGTCACCGGCAGCGGCAAGATCATGAAGCAGCAGGCCGGTATGCGCCACAACCTCGAGGTCAAGTCCGCCAAGCGCAAGGCCCGCCTCAACGAGGACCAGGTCCTCGCCAAGGCCGACGTCAAGGCCGTCAAGAAGCTCCTCGGCCACTGAGCCGTCCCGGAACGTAAAGGAACAGATCAATGGCAAGAGTGAAGAGAGCGGTCAACGCCGCCAAGAAGCGCCGCGTCATCCTCGAGCGCGCCGAGGGCTACCGCGGCCAGCGTTCGCGCCTGTACCGCAAGGCGAAGGAGCAGGTCACCCACTCCCTCGTCTACGCGTACCGCGACCGTCACGCGAAGAAGGGCGAGTTCCGTCGCCTCTGGATCCAGCGCATCAACGCTGCCTCGCGTGCGAACGGCCTGACCTACAACCGCCTCATCCAGGGTCTCAACCTGGCCGGCGTCGAGGTCGACCGTCGCATCCTCGCGGACCTCGCCGTGAACAACGCCGAGACGTTCGCGGCGCTCGTCGAGACCGCCAAGAAGGCCCTGCCGGCCGACACCTCGGCGCCGAAGGCCGCCTGAGCCACGTCGCCGTGCACCGGAACCCCCACTCCTCCGGGAGTGGGGGTTCCGTCGTCCCCGGGCACGGCCGACCGCACACCGGTGCGGGGTCGCCGTCGCGTCGTTCCTAGACTGGGCACGTGAGCGATCTCCTCGAGAACCCCCGTGCCGGCCGCGTCAAGGCCGTGGCTGCCCTGGCCAAGAAGGACGTCCGTGCCGAGACCGGGCTGTTCCTGCTCGAGGGGCCACAGGCCGTGCGCGAGGCGATCGAGTACCGCCCCGAGTTGCTCCGCGAGCTGTACGTCACACCGACCGCGGCGGCGCGCCACGGTCTGGACGACGCGCCGGTCGACACCTGGTTCGTGACGGAACAGGTGCTCGACGCGATGGCCGACACGGTGACCCCGCAGGGCGTCGTCGCGGTGTGCCAACAGTTCCCGACGTCGGTGAAGGACGTCTTCCCGGACGCCCGCGCGGGCGCCCGTGCCGACGCCGACGGGTCGGACGCCCGGCCCGGACTGGTCGCGATCCTCGAGGAGGTCCGCGACCCGGGCAACGCCGGGACCATCATCCGCGCGGCGGACTCCGCGGGTGCGGACGCCGTGGTGCTCACGGGTCGCAGCGTCGACCCGTACAACCCGAAGGTCGTCCGTTCGACCACCGGTTCGCTCTTCCACGTGCCGGTCTCCGTCGGCGTGACCCTGGCGGACGCGATCGAACGTGCCCGCGGCCTCGGGTACACGATCCTGGCGGCCGACGTCTCCGGCGACGACCTGCCGGACGTCCGGGCCGACGGCATGCTCGACGGACCGACCGTGTGGGTGTTCGGCAACGAGGCGCGGGGGCTGACGGCAGAGGACCTGGCGCTCGTCGACCGTGCGGTGAAGGTCCCGATCTACGGTCGCGCGGAGTCGATGAACCTGGCGACGGCGGCCTCGGTGTGCCTGTACGAGAGCGCGTTCGCCCAGCGGACCGGTCCCGCCACGGCCACGGACTGACGGCGCGCCGACCCTCCCCGCGGCTCGGCCGACACGTCCCTCCCCGCGGCCTCGGCCGACACGTCGTTCCACGGGGTCCGCGACGCGTGGGGACCGTCCGATCGGTGCAGGACGGCGGTATCCCATCGGCCGGTAGGCTTGGCTCTCGTGTCAGAACCTCTCGAGATCAGCGAATCGGCGGTCGCCGACGCCGTGGACGCGGCCCTGGCCGCCGTCCACGCCACGACCACCGTCGCGGAGCTGAAGCAGGCCCGTGCCGAGCACACCGGTGAGCAGTCGACGCTCGCCCGGATGAACGCGTCGATGCGCAGCGTCCCGCCGGAGCAGAAGGCCGCCGCGGGCAAGCTCGTCGGTCAGGCCCGTGGCCGGGTGAACCAGGCCGTCGCGGCGCAGGAATCCGTGCTGGCCGAGGCCGAAGAGCGCGCGCGGCTCGAGTCGGAGCGCGTGGACGTCACGGCCCTGCCGTCGCGACGGACGCCCGGTTCGCGCCACCCGCTCTCGCTCCTCAACGAGACCGTCGCCGACATCTTCGTGGGGATGGGGTGGGAGGTCGCCGAAGGCCCCGAGCTCGAACACGAGTGGTTCAACTTCGACGCGCTGAACTTCGACCAGGACCACCCGGCACGGGCGATGGCGGACACGGTCTTCGTCGAGCCGGTCGACCGGCACCTGCTCATGCGCACGCACACCTCGCCGGTGCAGGTGCGTTCCCTGTTGTCCCGTGAGCTCCCGCTCTACGTGATCGCTCCGGGGCGGGTCTACCGTGCCGACGAACTCGACGCCACGCACCTGCCGGTCTTCACCCAGGTCGAGGGCATCGCGATCGACAAGGGCCTGACCATGGCGCACCTGCGTGGCACGCTCGAGCACTTCGCGCGCCAGATGTTCGGCGCCGAAGCGCAGATCCGCCTGCGCCCCAACTACTTCCCGTTCACCGAGCCGAGCGCCGAGATGGACGTCTGGCAGCCGAACGCCAAGGGCGGCGCGCGGTGGGTCGAATGGGGTGGCTGCGGCATGGTGAACCCGAACGTCCTCCGTGCGGCCGGCATCGACCCGGACGAGTACCAGGGCTTCGCCTTCGGCATGGGCATCGAGCGGACGCTCCAGTTCCGCAACGGCCTGAACGACATGCGTGACTTCCTCGAGGGCGACATCCGCTTCTCGCAGCAGTTCGGAACGGTGGTCTGATGCGCGTCCCACTCCGCTGGCTCGGCGAGTCCGTCGACCTCCCCGACGACGTCTCCCTCGAGCACGTCCACGCCGCACTGGTGTCGGTCGGCTTCGAGGAGGAAGCCGTGCACACCTTCGACCTGACCGGCCCCGTCGTGGTCGGTCGGGTGCTCGAGCGCGTGCCGGAGCCGCAGAAGAACGGCAAGACGATCAACTGGTGCCAGGTGGACGTCGGCGAGCCCGAGCCCCGCCGCATCGTCTGCGGTGCCCACAACTTCGACGTCGGCGACCTCGTGGTCGTGACGCTCCCCGGCGCCGTGCTCCCCGGTCCGTTCCCGATCGCCGCGCGCAAGACCTACGGCCACGTGTCGGACGGCATGATCGCCTCCGCTCGTGAACTCGGGCTCGGCGACGAGCACGACGGCATCCTGCGCTTCGCCGACCTCGGGATGGAGCCCGAGGTCGGTGCGGACGCCATCGCACTGCTCGGTCTCGACGACGCCGCGGTCGAGATCAACGTGACGCCCGACCGCGGTTACGCGATGAGCATGCGCGGTGTCGCCCGCGAGTACGCGCACGCCACCGGTGCGACCTTCTCGGACCCGGCCGATCGCGTCCTGCCGCGCACGGGCGAGGGCTTCCCGGTGACCATCGACGACGCCGCCCCGATCCGCGGTCGTGTCGGCGCGCACACCTTCGTCACCCGTGTCGTCCGTGGGATCGACGCGTCCCGACCGACTCCGGCCTGGATGGTCGCACGTCTGAGCCTGGCCGGTGTGCGCTCCATCTCACTGCCCGTGGACATCACGAACTACGTCATGTTCGAACTGGGCCAGCCGTTGCACGGGTACGACCTCGCGACGGTGCAGGGCGGGCTGACGGTCCGTCGCGCCACGGCCGGCGAGCGCCTGACCACCCTCGACGACGTCGAGCGGGCGCTCGACACCGAGGACCTCGTCATCGCGGACGACGCGGGCGCCGTCGGGCTGGCGGGCGTGATGGGCGGTGCCCGCACCGAGATCACCGCGGGGACCGCCGACGTCCTCATCGAGGCCGCGGGCTTCGACCAGGTCTCGATCGCGCGCACCGCGCGCCGCCACAAGCTCCCGAGCGAGGCCTCGCGGCGCTTCGAGCGTGGCGTCGACCCGCTCGTCGCCGAGGCCGCGGCGAACCGCGCGGTCGAACTCCTCGTCGACCTCGCCGGTGGGACGCCGGACGCGCTCGGATCGACCCTGGTCGACGAGACGCCGCGTGCGACCGTGACGATGCGTCTCGCCCGGGCCGCCGAGCTCATCGGTGTCGAGTACACCGACGCCGAGGTGCTCGACACCCTCCGGGCGATCGGTGCCACGGTGGACCTCGACGGCGACGTGCTCGCCGTCACCCCGCCGACGTGGCGCCCCGACCTGGGCGACGACGTCTCGCTGGTCGAGGAGATCGCCCGTGTCGTCGGCTACGACCGCATCCCGAGCGTCCTGCCCGTCGCACCGCCCGGCCGTGGCCTCACCCGGCACCAGCAGGCGCGCCGGCGGGTGTCCGCCGCGCTGGCCGCCGCCGGGCTGACCGAGGTCGTCACCGCGCCCTTCGTCTCCGCGACGACCGCTGCCGCCTACCCCGGCATCGACCCGGCCGGCGGTCCGAGCGTCGTGCTCGCGAACGCGCTCGACAGCGCGCAGGACCACCTGCGTCGCAGCGGCGTGCCGGCCCTCGTCGACGTCGCACGGCGGAACGTGTCGCGCGGACTCGTCGACGTCGCCGTGTACGAGACGTCCCGCGTGTTCCTGCCCGAGGAGGGCGTCCAGCTCGGGACGACCGACGTGCCCGTGGGAGCGCAGCTGCCGTCCGTCGAGACCCTCGCGGGCCTCGACGCCGCCCTGCCGCCGCAGCCGTTCCACGTGAGCGCCCTGCTCCTCGGCAACGCCGTCGTCAAGCAGCCGGGCACCGCGCCGGAGCCGTTCGGCATCGCGGACGCCCTCGACGTCGCGCGGACCGTCGCCTGGGCGGTCGGCGTCGAGCTGTCGGTCGCGCATACCAGCCACCCGTCGCTGCACCCCGGTCGTGCTGCCGCGCTGCTCGTCGGCGGGACCGTCGTCGGGGTCGCGGGCGAACTGCTGCCGGAGCGCGCGGCCGACGCCGACCTCCCGCGGGTGGTGGCGGTCGTCGAGCTCGACCTCGACGCCCTCGTCGGCGCGGCCCCCGACGTCGTGGACGTGGCGGCGATCGTCTCCTACCCCGCGGCGACGCAGGACCTCTCCCTCGTGGTCGACGTGGCGGTCCCCGCCGGTGACGTACTGGCCGCGGTCCGCTCTGGTGCCGGAGAGCTGTTGGAGTATGCTCGGCTCGTGGATGACTACCGGGGTGCCGGCGTGGACGAGGGACAGAAGTCCCTGACGTTCGCCCTGCGCTTCCGTGCCACGGACCGCACGCTGACCGCTGCCGAGGCCTCCGAGGCCCGTGACGGCGCCGTCCGACGTGCCGGCGAGCGATTCGGGGCGACCCTGCGCGACTGATCCACGACGGATCACCGCCCGGGGTCGCCGCCTCCGACTCTCTCGACGAACAGTCCGACCAAAGGTGGAACCCATGTCCGTATCCGTCGCCGTGGCGGGAGCCAGCGGCTATGCGGGTGGCGAGTTGCTGCGCATCCTCTCCGCTCATCCCGAGTTCGACGTCAGGACGGTGACGGCGTTCTCGAACGCCGGACAGCCGCTGATCGCGACGCAGCCGCACCTGCGGTCGCTCGCGCACCTGACCCTCGTGGAGACGACCCCGGAGAACCTCCGTGGGCACGACGTGGTGTTCCTCGCCCTGCCGCACGGCCAGTCGGGCGCGATCACGGCCGAGCTCGACGCGGACACCCTCGTCGTGGACTGTGGTGCAGACCACCGCCTGACGGACGAGAACGCGTGGGCCGCCTTCTACGGTGGCGAGTACCACGGGGCGTGGACCTACGGTCTCCCGGAACTCCTGCACGCCCCGCCGGCTCCGGGTGCTGCCGACGAGTGGCGGGACGTCGACGACATCGTGCCGCAGGGACGGCAGCGCACCGAGCTCGCCGCCACGAAGCGGATCGCCGTGCCCGGGTGCAACGTCACGGCGATCACCCTCGGCATCCAGCCCGGCGTGCAGGCCGGTCTCGTCGAGTCGGACGACGTCGTCGCGGTCCTCAGCGTCGGCCCGAGCGGTGCCGGCAAGAAGCTCGAGCCCACGTACCTCGCGGCCGAGATCATGGGCTCCGCCAGTGCCTACGCGGTCGGCGGGAAGCACCGGCACGTCCCGGAGATCCAGCAGAACCTGCGCGTGGCCGGTGCTTCCGACGTCCGCGTCTCGTTCACGCCCGTCCTGGTGCCGATGGCCCGTGGCATCCTCGCCACCACGACGGCTCGCCTCGCTCCGGGGGTCACCGCGCACGACGTGCGCCTCGCGTGGGAGCAGGCCTACGCCGACGAGCCCTTCGTGCACCTCCTGCCCGAGGGCGTCTTCCCCAGGGTGGCCGACACGATCGGGGCCAACACCGCGCTCGTCGGCATCGCGGTCGACGAGGCCGCCGGCCGCGTGGTCGCGGTGACCGCGCTCGACAACCTCGCCAAGGGGACCGGCGGTGCCGCCGTCCAGTCGGCGAACATCGCGCTCGGGTTCCCCGAGACCCTCGGCCTCAGCGTGGACGGAGTCGCCCCGTGACCGACACCAGCAACCAGTCCGAGCCGACCACGGGCCTCCCGGCTCTCGCGCTGCGGGGCGTGACCGCCGCCGCCGGGTTCCGCGCGGCCGGTGTCACCGCCGGTCTCAAGGCGAGCGGCAGGCCGGACGTCGCGCTCGTCGTCAACGACGGTCCGTCCGACGCGGTGGCCGCCGTCTTCACCACGAACCGCGCCCAGGCGCACCCGGTCATCTGGTCCCGGCAGGTGGTCGGTGACGGTGTCGCCCGCGCCGTCGTGCTCAACTCGGGAGGCGCGAACTGCTTCACGGGTCCCTTCGGCTTCCAGACGACGCACCTCACCGCGGAAGCCGTCGGTGGCGCCCTGGGTGTGGGTGCCGGTGACGTCGTCGTCTGCTCCACCGGGCTCATCGGCGTCGGCGACCAGACGTTCCGCGACAACGTCCTGCGCGGGGTCTCGCTCGCGGCCGACGCCCTCACCGACGACGGGGGCGCGGACGCCGCGACCGCGATCATGACGACCGACACCAAGCCGAAGCAGTCCGTGGTGACGGCAGGCGGCTGGACCGTCGGCGGCATGGCGAAGGGCGCGGGCATGCTCGCACCGGGCCTCGCGACGATGCTCGTCGTCATCACCACGGACGCCGCTCTGCCGTCCGACGACCTCGACCGGGCGTTGCGTGCGGCCACGCGGGTGACCTTCGACCGGGTCGACTCCGACGGCTGCATGTCGACGAACGACACCGTCGTGCTGATGTCCTCCGGAGCGTCGGGCACGACGCCGGGGACCGACGAGTTCCAGCAGGCCCTGACCGCGGTCTGCGCGGACCTGGCGCGTCAGCTCCAGCAGGACGCCGAAGGCGCCGCGCACGACATCACGATCGAGGTCGTCGGAGCGGTGAGCGAGGACGACGCCGTCACGGTCGGCCGGAGCGTCGCCCGCAACAACCTGTTCAAGGCAGCCGTGTTTGGCAACGACCCGAACTGGGGCCGCGTCCTCGCGGCGATCGGGACGACCGACGCCGAGTTCGACCCGTACGCGGTCGACGTCTCGATGAACGGCGTCCGGGTCTGCCACGCCGGAGCCCCCGATCAGCCGAGCGACGCCGTCGACCTCACCCCGCGGGACACCCACGTGCTCATCGACCTCGGGGTGGGATCGTCCTCGGCGACCATCCTGACGAACGACCTGACGCACGACTACGTCCACGAGAACAGCGCGTACTCCAGCTGATGAGCGACGCGGACCTCTCGAAGGAAGAAGAGCACGAGCTCGCGACCGTCAAGGCCGCGACGCTCATCGAGTCCCTGCCGTGGTTGAAGCGGTTCTCGGGCAAGATCGTCGTCGTCAAGTTCGGCGGCAACGCGATGGTGAACGACGACCTCAAGCGGGCGTTCGCCGAGGACATGGTCTACCTCCGGTACGCCGGCCTGCACCCGGTCGTCGTGCACGGCGGCGGTCCGCAGATCTCGGCGGCGCTGAAGGAGCAGGGCATCCAGTCCGAGTTCCGCGGCGGTTACCGCGTCACCACGACCGAGGCGATCACCGTCGTCCGCGACGTCCTGGCCGGTGAGGTGAACCGCGAGATCGTGGACCTCATCGACGAGCACGGTGACGGACTCGGCGTCGGGGTGTTCGGTGACGGCGGGTCGTTGTTCACGGGCGAGAAGAAGGGCGTCGTCGTGGACGGCGAGCACTTCGACCTCGGCCACGTCGGCGACATCACGCACGTCGACCCGTCCGGGGTCCTCGCGGCGATCCGCGCCGACCGGATCCCCGTGGTGTCGAGCATCGCGATCGACGACGCCCACCCGGACCAGGCGCTCAACGTGAACGCCGACGCCGCCGCGGCCGCACTCGCGATCGCGCTGAACGCGTCGAAGCTGATGATGCTGACCGACGTGCCCGGGCTGTACCGCAACTGGCCGGACCGCGACTCGATCATCGACCTCATCGCGGTCGAGGAACTCCGCCAGCTGCTGCCGTCGCTCGAGTCCGGCATGATCCCGAAGATGACCGCGTGCCTCGACGCCGTGGTCGGCGGGGTCGGTGGCGCGACCATCATCGACGGCCGCATCCCGCACTCGATCCTGCTCGAGGTCTTCACGCTCCGCGGCGCGGGCACCGAGGTCATCCCGGACCCGAGCCGTCGGACCGAGAACCAGAACACCCACGCCGAGATCGGCCGACGCGCGGCGGTCCACGCCCCGGGCAGCGGTCACGACGACGCCCCGGGTGGTCAGCACGTCGCTCGACGCGGCGACGACCAGACGATCCAGCACGACGACGAGAAGGGCACAGCACGGTGAGCACGGAGACGCAGACCGAGACCTGGAACGACCGGTTCGGGGCGTCGCTCATGCGATCCCTGACCCCGCCGAAGATCATGCTCGAGCGCGGTGAGGGCTGTCGGGTGTGGGACGTCGACGGCAACGAGTACCTCGACTTCCTCGCCGGCATCGCGGTGAACTCGCTCGGCCACGCCCACCCGGCGCTCGTCGAGGCGGTCAGCGACCAGGCCGCGAAGCTCGTGCACGTGTCGAACTACTTCGCCACCCCGCCGCAGCTCGAGCTCGCGGAACGCCTCAAGCGGATCTCCGGCGCGGGCGAAGCGGGTCGCGTGTACTTCGGCAACTCCGGGGCGGAGGCGAACGAGGCGGCCTTCAAGCTGGCCCGGCTGAACCGTGGCGAGGACGGTCGCAAGACGCGGATCATCGCGCTGCAGCAGGCGTTCCACGGGCGGACCATGGGCGCGCTCGCCCTCACCGGCAAGCCCGCCCTCCAGCAGGACTTCCTGCCGATGATCCCGGGCGTCGAGCACATCGAGACCTCCATCGAGGCACTCGAGCGCTCGATCGACGACACCGTCGCCGCGCTCATCCTCGAGCCGATCAAGGGCGAGGCCGGCGTGGTCGACCTGCCGGAGGGCTTCCTGCAGGCCGCCCGGACCCTGACCGAACAGCACGGCGCCCTGCTCATCCTCGACGAGATCCAGACGGGCATCGGCCGCACCGGAGCCTGGTTCGCCTTCCAGAACACGGGCGTGGTCCCGGACGCGATCACGGTCGCCAAGGGCATCGCCGGCGGCTTCCCGATCGGGGCGCTCGTGACCTTCGGATGGGCATCCGACCTGTTCTCGGCGGGCCAGCACGGCTCGACCTTCGGCGGCAACCCGCTCGGTACCCGCGTCGCGAACGCGGTGCTCGCGGAGATCGAGCGCGCCGACCTCGTGGCCGGTGCGGTCGTCAAGGGCGAGCGCATCCGCGCCGGCATCACCGCGCTCGGCTCCGACCTGGTGGAGGAGGTCCGGGGGAGCGGCCTGCTCATCGGCGTCGGCCTCCGTCGCCCGGTCGCCGCCGCGGTCTCGGCCGCCGCGCTCGAGCGCGGCCTCATCATCAACGCACCGAACGAGTCGAGCCTGCGCATCGCGCCGCCGCTCATCGTGTCCGACGACGAGATCGACGCGTTCCTCGCGATCCTCGCCCAGAGCATGGCGGCCGTCGAGGGCGCCGACCAGGAGACCTCCGCATGACCCGCCACTTCCTCCGGGACGACGACCTGACCCAGGCCGAGCAGTCCGCGATCCTCGACCTCGCCGTCGAGATGAAGCGCGACCGGTGGGGCGCCAAGCCCCTCGCCGGTCCGCAGAGCGTCGCCGTGATCTTCGACAAGTCGTCCACCCGCACCCGGGTGTCCTTCCACGTCGGCATCAGCGACCTCGGCGGCAGCCCGCTCATCATCTCGACCGCGAACAGCCAGCTCGGTGGCAAGGAGACCCCGACCGACACCGCCCGCGTGCTCGAGCGCATGGTGTCGGCGATCGTCTGGCGCACCTACGGCCAGGCCGGGCTCGAGGAGATGGCGGCGAGCACCACGGTGCCGGTCGTGAACGCACTGTCCGACGACTTCCACCCGTGCCAGCTCCTCGCCGACCTGCTGACCATCCGCGAGCACCGCGGCGCGTTGGCCGGGCAGACGATCGCGTTCGTCGGCGACGGCGCGAGCAACATGGCGCAGTCGTACCTGCTGGCCTGCGCGACGGCCGGGATGCACGTGCGTGTCGCATCGCCGGTCGCGTTCTCGCCCGCACCGCAGGTCGTGACCGACGCGGAGCACCGCGCTGCCGAGACCGGCGGGTCCGTGCTCGTCGTGACCGACCCGGTCGCCGCGGTGGCCGGTGCCGACGTCGTCGTGACCGACACCTGGGTCTCGATGGGCAAGGAGGACGAGAAGCAGCAGCGGCTCGCGACCTTCGCCGGGTACCGCGTCGACGACGAGCTGCTCGCGCACGCCGCGGACGACGCCGTGTTCATGCACTGCCTGCCCGCCGACCGCGGCTACGAGGTCACCGCCGAGGTCATCGACGGACCGCGCAGCATCATCTGGGACGAGGCGGAGAACCGCCTGCACGCCCAGAAGGCCCTGCTCGCCTGGCTCCTCGCCGCGAACAACTGATTCCCCCAACACCCCTAGGAGACATCACATGGCAGACCGCGTCGTACTGGCGTACTCAGGAGGGCTCGACACCTCCGTCGGGATCGGTTGGCTCAAGGACGCCACCGGCAAGGAGGTCGTGGCACTGGCCGTCGACGTCGGCCAGGGCGGCGAGGACATGGACGCCATCCGCCAGCGCGCGCTCGACTGCGGCGCGGTGGAGTCGGTCGTCATCGACGCGAAGGACGAGTTCGCGGACGACTACCTCGTCCCGGCCCTCAAGGCCAACGCGCTCTACCAGAAGCGCTACCCGTTGGTCTCCGCGCTGAGCCGGCCGCTCATCGCGAAGCACCTCGCCACCACGGCGAAGCAGCTCGGAGCGGACAGCGTCGCGCACGGCTGCACCGGCAAGGGCAACGACCAGGTCCGCTTCGAGGCCGCGGTCGCCGCGATCGCCCCCGACCTGACGAGCGTCGCCCCGGTCCGTGACCTCGCGCTGACCCGCGACAAGGCGATCGTCTACGCGCAGGAGCACGACCTGCCGATCCTGCAGAGCAAGAAGTCGCCGTACTCGATCGACCAGAACGTCTGGGGTCGCGCGGTGGAGACCGGGTTCCTCGAGGACCCGTGGAACGCCCCGATCGAGGACCTGTACGCGTACACGCAGGACCCCGCCGTCGACCGTGAGGCCGACGAGGTCACGATCACGTTCGAGCAGGGCGTCCCGGTCGCGATCGACGGCCAGCGCTTCAGCGTCCTGCGCATCGTGCAGGAGCTCAACGCCCTCGCCGGCAAGCACGGCGTCGGCCGCATCGACGTGGTCGAGGACCGCCTGGTCGGCATCAAGTCGCGCGAGGTCTACGAGGCCCCGGCCGCGATGGCGCTCATCGCCGCGCACGAGGAGCTCGAGAGCCTGACGCTCGAGCGCGACGTGAACCGCTACAAGCGCGGTGTTGAGTCCGAGTGGGCCGACCTGGTCTACGACGGTCTCTGGTTCGGTGGCCTGAAGCGCAGCCTCGACGCCTTCATCGACTCCACGCAGGAGTACGTGTCGGGCGACATCCGCATGCAGCTGCACGGCGGTCGAGCCACGGTGACCGGTCGTCGGTCGGAGCAGAGCCTCTACGACTTCGACCTCGCCACGTACGACACCGGCGACACGTTCGACCAGTCGCTCTCGAAGGGCTTCATCGAACTGTGGTCGTTGCCGAGCAAGATCTCCGCTCGCCGCGACCTGGCGAACTGAGCGACCGAGGACGGCGGGACCGGTCGGTCCCGCCGTCCTCGCCGGACGGGAGGCGCGGCACGCGCCCGTCCCGTCGCCGCCGGTCCGGCAGGCGCGCGTAGCCCGGAAACCCGGATCCCCCGACCCCCGACCGACCCGACCCGAGACGACGCAGGACCCTCATGACGGACGCCCCCCGAGCCTCCCGGCCGGAAGAAGCCAGCAGCAAGACCGACGCGACGAACACGGGCGCCCTGTGGGGTGGTCGGTTCGCGGACGGTCCGAGCGCGGAACTCGCCGCCCTGTCGAAGTCGACGCACTTCGACTGGCAGCTGGCCCCGTACGACATCGCCGGCTCACGTGCGCACGCCCGGGCGCTCCAGGTGGCGGGCTACCTCACGGCCGACGAACTCGACCGGATGCTCGCCGGCCTCGACCGCCTCGAGGACGCGCACGCCGACGGCTCCCTGCAGCCGGACGAGTCCGACGAGGACGTGCACGGCGCGCTCGAGCGGCTGCTCATCGCGGACCTCGGGCCGGAACTGGGCGGGAAGCTCCGCGCCGGCCGGAGCCGCAACGACCAGATCGCGACGCTCGGCCGCATGCACATGCTCGACCACGGCCGGCGGATCGGCCGGATGGTGATCGACCTCGTCGACGCGATCAGCCAGCAGGCGTCCGAGCACGAGGGCGCCGTCATGCCCGGCCGGACGCACCTGCAGCACGCGCAGCCCGTCCTCCTCGCGCACCACCTGCTCGCCCACGCCTGGCCGCTCGTGCGGGACCTCGAGCGCCTCCGCGACTGGGCGGGCCGCGCGAGCGTCAGCCCCTACGGCGCGGGTGCGTTGGCGGGCAGTTCCCTCGGGCTCGACCCGACCGCGATCGCCCACGAGCTCGGCTTCGACCGTCCTGCCGACAACTCGATCGACGCGACGGCCGCGCGTGACGTCGTCGCCGAGTTCGCCTTCGTCCTCGCCCAGATCGGCATCGACGTCTCCCGCCTGGCGGAGGAGGTCATCCTCTGGAACACGAAGGAGTTCGGCTTCGTCCGGCTCCACGACGGGTTCTCGACCGGGTCGAGCATCATGCCGCAGAAGAAGAACCCCGACATCGCCGAGCTCGCGCGCGGCAAGTCGGGCCGGCTGATCGGCAACCTGACCGGGCTCCTCGCCACCCTCAAGGGCCTGCCGCTGGCGTACAACCGCGACCTGCAGGAGGACAAGGAGCCCGTCTTCGACTCGGTCGCGACGCTCGAGGTCCTGCTCCCCGCCTTCACCGGCATGATCGCGACCCTGTCCTTCGACACCGCCCGGATGGCGGAGCTCGCACCGCAGGGGTTCTCCCTGGCGACGGACGTCGCCGAGTGGCTGGTCCGGCAGGGCGTGCCGTTCCGCGATGCGCACGAGGTGTCCGGCGCGCTCGTCCGGTACTGCGAGGAACGCGGCATCGACCTCGACGACCCGACCGATGCGGAGTACGCCGCGGTCTCCGAGCACCTGACCCCGGAGGTCCGCGGGGTCCTGACGATCGAGGGCAGCGTCGCGTCCCGTCGCGGGGTCGGTGGCACGGCACCCGAGCGCGTCGCCGAGCAGCTCGCCGCCCTGACCCGGTCCGTCCGGGAGATCGCGGCCGGGACCCCCTTCACCCGGTGAACCGTGTCGGCTGAGGAGATGCCGTCGGACGCGCTGCTCGCGCTCCTGCGCGAGCCCGCGCCGGTGTGCGCGCCCGCACTCCTCGGCGCGACGATCACGGGCAAGGGCGTGACGCTGCGGATCACCGAGGTCGAGGCCTACTCCGGCGAGGTCGACCCGGGTTCGCACGGCCACCGTGGCATGACGCAGCGCAACCGGCACCTCTTCGGTCCGCCGGGGACGCTGTACGCCTACCGGTCGTACGGCATCCACACGTGTGTGAACGTCGTGAGCGGTCCGGCTGGCCTGTCGTCCGGTTCCCTGCTCCGCGGGGCGGCCGTGGTGGTCGGCGCCGAGGTCGCCCGCGAGCGTCGCGGGCCCACCGTGGCCGACGTCGCGCTGGCACGCGGACCGGGGAACCTCGGCGTCGCGCTCGGCGCGGTCCTCGGCGCGGACGACGGCACCTCGGTCCTCGATGGTTCCGGCCCGTACACGCTCCGCTTGGCTCCTGCCCTGGAGGCCCGGCTCGCCTCCGTCCCGGTGGCGCAGGTCGTCGACGACCTCCTGTCCGGCGGCCTCGTCGCCCGCGGTCCGCGGACCGGCGTGGGCGGGGTCGCCGGGGGAGCGGCGTTCCCGTGGCGGTTCTGGCTGCCGGGAGACCCGACCGTGTCGGCGTACCGCCGGCACAAGGGCGCGATCGGCTGAGGTGGCGCCGAGCGCGCCGGTACGATGACGAGGTGTCCAGTGATACCGCTCCCGACGTCCTGACGCGCCAGCAGAACGACCCCGCCTTCGCCTCGGTGTGGGACGAACTGCGCTGGCGTGGTCTGGTGCACGTCTCCACCGACGAGACCGCACTGCAAGAGGCCCTCGATGCCGGCCCGGTCACCTACTACTGCGGGTTCGACCCGACCGCGCCGTCGCTGCACTGCGGGAACCTGCTCCAGCTGTTGACCATGCGTCGCCTGCAGCTGGCCGGGCACAAGCCGCTCGCGCTCGTCGGTGGATCGACCGGGCTCATCGGGGACCCGCGGCCGACCGCCGAGCGCACGCTGAACACCCGCGAGACCGTCGAGGAATGGGTCGGACGGCTGCAGGGCCAGGTCTCCCGGTTCCTCAGCGCCGACGGTGACAACGGCGTCCGGTTGGTGAACAACCTGGACTGGACCGCGCCGCTGTCCGCGATCGACTTCCTGCGCGACATCGGCAAGTACTTCCGCGTCAACTCGATGCTCAAGAAGGACGCGGTCGCCGCCCGGTTGAACTCGGACGCCGGCATCAGCTACACCGAGTTCAGCTACCAGATCCTGCAGGGCCTGGACTTCCGTGAACTCTACCGCCAGTACGGGTGCACCCTGCAGACCGGCGGGTCCGACCAGTGGGGCAACCTCACCTCGGGCACGGAACTCATCCGTCGGACCGAGGGCGTGTCCGCGCACGCGCTGGGGACACCGCTCATCACGAACTCGGACGGCACGAAGTTCGGCAAGAGCGAGGGCAACGCGATCTGGCTCGACGGCACGATGACCTCGCCGTACGCCTTCTACCAGTTCTGGCTCAACACGGCGGACGCCGACGTGGTCGCGCGCCTGCGGGAGTTCACCTTCCTGTCCCGCGCCGAGGTGGAGCGCCTCGAGCGTGCCGTCGCCGACGAGCCGTTCCGCCGGGAGGCCCAGCGCACCCTGGCCTTCGAGGTCACCGCCCTGGTCCACGGGGAAGCAGCGACCCAGGCCGCGATCGACGCGTCGGCGGCGCTGTTCGGGAACGGCGACCTCGCCGCGCTCGATCCGGAGACCCTGCGGTCGGCGATCGCGGAGGTCCCCGGGTCGGTCACCCTGGCCGGTGATGCCGACCTCGCCCGAGCACTGGTGGAGACCGAGCTGGTCAAGTCCCTCGGTGAGGCCCGGCGTGCGATCACCCAGGGTGGCGTGTACGTCAACAACGAGCGGGTCGACGACCCCGCCGCGACCCTGTCTTCCGTGGTGTTGCCGGCAGGAGTCGTCGTGCTCCGGCGCGGGAAGAAGACCCTCGCCGGCGTGACCGTCGCCTGACCCCTTGCGTTACCCCGGAGACGCCCGGTTCCCTCGAGGAGCCGGGCGTCTCCGTCGTCCGCGGTGTTCGCAGACCCTGTTGCAGTGTGCGACACGCCCGGGATGTGGGGTGGGTTGGTGGTGGGTGTGGGGGCTGCGTAAAGTAATCCCTCGTCACCCCAAAGGTGCGGCGGAGCGGCTGGAGCGAAAGCCCAGAGCACGTCGGCCCTCAAGCGGGACCATCCTCCACTGGAGTTCAGATCTAGCCTTGTGCTGGGTCGCTTCGACGCTTAGGATGACTACTCCACCGGTTCTCTCCTACGGGATGAGCCACTGGATCTGACAGCACGGATCGTGTTGGCGGGTTCGACGACATCGGTGGGTTCGAGAACGACAGCCTCTCTGGCGAAGCATCCTGGTGGTGCGGAGTGGGGAGTGCGTCTGGTCCTTGAGAACTCAACAGCGTGCACATTGTCAATGCCAATTTTATTGACCCCGTGCCTGGTCGGTTTCGGCTGATCGGGTGTGGAGCAATTC